>CAZAED010000023.1:4896-22549 GCA_964484145.1 uncultured Candidatus Saccharibacteria bacterium | reverse complement strand
CCTCGGTAACTTTTCCGGTGGTAAAGCTGTTCTTAAAAAAGTTTTGCAAGTCAACAGAAGTTTTATCCGGGCAAATAAAAATTATGTAAGCGCCTGTAGTTTCGTCTTTGCCGTCGCAGACTAAGCGGGTAGTAGGGTCAAGGCTTTCGGAAATTACGTCTTTTAATTTTCCATTCTTGCTTAGTTTAGACAAGTGAAGCATTTCGGAAGGGGATATATTTGTGTGAAAGTGGCTGGCAAAAACGTCAAGCAATTTGTTTAATGTATTTATGTCGGAAATTAAATTTAAACTTAAAGCCTTTTCTTTAAAGCCCTCAATAATTTTTTTCTGTCTTTTGCTTCTTGCAAAGTCACTGCCTTCGTCGTTGTTGCCGTGGCGGGAGCGGGCAAAAATGAGCGCGGTTTTTCCGTCCATATGAGCCGGACCTTCTTTAAAAGTTTGTGGTGGCAAATATCCGAAAGTGGAATTTGGATACTCTGAGTCTGTAAAGGTTTTCTCTATGGTTATGTCTACGCCGCCAACTTCGTCTATGGCTTTTTCAAAGCCGCTAAAGTCAATAACCGCAAAGTAGGGAATGTTAAGGCCGGAAATTTTTTCTACCTGCTGCCTGGCCCATTCACCCCCGGTATTAAAGTCTTTATTGTCGCCCTTGCCGGCACCTAAGGCAAACGCCGCATTAATTTTTTGGTTACCAAAATTCTTAGGCAAAGTTACCCAATAGTCCCTAGGTATAGAAATTAAGCTTACAGCTCCTATGTCAGGCCTTATTTGAGCCAGCATCATGGTGTCGGTAAGATACGGTCCTTCATGACCTTCGCCGCCAACGCCTAAAAGCAAAATATTTATTTGACCTAAGTCCTCGCCAATTAATTTTTGGTCGCTTCCGGTAACAATTTGCTTAACCTGTCCCCAAAAAGTGAAGGTATGGCCAACAAATATTTTATTGCTCAAGCCATTAGCACGGAGTAAAATGGCCCCACCAAGGAAAACAATACCCAAAAATATAAAAATTAAAATATACTTTAAAAGTTTACTTTTTTTGGGAGCCTTTGGCTGCGGGAAACTTGGTTTAATATAGGTTTGTACAGCGGGCGCGCGTTTTTGAACGACAGAATCAATATTTTGTCCCGGCTGGCGGGAACCCGCTTCGCGTGGCATGAATTCATTCATAAGGTATTTGCTAATAATGCTTGCGCAGCTCCGTATATTCTGTTATTTTACCTGTGCGACACGCAAATTGCCTATCTATTATAGTATAAAACAGGCTATTTTGGCTATTCCTAAGACAGTTTAATAATTTTGTCAGAATTAATAAGAGTATCTTGGACAAATGGCAATAGTGTTTAGTTTTACTGCTAGGTTTTTTAGTAAAGAAAGTCTATAACCCCAACATTTTTTAAGAAAAGCTTTGTAATTTTGCTCTACGGGGTTGACGCGCCTTAAAATATTGGTAGAATTAAATATCCCTTAAATATTTATGGGTCTAGTGCCGAATATCATTTTGACTGCAATTTCAAAATTTCGGCATTTTGTCCCAAAAAATTTTTCCCCTTAACCTCCGGTTAAACATCAAAATTTATTTGTGCCAATCTGCTCGAAATTTTAAAATTTCGTTACAAAAGCATATTCGGCAAAAGACCCATTCATGAGTTTAGAAGAAACAAACATACAAAATAATCAGACCCCTGAAGGTAAAACTTCTGTAGCCGGGTTTTTTTGGGATTTATTTAAAATTTTTGTGATAGCTTTTATTATAACCGCTCCGTTTAGGCTGCTTATTGCTGAACCTTTTGTAGTAAGCGGTTCTTCTATGGTTCCAAATTTTCACGATCGCGACTATTTAGTAGTTGACCGTTTTACTTATGCCGACTGGAATTTGGGTTCTTGGGAATTAAAGCACGGGTCAGAACCTAAGCGCGGGGAGGTAATGGTTTTTAAGTATCCTAAAAATATAAGTGAATATTTCATTAAGCGGGTAATTGCCTTGCCGGGCGAGAGCGTAAGGCTTTCCCAAGGACACGTAATTATTATAAACAAAGAGTATCCGGACGGGTTTACTTTAAAAGAAGACTATTTACCAAGCCAAATAGAAACTCTGGGGGTTTTGGGTAGTAACGGGACACTAACTTTAGGCGAAGGGGAATATTTTGTTTTAGGAGATAACCGCATGGCCAGTAGTGATTCCAGAGTATGGGGAATTTTGCCAAAAAATGATATTGTCGGAAGAGTATTCTTGCGAGTTTTGCCTTTTGGTAGTTTTGGAGTAATAAGAGGAGCGGAATATTAAAAAACAATTAACATTTGACATTTAACCTTTGACAGCTGCAACTGCGGTAAGTCAAATGTAAATTGTCAAAGGTAAAAGGTTTACTACTTTGGGAAGGCCAAAAAAAAATTTTAGCGGGAATTCCGGTTATGTGCCTAAAAAAATAGGCAGCTTGCCGGGCTCAATAGACCTGTTAACTGACAGTGACTTTTTAAGTGATTTAGTTTTAAGAAGATTCCAGCGTGTTGCCAGGGTTTATGGTTTTTCGCGCGCGGAATTCCCAATTTTAGAAGAAACTAGGCTGTATGAACAGTTTTACAGAGAATGGCCGGGTAAATTTTCTCAGGTCTCGACTTTGGCGCAAAGCCAAAATGTCGGAATAAGAAGCACAATATTGCCTTCTGCTTTACGCGCTTACTATGAGCACAAGCTTTTTGATAAAGCGCCCTTTCAGAAATGGCAATACTCTGGTTTTGTTTCCAGAATGGAAGCAGACAAAGGCTTAATTTTTCAGGATTTTGAATTTGGCGTGGAAATTTTTGGAAATTTTACCCATTTGGCCGAAGCCCAAACAATTTCCGCGGTTTGGGAATTAATAAATTCTTTAGGGTTACCTGACGCTATTTTAGAAATAAATAATCTTGGCGACGCGGCTTGCCAAAGAGTGTATCAGGACAGTTTGGGCGACTTTTTGCACGGCCGTAAAAATGACTTGTGCGATGCTTGTAATTTACATTTACAAAGTAGACCGCTTAATGTTCTAAGATGTGAAAAATTAGACTGTCAGGCTATTGTTTCCGAAGCACCCACGGTTTTAGACTTTTTAAGCGAAGACTCTAACAAGCATTTTACAAATATTTTAGAAGCTTTAGACGAGCTTTCTATTCCGTATCAGTTAAACCCTTTGTATTCGGGTCCCGGCGGTCATACCCGTACCAATTTTGCTATTAAATACAAAATTGGCGATGAAATATTTTTAATTGGTGAGGGCGGTTATCACGACAATTTAATGCAGAATTTGTGCGGCAAAAACTATTGCTGTTTTGGTTTTGTCGGCAGTTTGCTTGCTTTGCGCAAATTAGTTGAAACGCAAAAAATTGAAGTTGAAAAGGACACTTTAAGCGAAGTTTTCTTGGTCCCCTTGGGCGAACTTGCGGCCAAAAGAGCTTTAAGGTTGTTTAGAGACTTAACCACGAGTAAAGTAAGCGTTAACGACAATTTCGGCCATATTGGGGTAAAGAACCAGCTTAAAATGGCTGAAACTCAAAAAGCGCCTATTGCTTTAATTATTGGTCAGAAAGAAGCTATAGAAGAAATGGTAATTTTGCGTGACGTAAAAAGTGGTATGCAAGAAATAATTTCTTATGATAAGATAGTAGAAGAAGTAAAGAAGCGGCTTGGCCGATAAATTAATAGCTGATCAGCTTATAAGCTTATCAGCTGATAAGCTAAAACAATGAACGACTGCGTATTTTGCAACATAATAAACAAAACTCTTGAGGCTCAAATTTTATTTGAGACAGAAAATATTATAGTAATTCGGGACATTTTACCAAAAGCCCCGGTGCATTTGCTTGTAATACCTAAAAAACATATTGTGTCTGTGCACCACATAGAAGAAAAAGACGAAAAACTATTGGGAGAAATGGTTGTGGCAGCTAAGCAAATGGCCGAGAAGTTTGGAGTAGGGGAAACAGGTTATAAACTTATTTTTAATGTTGGCCGCGACGGCGGTATGGTAATTCCGCATTTGCACCTGCATTTGCTAGGCGGGAAGAAACTGGCTGAATAGATTACAAAAATACTCCGCCAGCTGGCGGAATAAAATACACTACAAAAAACTACAGAACCTAAATGACTAGGTTCTGTAGTTTTTTGTGGGCATTCGTAGTGTATTTCATCTGTTGTTCTGTAAAGTTTGACCAAAATTCAAAACTATTATATAATATTTTTGATTAATTACTCATCCACGAAAGGGGTGTTTTAAGTTTGGTAGAAGTTAAAAAGAAAGATAACGAGTCGTTCGACAGCCTTTTAAGGCGTTTTAACCGCAAAATTCAGCAAAGCGGCGTGCTTATTCGTGCCCGCAAAATTCGTTTTTTTCAGAGTACTAAGTCCAGAAATTTGCAAAGAATAGCAGCCAGAAGGCGCACGCAAATAAGAGCTGAAAAAGAAGAATTAAAGAAACAAGGCAAATTAATAGTAACTACACGCAGATACGGCCGCCGATAGAGTGGCGAGTTGAAAGTTTGTAAAGTTATCAAGTTTATAAAGTTGGGAATCACCACTTTATAAACTTTACGAACCTTATAACCTGATAAACTAAAATAAATGATTTCACTTAAACAAATAGAAACCGATTTAGTAACCGCAATGAAAGCTAAAGACCAAATAGCTGTAGGTGTTTTGCGTGGGCTTAAAACTAGAATTCAGAATGAAAAAGTCTCAAAAATGGTAGAAGAATTAAGCGAAGATGAAATTTTAGCCTTAGTTCGTTCAGAAATAAAAAAACGTAAAGAAGCGGCTGAAGCTTTCCAAAAAGGGGGCAACTCCGAATCGTCCCAAAAAGAATTAAGTGAAGCGGAAATACTTAATAAATTTTTACCACCTCAAATGTCAGAAGCAGAAATTGCAAAAATAGCCGAAGAAGTTATAGCTTCAGGTAATTTTGTAGCCGCAGATTTTGGTAAAGCTATGGGAGCGCTAAAGATGCGTGCTGGTACAAATGCCGATGGTAGTATTTTGGCGAAGGTGCTTAAACAGAAATTATCTGATAAATAATTATTCTAATTTCTAATTTCTAATTCACCTAAAATAATGCCTAAAGTCTAAATTTTGGACATTTATTAATTAGATATTAGGTTTTATTTAGAAATTAGGGCAATTACTTAATTAGAAATTTGCAGTTTTATAAGAAATAAAAATTTTAGTTAATTTACAAAATGGCTAAAGAGCACTACATTACGGGTTTAGATATTGGCACAAGTCATATTCGGGCTGTCCAGGGGAAGGTTACCCAGGCCGGTAAAGTTTCAGTTATTGGTTCGGCGGAAGTACCTTCGGTCGGTCTTCGCAAAGGTGTAATTATAGACATAGAAGAAGCTGTGTCTAGTATATCTACCGCGCTAGAAAGAGTAGAGCGTATGACCGGAGTTCCGGTTTTAAGCGCCAATATTTCTGTTTCCGGCAGTCATATTTCTTCTATAAATTCTCACGGCGTAATTGCTGTGTCTCGGGCTGACGGCGAAATTACCGAGGCCGATGTTGTGCGTGTGGTAGATGCAAGTCAGGCAATATCTATACCGTCTAACAGAGAAGTTTTGCATGTTTTTCCAAAAAGTTTTACTCTTGACGGCCAAAGCGGCATTAAAGATCCGGCCGGTATGAGCGGCATTCGTCTTGAGGTTGAAAGCATAATTGTGCAGGCCGGTAGTCCGTTTGTAAAAAATTTAAGCCGCGCCGTTTTACAGGCGGGTTTGGAAATTAGTGAATTGGTTTTGGGGGTTTTAGCCGCTTCGGAAAGCGTGTTAACTAAAAGACAGAAAGATTTAGGTGTTTGCGTGGTAGATTTAGGCGCGGGTACTACGGGTGTGGCAGTTTACGAAGAAGGCGACTTGCTACATACTTCCATAATTCCTATTGGTAGCCAACACTTAACTAACGACTTAGCTATTGGGCTTAGAACGGGTATTGAAACCGCGGAAAAAGTAAAAATAGCTTACGGGCATTGCGACATACGGGCAGTAGACAAGAACCAGGAAATAAATTTAGCCGACTTTGACCCAAGTGAACAACAAACTACTTTAAGAGGGTTGGTGGTAGAAATTATAGAAGCTAGGCTTGAAGAAATTTTTGACCGCGTTAACGCGGAACTTAAACGAATTAACCGCGACGGTAAATTGCCGGCTGGCATAGTTTTAACCGGCGGGGGAGCTAACTTACCGGGCACGGTAGAATTTGCAAAAAAACATTTGCGTTTGCCTTCTTCTATGGGAGTTGGACAAAACATAGACACAGTCATAGATCGCGTAACCGACGCTTCCTTTGCCACGGCAGTTGGTCTTGTTTTGTGGGGACAAAAATACGGTACCGGCGGGGGAAGCCGTTCGTTTAATTCCTCCCTTTCGTCTATTTTAAAACATCCCGGCGTAGACAAAGCTAAAAGGTGGCTTAAGTCCTTACTGCCGTAGGTCTTTATAGCTGAAATCCTCCGAAGCTTTAGCGTAGGAAGGCTTAAATCTTTATTGCCTTAGAGTAAATGGTTTTTTACACAAGTATTTAATTTGCTATTTTAAATGTATGAGTAGATCCCGCCCGCCAGTTGAACCCGGAAAAAGATTCGATCTTGGTAGTTTTTTTTCGCCCCGACCTTCAGAAAAAACAAAAGCGGACTTAGAGGAAAAAACGGTTACTAACCCAAAAGAAGCGTTACCTGAAGCCCCAGAAAAAAAAGAAGCAACAGCCGAGAATCTTGTTTTTTTATCCCGCGCTTTTAGTGTAAGTCAGAAGTCCGAAAATCAAGACGCTTATATTCAAAATCCCGAAACGGGATTTTTTGCGGTTTTTGACGGGCACCACAAAAAAGGCGGAGAGTTTTCCAAAGAGTTAGTGACTATTGCAAACCAATTACTTACTAAAAATAAAACTAGTTTGGAAGATCCGGAAAGCAGGCAGCAAGCAATAAAAACATTCTTTCGGGATTTTTATAAAGAAGGGCAAGGCAAAGTGCCTTATAAAAAGCAGTTTTTAAGTCTGGGCGGCAGAGTGGAAGAAGGCAATGCCGCAGCTGCGGTCGCGTTTGTAAGTCCGGATGGCAGTATAAATGTAGCCTCAGTGGGCAACTGCGAAGTTTCGCGTTATTCCGCAAAAACCGGCAAGTTTGAAGTTTTAACTATTGGGACCAATAAAATTTCTCAGTCTGGGCGGTCTTACACCGGCAGTTTTAGCGACTCTGAAATGATTACTAAATTTTACTCAAAGCTATTTGAGCCGGGCGACGCAATTTTAGTTATATCCGACGGCGCTGTACCTTTGCTTAAATCATCAGAAACTAAAGATATTTTTAAAAACCAAGGTTTTAGTCTAGAGCAAAAAATTTCCCAGCTAAATTCTCTTGCAAGCCGGTTTAGTAAACAAGACGATGTTACAGTTGTGGTAGCAGAAGTAAAAAAGTAAAAAACAAAAACCCTCGCTTTTTTCCTTGACAAAAGCGAGGGTTTTTAGTATTATATAGAGTCAAAATTTGGTGCTGACATATTTGTAAATTTAAAATTTACTTGTTTGCCAGCGCCTTATTTGGGCGTTAAAAGACACCTTAGAGGGGGATGACATGATTAACACATTGGTGGGTTTGTTTTTGTGCGTGGCTTCGGCCATAGCGCAAGAGGTAACTAGCCTGCAGCCTATGCAGGTAAAATCCCATCCCTCGCAAGAGGTGGTGGTAGAATTGCTCATTTCGGGCTCAGGCCTTGCGGACGCAAGTCCGCGGTTCTTTGGACTTGGCTCCAAGGTTCGGGTTAGATCCCGGACCGACACGGAAATTACGGGCAGGCTGACGCTTCCGCCCAAACAGAAGGGAACGTTTTTCTTAGCCATTACGAAGAATGGAAGAGAGATGGTGACCCCTTTCTCGTTCGAGGTTCTGCAGACGCAGGAAAACAAAGTGTCAAGTTTGACACTTCCTCCGTGCGGTTTTTTCGGACCAAAGGGCATGGTTTGCCAGGGTAGTGAGCCCTGGTGGGACGGCCTAGAGGTGGGTGTACTTTGGTCTGTTGCGTTTGTTAGTCTTATCTGGGGCATTGTTTATTTACTTATGGAGAAGGATGCACAGGTAAGGGTTGTGACGCGAGCACGTAATACCAAGATGCCGCCGCCCAAGCAAGTCCTTCCACCGGCTGAAAAGTCGGGGGATGTAGTGCCTTCTCTGCTCATAAAGCGTCATGACAACGAGCGTAAGCTTGTTGTTGTGGCTCAGCCCGCCAAAGAGCCTGTAACGGCTCAAGAACAAGTTCTGCTGGCCGCGAAAAGTAGATGGAGGGCGGGTAGGGCTTTTGACGAGGCCAAGCTTTTGGAGCTTCTGGCCGGGGAGCCGGATCTCCTTAAGGAGTGGCAGGCCTTCAAGGAAGAAAACCCAAAGCCTCCAACGCTAACGGACGCAAGGCAGCCGGTTAACATAGCCGGCAACTAAGCCACAACCAATGTTTGCAAGATTCCCGACGAGTACCTGAAATATGGGCTCGTCGGTTTTTGTTTTTTATAGTAAAAAAAGGCCTTATATATGAGCTAAATTTAGACACTTATTTTTTTATGGCTTATTTATAAGTAAAATAGTATTTTAAAATCAGAGCGGGTTGACAAATAGGCAATTATTTGCTATAATGTAGGGTCAAAAAATAATGGTTTATACCAGTATATTTTGACTAGTACATTACAAAAAACGCGCCCTGTAAAATTGAGCTTTTAGCTGAATTTAAGGGGTAAAGGAGGAAAAGCGTTATTTTTTTGAAAGATGTCCCTTGTGAAAAGGTTTTTTGTGTCCTTGCAGTAAAATTAGTGTTTACTGTTTGTAGAAACTTTTTTGCAAGGGACATCACGACATGTCCCTTAGTTCCTTTAGGAGAATTACCATGCGCAACTTTTTTCGTTTGTTTGTTTTCGCGGTGGTCCTCGCGGCCACTGCTAACATTATGTCCGCCCAGCTCGGCCGTAAAAAGGCGGATCCGGCTCCGGCAGCAGAAGCTGCCAAGCCCGCCGAGACCGCTGCCGCAGAGGCTCCCGCCGCAGAAACCACGGAGTCCTCGCCACTCACAGAAGAAAAGCTGTCTGAGGTTATTGCGGCGGCCCTCGCAAACCACCAAGAAAGGATGTCCCACGCCTCCCCGCAGTCCGTAGTTGAGTCCGACATCTTCAAGAAGGTGGTAGCGTATGAGATTCGAGAGGCCATAGCGGCTTCAACGAATCACACTTGGTGGATGTCGGTGGGCGCTCTGGTTCTAGGTGTACTCGCTCTGCTGATTGCTTTTTTGAAACAACCAAAAGAGAAGAAAGGCGTGAACCCCGGCACCGTCACAATGTTAGCGTTGGCTTTTGCATTCTCTTTCACAGCCAACGCCGCACCGACTTGCTATAACGCCGAAACGGGCAAGACGTCCGGGTCGGTTAAGGCAGCAATCGCAGTTGTGAACGCGGACAACACTTTCGTCTGCTCGGTTAGTGGTAAGAAAGTTGAACTCGTTGAACCCGAAGACACCGCGAAAGTGGTGGTCGAGGGCAAGGTGACCAAAGAATCACCGCTCGAGTTCAAGTTCAAGCCTGCGATCGAAGGGCGGTTGGTGGTTAAGGTTGATGGTAAACTTTTGAACCAAGTCGCCATCCGCGACGAAAAGACGGCTGTGGCCATCAACGACGCGCTGGACTTGGCCGGTTCTACGGTTGTAACGAGCGGTGGCGACGAGAAGCTCTTTCGGTCTTTCCTGTTGGGCATGGCTCAGCATTATGGGATTGACCCGAAGGAGATTCTGGCGCTGCTTAACTCGTCGAGGCCTGGCACTTCTAAGCAGGCCGTAGCACGCATCGAGGACGCTCGCAAGGGCGCTATCGTCGACGCAACCTTCAGGGACGATCGCTACGTGAGGTTCACGACAGCGGCCGGAGAACTAGCTGGCGCACTCGAGGGGTTGAAAAACTCGCTCGGGGATGTTGCAAGCAAGGAAGACCTCGACCGTGTCGAACGGAAGGCCGACGGTGCTTACGACAAGGCTGAGGCTGCGGTTAGGACCGCGGACGAAGCAAAGTCGGCGGCCGACCATTTCAAGCAGCAGTTGATTGAGGCCAACAAGGCCGCAACCGCGGCCATGGCAAAGGCCACTCGCGTGTACGACGCGACGGCCAAAAGCGGCAACCGTGGGGAGAAGAAGGCGTTGGCCGAGCCCAAGCCGCAGGCAACTGCGGTGGCAAAGCCAAATTCGGCTGCTCACGCAAAGCGCGGTGCTCCTGCCAAGTGCCCTCCCGGGCAGTGGTGCAAGTTTGGCTCAAACGGGCAGGTGGAAACGGCGGCATCACAGCCGCCACCTGTCCAAATGCGGCCGTCAAATTAATAACGCTCACCTTACCCCGCAGCAATTGCCGGGTAGGGTATACACATAGAGGGAGTGGAACTAAAAAGCCACTCCCTCGCTCATCTTTAAAATTAAAGTTTGTTAGTCTATTAAAGTAGCCAAGAATTTGCTATTTTAATAGCCTGGTAAAAAAAATAATATTTTGGTTCGCTTAGCGGATTTGGAATAAAAATACTTTGCCGGGGAAAACGGAGGAAACAAATAATGGTATCCACATTTGTAAGAACGTATAAAAATTACTGGTTATATTAAACTAGTAACTAGCGTTATGTTTTTTTGCGTATGTGGATACCTATGTTAGTGTTAGTAATCGCGTTGCTCGTAAACGCCAGTTCGATGGTTGCGCAGCAACCGGAGACTGGCAAACCAATGTTCTTTGATACTGCTGAGGCATGCTTGGCCGCCGGGGAGTTCACTGTTTACCAGCCCAAGTTTCGCAACAAGCTTACTTGGTGGGAAGAGGCAGTGGACTTGAAAAAAGCCGTGGTGGTCAAAGACCACGGAAAGAAGCTGTGCGCGGAAGAGTTTACGGCCGACGGATGGAAAATCATCCGGTGGCCCGACAACAACAGCTACTTCCGTCACACCGACGGCCGTCTTGCGGACGGCAGGTGTGGAAACGAGGTTAGGCGGATTTGGGAAATTCCGCCGCCAGCACCTCCTGCGCCCCCAACCACAATTCGGGTGAACTTCACTAAAGAGGCGTTTGGCCCCAACGGTGAAGTGCTGCCTGTGCCAACTGGACTCTTTCGGTTCTGCGTGGGGGAAACCTGCGTAAAGCCGGATGAGAACGGCAAGGCTAGTGTGGTGGTGGTCGATGGCAATTACGATATTACCGAGGAAATTAGTTCTAGTGTGTGGGAGCTTTGGAATTTGTCCAAGTCCCGCATTACAAAGGGCGAAGGTCCTGTGGTCAACGTAATTGTCAAAAACCGTCAGCTCCGGCCGCCTCCGTCAGAACCACCGCACGTTTGTCCGAACTGCGGACAGGTCGTTCCGAGCCAGCCGCTCGACGCGGTTGTGCTTGCGGACGATATGCAGCTCGGACTTCGGGTAAACTGGCCAGGGGTGAAAGTTCTGGGGTACTGGTACGGCCAGACCCAGCTTTCTTCCACTGACTCGGTTGTGCTGACCCGCCAACATTTTGCTGGGGCGGGGAAGTATGAGTTGGAGGTTCGGGGTGAAGATGACAAAGGGCATGTTGTTAAGTGCACCTTTGTAATAATCGCGACCGAACCGCCGACCGTGA
Organism: uncultured Candidatus Saccharibacteria bacterium; assembly: GCA_964484145.1. Lineage (GTDB taxonomy): Bacteria > Patescibacteriota > Doudnabacteria > UBA920 > UBA920 > JAEUSF01. Next base: position 10,916 of record CAZAED010000023.1, on the reverse strand, counting down.
CCGAAGTTGTTCCAGGCCACCCGTGGTGGCACTGGATACCGCCCGTGTTCTGTGTGGACGTCCATAAGAAGTCCGACTTGTGGAAGCCCGCAGTGTGCGGCGCGGCAGCGGGACTGGGGTGGTGGTTGTGGCCGGTTCAGGGCGCGGCCAAGATCATTATTCCTATAGTTAGTATTCACTAACATCAAAGCGGAAGTTTCCGCGCCCGGGGTTTAGCTTGTCTAAACCCCGGGTATTTTTTTATAAAAATTATTTTACTTTTTTTGGTACTTTTTACGCTTTTATGGTATAGTAATATAAAGATTTTTAAGTTAAGTCTTAATTTTGAAACAAAAATATGAGTTTATCTCATAGTTCGGAAGGCGGTTCCAAACAAGAACTTTTAAACAGCGGCTCGGAAATTATTGAAGCAAGTGTAGAACCAGATGACGAAGCCGAAGAGTCGGCAGGCCGGGAAATTGAGCCTGCTTTAGTGGTAGAAAAAAAGTCAGGCGGAAAAAGAAAGCACGAAATAAGTCCTAAAACCCAGGACGCTTTTAGCAATTTTTTAGAAAGGCACGGCATTAACCAGCTTAGGGAAGCAGGGGCGGCTAATTGGCAACCTAAAGAAGTAAAGCGTTTGCTGCTAGAAATAATACAAGACTATATAACAACTCATAACGCTCCTGAAAGTAAAGCTGAACTTTTAGAGGCAAAAAAGCTTGAAGAAAATGTTAGAGAAATGCCGGACGGCGAAGTAAAACACTTGGTGGAAAAACTGGCCAGGGCTCATAGGGAAGACACCACAGTGGAATTGCTTAGAATGGCAGACGTAAAAACACGTGGCTATGAAAACGGCAGCTTAGAGATAAGAGCTGCCATAAACAAAGGCAGAAAAACTTTTGTTATAGATTTCAGCGTCCCTCTTTCAGAAACTTTAGAACAAGTTGTAAATTCAGGTGAGCCGGCAGAAAAACAAAAGCTAAGCGAAGCGTTTAGGCGAATGCTTGCGGAAAACGAAGGCAGTTTGGAATACACCTCCGCTGTGTTAAGTAGCGGGCAAGAAGACAGCGCGGCTTTGGTCTATTTGGCAGACAATAGAAAAAACGAAATACCTTTTAGTGAGGCTAAAGCAAAGGTATTGGAAGTTTTAAAAGAAAAAGATTTAATTTTAGAATGTTTAAAATATAGAAAAGAATTTCCGGATGTAAATTATAACGGCTATTACTACCACAAAGAAGAAGAGTTAGAAAAAGGTGTGCCGGTTAGGCATTTAAAGCACGAGGTAAATGAAACCGGCAAGCTTACCGGCGGTTTTTACGCAAAACCTGGCAATTCTGAAGCGGTTTTAGAGCAAAGACAAGCCAACTTTGTTTTAGCAGTTTTTGAGGGAATTCATACTCGTGAGCTTGAATTACTGTTAGAACAGGGAGAAGAAATTGTTCAGAATTATTTTAAATTTAAAAATTTAAGCAGGAGGGAAAAGCTTTCCGAGTTAAGTCCCGAGGAACGGGCAAAAGTTCCGGACTACATAGAAACTTTTGAGGCCGTTGCTTTATGTTTTGGCAAGCCGAGTAAAATACAGGAGGCTTTTGGAAGAGCTTTAGAAGAGCGTTATGCAGGAAAAGAAAGACCGGCGGAGCCGGAAGACAGACTAGTTACGCCGGATGGCTTGGTTTCTATGATGGAAGATTTGTTTGGAAAAGTGACTTTTGCGGAAATTGAACATATAATTGGCACCTTTAATGAAAGGGAAGAAGAAAGGTTTTATAGATTAATATTAAAAAAGTTAAATAGAAGCAGCGAAGTTTCTCGGGCTCAAAGGCTTTTGGAATTTTACGAAGAAGACGGTATGGAGCCAATTTCAGACTTGGAAATTTTAAAACAGGCGGTAATAGCGGCTTTTGACCGCGCTAAGGAAATAGAAGAGAGGCCGGGTTATGCAGAACAGGTCTCTAATCCTCAGTTGCAAGAAATAGAAAAGTTTAATTTGGAAGCAGGTAAGAAAGCTGCGGTAGTTTTAGAGAAAAAAAGCGGACGGAAATTTTTAGGGGTAAATATTGAGAAAGAAGTAAAAAATAAAAACCACCGCAACGAATTTTTACTGCCTGTTAACGCAGGGCAGGAAGTTAATAGCGCGCAGGCGGTTTTAGTACAAAACGCAGTTGAAGCTTTTTTTGAAAAACAAAAAGGTTTTTTGCCGGCTATAAAAGTTTTTAATCCTGCCGGACTGCCTAGGCTGCAATTTTCGTACGGCAAGGAAGCAGAAACTAAGACCATTCTAGAAATGGAGTCAAAAATGGATTTTGAAAGCTTAGTTGTTTCTAGGCTTTTAATGCATAAATTTATAGCTCAGAAAGAACGAGAGCAAAAAAACAATAGTACCTGGGAGGCTTTGCCCAAAGGGGAAAGAAATGCTATTAACAAAGTTAGAGCCATTTTATTAAATACGGGTTTGCCGAATGTTGGAGAAAGACTTTTACAAAGAGCAATAAGAGAAGAATTAAAGCCCTTAAAAAAACCTATAAAGGCCCGCGGGGAGGCGCAAGAAAAAGAACTTCCTATTTTACAGCCGGAAATTTTAGCACCAGAGGAAAGTTTGCCGGAAAGAGTAATAGAATTTGGTCAGGAGGCTGACAAATATTCCGACGAGGTTTTGCTAAGGCATCCGGCCATGCAAAAAGCGCAGGAGTTAATAATTCAAAATTTACAAACAAGGTTTGAAACTTTAACTAAGCATGCAACTGCGGCAGAAAAAGAACAATTAGAAGCATTATACATGCAAGTTGGTGAGTTGGAATGGACGCTTGCTCGCCGGGCGGTATTTCATATGTTTAAAATTGGAAGTAATTTGCATTTAATTGAAGAGGGTAAAAACAAATAAGATATGGTTAATAGGGAATTTTTGGAAAAATTAGCATTAGTAGGTGAGCAGGCATTAAAAAAAGCCGGTGTGGATTTTAAAGTTGACCCAAAAAGCATAAGTGAGATTTTAGGCGAGAATATTAAGGAACGAAACGACGAAAAAAAACCGACTGCCGAAAATTTGGCTAAGGAGCTAAGTGCTTTAGGGGCTGGGGGGATATTAGAAGTTAAAAATATTTTAAACCTGGCTTTTGAGCAGGCTAATTTGAAGAGTGAAGAACAAAGAGCTGATTTTGCTTTACAAGTTGCAAATGAACTTAAGGCTTTGCTTCCAGATGGCGATTGGAAAGAGTTCGATTCTGTTATAAACAGAAACCATACTTTAAGCGAGAGTTTTTTAGTAAAGACTATTGTTAAAGCAATTAGAAGCACTTATAAGGCTACTTCTAGAGAAGAAGCTCCGGAAGCGGAGGAGTCGGTGGTTAATGAAGCAGAAACATATCAGCCTTTGGTAGAAATTTTTAAAGACGTGGAAGTTACGGAAATTAAAACTGCTATTGGCCAGGTGGTATTTTATACAAATAAGGGTATTGGGTATAAAGATCACAATGAAGACAGGATAGTTATTAATACGGAAAAAAATGGTTTTGCGGTTATAGACGGTATGGGCGGAATGGGTAATGGAGAAGAAGCAGCAGAAATTTTAGCTGAGCAAATTCAGAAAGGCTTTTTAAACAATACTTCCTATGAACAAGTTCAAGAATTGGCTTATGTTGAAATGTTTAATAAAGGAGTTGGCAGAGGTGGGGCTTGTTATGTTTCAGCTCGTGTTGACCAGGAAGGCATTATGCATGGTGCTATGGCCGGTGACGTTCGTTTAATAGTCGTAAATATTAAAGGCGAAGTAGTATTTGAAACAAAAGACGAAGGAGCTGGTCCTGGTGTTTATAATGTGGTACAAGGTACTGAGCCTGGCAAAACTACAAAGTTTTCTTATAAACTTGAAAAGGGCTATAAAGTTTTAATATTTTCAGACGGTGTAAGCGATAATTTTGACGAGGCCGAAGATGATTTTAAAGAAAAAAAGCAAGGTTCGCAAAATATAGCTGACTTTTTAAACGGAAAAACTTTAAAAGAAGCAGTGGAAGAATTAAAGAGTAGGCAAGAAGAAAAAGTTACAATATTTACAAATAAGAAAAAAGAATTAAAAGAATTATTTAATCTTAAAAGTGTAAGCCAAAAAAACATAAATGACTATAATGATGAAGTTGCTAAGCTTGACGGCAAGCCAGACAATGTAGCTTTGGTGGCTTTTGAGTATAGCGGGGAAGGCAATACAGCGGAAACTAAAGAGAGGGCATATGAATGGAACGCAGAGGTAATGGATGCTTTAGACCAAAAAAAACACCCGGTTATTTTGGAGTATAAAGAAATGCTTTTTGGTGATTTTGCTAAGTCACTGGAAAGCCCAAACATAGTTCTAAATACCGAGAAAGCAAGAGACGCGTTTTTACTCTGGTGGGAAGCCGGAGGAAAGTACAATGAAATTAACGCAATGAAAGAAGAGGGCTTGCTTGAAGATTGGCAGGAATTTTTAAATAGCCCAGGAGTTAATAAAGAATAAAATTTATGCCATTTAATCCAGACACAAATCGAGCTGCGCACTTTGCTCAATTAAGGAAAAATAGAGGAGGGGGTGCGGCTTTAGAAGAAAAAGAGCCTGAGCCAGTTCCGTCAGGCGAAAAAAAACCTGACGCTGCCCCAAAGCCACCTGCTTTGGAGAGGCCTGCTATGCCAGGAAAACCGCTTGAAACAGCGCCTGCTAAGAAGGCAGAGGTAAAAAAACCCGCTCAGTACGAGGAAGCTTTGCAGGCGGTTTTAAATATGGACAGAGTCGGTAAGATAGAATTGATTTCGGCCATTGGTTGCGACCCAAACCAGGCGCAAGTAATATTGAATTCAATGGAGGCAGAAGGTTTAATAACAAAAGGTAATAATGGCGAGGTTCGAGTAGTAAACAAGGAAAATGTAAAAGCAAAAATTGAAAGTCTAAATTTACCGTCTGCTCCGGCTGGAGCAGAAAAGCAAAATATTGAAAAGAGCGAGGATTATGTAAAAAATATTATTTTAGAAATTACTAGTTTAAAGGAACAAATTATTCATGAGTTGGCTTATAACGGTAAGTCGGCTGAATATAAAAGTTTAGATGCTAAAATAAAAAGAATAACAGATGATTTTGCGATTGTTAAATTAACTAAGAGCGGAGAGGAATACGCCACCAAGCATTACCAAAAATTTATTGACCAGGTTAATAACGATATTAAGCAGGCCTTAAGGCTAAGCCTTGGGCAAAGTAGCAGCGTTGCCAACATGGACGGAGCGGCCGGCAGTTTGGTTATAGAAGGAGCTGGAAAAGATTTAACAGAAAGAAAGGTAAAAATTAAATTTAGCGACGCAAGTTTAGGCGAGTACGAAGGAGAACTTTCCAATAAAGTGTTAGAAAATATTTTAGACTACTCATTAATTAGTCCGGTCACTTTAAACAAGTTAAAAAGAATAGATGCTGCTTTAAATCCGACTACCAGTTTAGATTTAAAGTCTAGAGTAGACCAGGCCAGAGAAAAATATTTAAAGGCAAAAAAAGAACATGAGAAAACCGGAATAATTAAAAAAATGTTAGGAAAAGCCAGTTCAAAAGTGCAGGCAGAAATTGACAAAATAGAAGCTACATTGGCAGCATCGGAAGCGGAATACAGGCAAGTTCGGGCTGAATATGTGGCGCAAGGGGCAGATAAATTTTTAGAAGAACAAACATCACTTTTGGAAGCTAGAATTAAAAATAAGAAAGACCAAAGAGCTGGCAAGAACGTTGTAACGCGCAAGGCAGGAGAAGCTTTAGAAAAGTTTAACAAAGGTTACGAAAAGCTAGGTAAATATAACGGCGAGTGGGCTTTGGAGCAGCTTAAAATTAACCCAAAGTTTTTGGATAAAGTTACTATACCGGGTTTTTCGGTAAAAGGTAGAAACATTCCGGAGCTAAAAGTGGGCAAGTTTGTAGCCAGAGGCTTAAACGGCAGAACCGTAATTAGCGCCGGGCTACTTGGCATAGGTTTAGGATTTGGCGCTACAAGTGCAGTAGGGTGGGGCGCTATTACTTTAAGGCGTGGTTTAGCTGG
>CAZAED010000023.1:0-4886 GCA_964484145.1 uncultured Candidatus Saccharibacteria bacterium | reverse complement strand
GGTACAGAGAAGCTAGCCCAAATTGGTTTTAATTGGTTAGACAGATATTTTAACCGATACGAAGCAGTAACAGAGGGCGGTTATTGGGTAGCGGGAAATAAATTAAAAAATTTAGAAGCTAAAGGTTTGTTAATGGGTAAAACTTTAGCTGAAATACAAGACGACCCTGAATATAGAGCGCTATATAAAGAATACGAAGCGGGATTGGCAGAAAAAATAAACAACCTTAACCGAGATTATTTACCAGAAGATGCAGCTAATATAATTGAATCTGGTTTTAATAATATAGAATTTAATTTAGACGAAAAAATTGTAAAAAGAAAAATACTTAAAAAGATTAGCGGAAGTTTGGGTGTGTTTGCAGGCGCGGTAGTTGCAAGCGGCGCTTTAGCTTCTTTGTTTAAAAATAAAACAGAATTAACCGAAAGTAGTTCAAGGTCTGGTGGGGTTGCAACAGAAACACCACAGCCAGAAGCAGGTGCGGATGTAAAAAAACCGTCAGTTGCACCGGCAGAAGTTTCCCCAAAGCCTAATGCTCCAAAACTTCCGGCAGCAGAGGCAAAAGCTCCCGAGGTTCAAGCGCCTGGCAAAGTTCCTGTAGCTGAAGTTGAGGCGCCTGTTTCGGGTAAGGTGGAATTACCCGGCAAAGCGTGGTATGAAATTAAAAATGGAGGGGTAGAGCTTCATGCCGGTAGTAGGGGTATAGAAGGGACAATGCTCGATTTAAAGAGCAAGAACCCGGAGGCTTACAGTAAAATGATAGCTTGGATGAAAGAGCAGTCTTATACAGCAGGAGATAAAACTATAAAAGTAGGCGTAGATGTTGCGGGTAATGCTATAAAAACTGATGGCGCAATAATCCATAGGTATGTTTTACAATACGCGCATGACAACGAAATGAATGTCGGAACCGGAGATGACTATGACTTAAACCGAATGTACCAGGCAAAAATGAATATTGGTTCAAACGGTGAAGTCAAAATGGAAATAGACGAAGATCATGACTTTATGCCTGCAAAAAAGTCACCAGCGATTTCTACTGAGTTAAGCGGAAGTAAAATTGTAGAAGCTGCACATTCGGACGACGGATTAGGCGGGTCTGTAGTTCCAGAAGAGCTTGAATATTCTTACCCACAAGAGGATGTTACGCCAGCGGCTAAAGCAGGGGAAGCTACTGGGCAAGCAGTGGCATCAATTAAACCGTTTGAAACTTCTGCTTTAGCAGAAAATGACCAAGCTATTAATTACGCGGCGGGAGAAGATTCTTTTGAAACTCCGGAGAGTGCTCCCGAAAACCCTAAACCTGCAGAATTAAACAAACAATTAGCCGAGTCGCAGGCGCGTGCAGAGGCCGCTAGACAGGAAATGCAAGCTTCAAGGCAAATAACCGAGAAGCTTAGAGAGGATTACAAAGAATTCCGTGCGGCAGACAAGCGAATGCGTGACTCCGCTGAAGCTAATTTAGAGAAAGACCATGAGGCTGAGGCTGTGCAGGCGCTTAAGGAAACTGTAAAAGAGCAGCAAGCAAATATGTTAACTAAAAAAGGTTTTGAAAAATTTGCTGAACTTGCCCCAAATCGGGAATTACTAATGTCAAAACTAAAGGGTGAGTTTAAGAATATTTCAATTACCAAAGGATTAAGCAAAATTTTAGGCGGAGCCCTTCAGCCGCAACTTGAAATTATGGACGTTTCAGCTCAGAATTTAAACAAGCTTGGCAAAATGTCTTTGAAAGATTTTTTCCAGAATATAAATCAAGAAGCTGAATTTGAAAGTAAGTACAAAGGTCTGGCTAGCTTTTTATTACAAAACGATTTACCTGAACTTCATAACGAAAAGTTCTTAGCAAAAACAAACCTTAAGGACTATCTTTTAACAAAGGCCGTTTATTTAAGAATGAATATGGGCGACAAGCTTAATATTCCAAATGAATAAATATTAAAAAAATAATCTTCGTTAAGGTTATTAAAGTTATAAAAACTATATGAATTTACCAATAGACCAACAAAATATTATTGCGCTTTTGGGAATAGAAAGTTTGCCGGACGAACGCAAAGTAGAAATTTTAGAAAAAATTATTACACTTGTTCAAAAACGTCTTTTACTTAGAGTTTTTGATTCGTTGTCAGCCAGTTTACAAGACGAGCTTGGCAAGCTTTTAGAAAGCGGCAATGCTCAAGCAACTGAAATTTTTTTAGAACAACACGTGCCTCAAATGGGTGAGTGGGCACAAGAGGAAACTAACAATATTAAGTCGGAAATGGGTGAATGGTTAAAGCAGATAAAAGAGTAAACAAAGAAACTCTGCAACAGACCCTATAAATAAGCCATAAAATAACCCGCCATATACTTGACAAAAGGCGGGTTTTTTGCTATAATATTGGGTTGAAAATTTAACATTATTTCTTTCGTCGGGACGTGGTGGCTCGGACGAAAAATCGTTACGCTATAAGATTTCGCCCCTGTACTAGAAACCTAAAGGTTTCAGTACGGGGTAAACCCCAGTAGTAGACCCGACAAATCGGGACACTACGGGGTAAACTTGTGGTGGGCGAAACCTCGGTAAATTTTAAAATCCTCCACGTGAGGATTTTTTTTCTGCCCTTGTCTGCACCACACACAGAGGCAGAAAGTTTACCTTGGTTTCATCTATCGCAAGATAGGTTGCGGCAGGGGACAACCCCCTGACCTAAGAGTTCTTTGACAACTTGTATAGGAGGAAAAAGTCAAGTGAAATTTTGCAAACAGCTTAACCCCTGTTTGCGTGAATTTATCTTAGAAAGCCATAGAAAGGAGAAAGAACTATGGCAACAGACCACGGCCACGACAGGCCAGCTCCGGGGCACCCTGCTCCGGCAGCTCCGTTGCCTGCAGTTTCAGCTGCTTCAGTAGTAACGAATGCGGCACAGCAGGTATCAAACGTTCACGAGGGGCTTCAGAAATTTTTGAAGTCCTTACCCTTCGTTGCTGACATGGCAGTTTTGCTTCTCCACATTGTGGGGATGACAAAACTCGCTCGCGACGTAGCGGGGGTAAAAAGCCAATCCCAAGCCGCTCAAAGCGGCAACGTGGGAACAACAGCTCCGGCTTCTGCTTCACAGATTTCGGACGCACCATTCGGCCTCACAGGAATTAGCCTGCAGGACGAAGCCCAAATGAAACAACGGTGGGATTTAGTTCTTACCGTGTTTCAGAAAGGACAGGCGGCTGAGAAAGATTTTCCGTTTGTGTTCGCGAAGCTCTGCTGTAATGTTTTAAATACCTACGACAAGCAAAGCAGATTTCGCGAAACCGTTATGCTCGACAAAGACGAAAAAAAGTCTGTTGAGGGCAACTGCGCAATGGTTCGAGAGTGCCAGACGGAAGAGAGGCTTTTAGCCTATCTCTACCAGAACGGTGTTCTTCTTCAACCAACAGATTCGGAAATCGCGTGGAAAGAGGCTAAGAAGCAACGCTCCACTACGGCAACTGACTCATTGGAGCGGGAACTTGCGGCCAAGACGGATGCATGGAATGCTCTGGGCAAGTGGAAGCGGCGGTGGGTGAAGTTAGGATTTGTGCGCCTTTAAAAAGCGCGTGACAAGAAACTGCAGAAGAAAGAACGGAGAAAAACAATGAATGGCAATTTGTTGGTTTTGCTTTACTCGCTGGTTCTGTCCGGCGCAGAGGGGATTGAAAATTTTCCCAAGCGCATGAACTTGTGGCTTGTACGCCACGGGTTCGTTACGGACGCCGGCGAACCCGACGGCGCCGCGTTTCGCGGCCGCCTGTACAACATCGTTGGTACGTTCGCGGTGTTTGGGCTTATGGTCATGCTGTACAGTATGGTCCTCGGCAGCTCCACCGCCGACCCCGCGGCGTTTAACACGAAGTTTAAGTATGGCCTTGGGATTTTCGGCCTTGCGTGGGTCGTACTCTTGGTCTACCTGTTTTTGAACTTCAGCCGTCTGTTATTCGTCGGACTTCTGGGACTATCAGCATTGTTTCTCTACATTACCGTGGACAACCTGTCTGGACTTATTCAGACGGTTATGCCAATTGGTGGTGTGGTGAATTCCATGGCAGGTAGTTTTCCAGTTGGCAAGTATGTGGTATTTGAGCTTGAAATGGTGACCCGAGCGTGGGTACTGTTTGGGTTCATGGTCACAATGATCGGTGTTCTTCCGGTCGTTTTGGCCACTACGGCAATCCAGGCCTTGTTCGCGCTTTTGTCGGCGCCTGTTGGTACTGTTACTGACCTGCTCCGCAGGACGGTATCGGACGACCAAGGTGAGGCGGAAGCCGCGCGCAAGGAGCTCTCACGGCTAACCGAAAAGGAGCTAAGCGCATTCAACCTGTTTGTGTTAGGAATCTGCTTGCTAGGAGTCGCGCTTTCGGCGGCGCCGAGCATGATTGGACTTATGTTCGCCGTGGCAATTGGTATGGTTTCAGCCGTCACGCTCATGTCCAAAAAGGGGTTCGACGTGGTCGGCCACGATTTGTCCAAGTGGGTGCACGGGGCAACCATTGTTCTTGTGCTTGGTGGCGTTGCTCTGTATATTTCTTTTCTGGGTTTTGGAGTTTATCGTATGGGGCCAAACGTCTACATCCCGTTCGGTATTCTGTTCGTTGCTCTGTTTGTTATGCTCTTGGTGGTGGTTAAAAACACCAGCCTTAGGGCGGAGCGCGACGAGTACGCAAAGGGAGACGTGGACTATGAACCGTACAAACTGCGGACAACCGCAGTAGGGGTCACGGAGGTGGTCAACAAAGAAAAGACAGTCAGGGACTGGTCATGGCTTTCGTCCCAGAAACTCTGGGTTCCGGTCGCCGTTGTTGCGGCGGTTGTGGTCTGGTTCTTTCTGGGTCAGCCAAATCCGCTTAGCGGGGGGCTGGGTTATATGAAC
>CAZAED010000022.1:0-23665 GCA_964484145.1 uncultured Candidatus Saccharibacteria bacterium | reverse complement strand
GCCGGCAACGAAGAACAAGCTGAAAAAGGCAAAGGCACAGTTATTAATGCCATTATTGGTATTATAATTATTGTTCTTTCGTGGATTATAGTAAACGTAGTTTCCAACTTGGTCAGTAGCCAAAACGCGACTGGTATATAAAATTCTATCCCGCGCTTACTTAAAAAATAAGCGCGGGATAATTCCTAATAAATCCAGCACCTTCCTGAATGTACTTATTATAGCTAAGGAAGCGAAATATTTACCGTAGATTTATTAGGATATATTGGTAAGGTGCTGGATAAATTATTTTGGTATTTAAAATTTTAAATTTCAAAATAATTTATTATAAACTTAAACAAATGAAAAAAATATTTAAAAATATAGCTAAGTATTTTGCCCCAATTATTTCTTTTATTATGCCGCTTGCGGCAATGGCTCAAATTAATGCCGGAGGCCAGGGAGTGGGGGCTGGGTTAGACAGAGTGGGAACTAGCTTTCCTCACTACGGGATTTCTAATTCCTCAACCGTAACTGAGTTAATTATAAATGTTATAAATATAATGCTGCTTTTTGCCGGTATGATAGCGGTAGTATTTATTATTGTCGGTGGTTATTTTTACATAACATCTCAAGGTAACGAAGAACAAGCCGAAAAAGGTAAGACCACTATGGTTAACGCCATAATTGGTATTGTAGTTATAATTCTTTCTTGGACCTTAATTGCAGTAGTAACAAGATTAGTTGGTAATAACGAAAGCTAAAAATGTTAAAACTTTTATTAAAAAATTTTTTTTCAATAGGTTTATTTTTTTGCCTGACTTTAAGTTTGTTTGTTTTACCTTTAACTGTAAATGCTCAACGCGCAACTACACCCGGAGCTGCTTGTACCACTAGTGCAAACTGTATGGCAGGGGAAGTTTGTGATATTAGTAAAAAACTATGCTATCCGTTAGCGACGCCCCAAGCATGTGATTTTCAAAATGAACAAAATTTAGGATGTCCATCTGATCAGATTTGCAACGTAAATACGGGTTATTGTATTGTTAGGTCGGTACCTCCTACTAATAGTAACTTGCCCCCCGGACCATCTATTGACCCCTATAGTGGGGGAACGCCCACTGTGCCTCCTTATATTGGAGGTAATACTGGAACTCCAGCACCAAATGCAAGTTGGTGTGGAAATGACCCAAACTTACAATATGATTCTGCTGCCAAGATGTGTTTGCCTAAAACTGACCCTTGTACGCCGGGGAGTATTGCATGTTCTGGTAGTTTGAGCGAATTAATTATAAAAGTTATTAACTATTTGCTTATTTTTGCGGGAATGATAGCGGTACTGGCTATAGTTATTGGTGGTTTTTGGTACATTACAGCTGCGGGTAACGAAGAGCAGAGTGAAAAAGGCAAGAAAGCCTTAATTAATGCAATTATTGGCATTGTAATAGTAAGCTTGGCTTTTGTTATAGTTAGAGTTATCTCGCATACTTTAACTTCAGGAAGCGTATAGTGCATATATATAAAATAGAAAAATCCGCCTAAAATTAGGCGGATTTTAATTTGGCCAATAAATTGATTTATTGTCAATAATCAAGTAAAATATGTTGGTTAGCGAATAATTTTTTAGTTAGCCGGGGTGGCGAAACTGGCAGACGCATCAGCTTTAGGAGCTGACGCCCGAAAGGGTATGGAGGTTCAAGTCCTCTCCCCGGCACCAAAAGAAGTTAAAAGATGCAAAGTTTCAGGTTATCGGGTAAATGCAGGGGTCTGTACTTTATAACTTGATAACTTTCAACTTGAAACTTAATTACCATTGCTTTATATCCTTAAATTTTTTATAATCAATAAACTGGCTGTACTTCTTGTCTAACAACTAACAACTAACAACTATAAACTAACAACTTGCTATGAGTAAAATTATAAAAAATATTTTGTTAATCTTGCTTGGGTTTTTGGTACTTTCTTACATTTTTAATGCTTTTTCCAATACTGAAAAAGTGGATGTTGTGGCTTTGTCAAAAATTAGCGATTTGGTTTCCCAGGAAAAAATTGAATCCATTAGTATTAGTGATGATACTTTGACTGCCAAACTTACCGATTCTGACGTAAAACAGCAAGCCAGACTTGGTCCCAAGGGGGATGTTACCGAATTTTTTAAAAATCGCGGGGTAGATGCAGAAAAAATTGCTAAAATTAAAAGCATTGAATGGAAAACCCCGTCTGCCACCAGCAATTTTATTAATAACTTATTGCCGTTTATATTACCTTTTGCAGTAGTAGGCTTCTTTATTTACTTTTTAATGCGCAATGTGCAAGGAGCTAACAACCGCGCCTTGAGCTTCGGCCAGTCTTCAGCAAAACTTTCAGATGAGCGAAAAAATTTAGTTAAGTTTTCAGACGTAGCCGGCGCCAAAGAAGCAAAAGAAGAATTAAAAGAAGTTGTGGACTTTTTACGCTACCCACAAAAATTTTTGGAACTCGGAGCAAAAATTCCAAAAGGTGTTTTGCTATTAGGTTCTCCTGGCGTGGGTAAAACTTTGCTAGCAAGAGCTGTGGCCGGGGAAGCTAACGTACCATTTTTCCATATTTCAGGTTCTGAATTCGTAGAAATGTTTGTGGGTGTGGGCGCTTCCAGAGTTAGAGATTTATTTAAAAAAGCAAAAAAGAACGCGCCGTGCATTGTATTTGTAGACGAAATAGACGCAGTGGGCAGACAACGTGGAGCTGGGCTTGGTGGTGGGCACGACGAAAGAGAACAGACTTTAAACCAAATTTTAGTGGAAATGGATGGTTTTGAAACAGACACCAATGTAATAGTTATGGCGGCAACTAACAGGCCGGATGTGCTTGACCCTGCTCTTTTACGCCCGGGGCGTTTTGACAGACAAGTTATGCTTGACTTGCCGGATATTAACGACCGTGAAGCTATTTTGAAAATTCATTCCAAGAACAAGCCACTCGACAAAGACGTAAACTTGCGAAAAATTGCGGAACGTACGCCTGGTTTTTCGGGCGCAGACTTAGCTAATTTACTTAACGAAGCGGCTATATTTACGGCCAGACTAAACAAAAAAATAATAGGCAACGAAGAACTAAGAGAATCGGTAGAAAAAGTTATGCTTGGGCCTCAAAGAAAGAGTCATATACTTTCTCCTAAAGAAAAAGAAGTTACGGCTTACCACGAAGGCGGCCATGCTTTAGTTGGCGCAGTGTTAATGTATTCTGATCCAGTGCATAAAGTTTCAGTTATTTCCCGCGGCCGCGCGGCCGGCTATACCATGAAGCTTCCAGCCGAAGACAAGCATTTACACACAAAACAGAGCTTTTTAGACGAAATTGCCGCTCTGCTTGCCGGCAATGCCGCCGAAAAATTGGTATTTAATGAAATTACCACCGGCGCTTCCAATGACTTAAAAGTCGCCACTAACATGGCCAGAAAGCTTGTTATGAATTATGGTATGAGCGATGAAATTGGACCTATAGCTTTAGGTGAGCACCATGATATGGTATTTTTGGGCAGGGAAATTTCTGAACAGCGAAATTATAGTGAAGATGTGGCTAGAAAAATTGATGAAGAAATTAGTAAAATATTGCATGAGGGGTATAAGAGAGCTACAGAAACTTTAACAAAGTACCGTTCCTATTTAAACACTATTGCTGAAAGGCTTGTAAAGGAAGAAACTTTAGAACAGGATCAGTTTAACGAAATTGTTAAAGACATTATACCTGCAGAAAAAAAACAACAGCCGGAATTTGGAGTTTTAGAAGCTGCTGAATCAGCAGCCGCTTAAATTTTTTTCGGTAGTTATTAAAACAAAATGAATAACATTGTAAAGATTTTTTTACAAGCGCTAAAATCCACCGGCATCCACAAGCGCTGGTGGATTTTAGCATTAGCACAAAGCTTGTGCTTAATATTTTTTGCTTGGTTAAATTTTCAAGATCACAAAATACTGGCTTGGGTATTTATAGCCGCTTTGTTGTTGGCTTTAATATCAAGCTATTTTTGGTTAGATATAAAAGCAAATTTTTTTAAACAAACCGAAATAATTTTAAGAAAAAATTTTTTTCAAAGAGTTTTTTTTGTTTTTATAAATTGTTTATTTGTTTATTGTTTTTTTATTTTCCTGTTGTGGGCTCAAATTGACTGGATTGTTTATTCCTTAGTCACCAGTATAGTACTCGGTACATTGGTTATTTCGCTTTTAAACATTGTTTTGCTTAATGTTAGTATTTTAAATTCTTGGCAAATAGCTTTTACTGCTTGGAGTAAGAAGGTCTCGTTGGCAGCTATTTTTGCTTTTATTTTAATGCTTTGTAAAGCCTTTTATTTTATGACTTTAGGGCACTTAATTAATTATTTGTATAAATTGTCAGAGTTTTCAGTTTTTCGTGAGTCTGCTACAATATGGGTATTGCTTTTTATTGCACTAGTAATAATTAGTTTTTTTTCGGCTTTACTTAATGTATTTTTGGTTTTTTTGTTTTTAGAAACATTAAAGCCGATTAAGGAGCTGGAGGAAGAAAAATCGACGGTTTCGGCGGCAGTTGCGGTTGAGCAGAATGTGTAATTAAAGGGGCGGTTAGCTCACTTGGTAGAGCGCGGTCTTGACGTGACTGAGGTAACAGGTTCGATCCCTGTACCGCCCACCACTGCTTCGCTAAAGCTACGCAGTGCAAGCACTCTAAGTAGCTTTTGTTGTAATAAAACGGTTAATTACGTAATTTCGAAGCAGTGCCCTTCGAAGCACTTACGTAGTAAGAGCGAAGTAGGGCTGTAAATAAAATAATTAACAAAACTCGGATTTCTGCGAATATATAGATTGGCTATCTGTCTATTCGCACCAATCCGTAGTCTAAAATATATAATGCCAACTTTAAATAAAGAAGAATTAGAAAAAGTTTTAGAAACCAAAATTAATAATCCGGACTTATATCTTTCCGCTTTTACTCATCGCTCTTATTTAAACGAGCACAGGTCTTTTCATTTGCCGCACAACGAAAGAATGGAATTTTTGGGAGACGCTGTATTAGAACTTTGCGCCACTGAGTATTTATATAAAAACTACCCACACCCGGAAGGGGAGCTTACAAACTTTCGTTCTTCCTTAGTTAATTATAAAATTCTCTCTGGTATTGCTGGGCGACTTGGTTTTGAAAAATACTTGCTTATGTCTAGAGGCGAAGCTAAAGACACCGGAAGAGCAAGACAAGTTATACTGGCTAACTGTATAGAAGCAGTAATTGGCGCTATGTATTTAGATGCTGGCTACCAGGCTTGCGGAAATTTTATAGCCCGTGAAATTTTAGTCGAACTTCCTAAAATAATAGAGGGCGAAACTTACTTAGACCCAAAGAGTCGTCTACAAGAACTAGTTCAAGAAAAAATTTCTGTAACGCCTACCTATGGAGTAGTAAGTGAGTCAGGTCCAGACCATAACAAAACATTTGTAGTCGCAGCTTATGTGGGAGAAAAAGAAGTTGGACGCGGTACTGGTCCAAGTAAGCAGGAAGCAGAGCTTTCGGCCGCCGAGAATGCATTAAAGGAAAATAAATTTTAGTAATAATTGCTATTGAAACAAAAATAAATGTATCTTAAACGTTTAGAAATTCATGGCTTTAAGTCCTTTGCGCAAAAGACCACTATGGAATTTGCTAAGGGGGTTATTGCTATTGTGGGGCCTAATGGGAGCGGGAAGAGTAATGTTGCCGATAGTTTAAGGTGGGTGCTTGGCGAACAATCAGCAAAGTTAATAAGAGGTAAAAAAAGCGACGACGTAATTTATGCAGGCTCAGACAAAAAAGCTCGTATGGGCTTTGCAGAAGTTTTTGCTACTTTCGATAATAGCGATAGGAGAATTCCTATTGACGCAGCCGAAGTTTCTATTGGCCGCCGAATAGACCGTTCTGGCGAGAGTGAATATTTAATTAACGGGCAAAAGATGAGATTGCTCGATATTATAGACTTGGTTCTAAAGAGCAACATAGGAACTTCCCGCTATACAGTTATTGGGCAAGGCACAATTGACCAAATGATACTGGCCGGGCCGGCAGAGACTAAAAATTTGCTTGACGAAGCGAGTGGAGTAAAAAGCTACTATATAAAACGCGACAGAACCTTAAGACGGCTTGAACAAACAGCGCAGAATTTAATGCGCGCGGAAGACTTAATAGCCGAAATAGAGCCTCGACTTAAATCGCTCCGTCGTCAGGCTAAGAAAATGGAAGCTAGGGCGGAACTAGAGCAAGAACTAAAAATATATCAGCGAGAATTTTTTGGTAAGACCTACTTTACTTTAAAATCCGGAATAGATGTATTTTTGGAACAGCTAGGAGTTTTGTCCGGGCACCATCAAGCAGTTGAGAAAAGCATTCTTGAACATAGAAGAGTTTTAGAAAGTCAGAATGCCAGCGGTCAGAGCGAGGCTAATGCCAAGCAAAAAGATTTGCAGGCTGCGCTGCAGGTTTTGCAAAGCCAAAAAAACAATTTACTGGAAGATTTAAGTTTAGTGCGCGGAAAAATGCAAAGCCATAAAAGCAGTGGCACGGGTGACGCTAAAACTTTGCAGGTAGAGCTTCATCAGACTAATACAAAAATTGCAGATGTCGCTGAAAAAATGCAAGCAGCCGCAATGTCGCATTCAGAATATCAGCAAAAAATTTCTGAGCAGTCTAAATTGCTTAATGCTATAAGTCAAAAATTAAGCGAACTTTACCAAAAAATTCAAACCCCCCAGAGCATAGATTGGGAAGGGTTTAACCGAGAGTTAATAGCTTTGGAAACGGGTTTTAGCTTGTTTTTTGAAAATTTAGAAAAACAAGATTGGGCTGCTGTGCAAAATCAGGCCGGACATTTTAAACAATCTTTCTTAAAGTTTAATCGCCTGGCAAAAGAAAATATGGCAGCACCGCAAATGCAGCTTCAGAATTTGCAAAAAGAGCTGCAAAACGCGCTTAGCCATAAAGACCAATTAACCGCCGCGCTTTCGGAGCTTGAGCTTAATTTAACAAAAGTTAAACTGGAAAATGACTTTTTAGGTAAGGAGCTTAAAACTTTAGAAGGACAAAAACTGCATTTAGAGTTGGAGCTTAAAAAAGCTTCCAGTAGTTCGACCGAAGATTTTTTAAAGGACTTGGTTGTTGAAGAAACCAGAATTCAAAAAGAAGCCCAAAAATTGGGAGAAGAAATTTTGGTTGCGGAAAACGCTCTTAAAGACTTTTTAAACGCGCAAATGGCGGCTAACAAAGAAATGCACGAACGAGAAAGCATTTTGCGCAGAGAGCAGGACGAACTTTCAAAAATAAAAGACAAAGAATCGGCTTTATACATAGAGAAGGCAAAATTAGACACACAAATGGAAGTTTTGGTTGAAGAAGTAAAGAGGATTTTGGGAGAGACTGAATTAGTCGCAATACAAAGTACGTCAATTAACCATCAGAATTCTACAAACCAGCAAGAGCTTGAGGGTAAAATATCCAGATTAAAGAACCAGTTAGATATGATAGGCGGGATGGACGAATTAACGCTTAAAGAGTATCAGGAAACTGAAAGTAGACACGCAAACTTAAGCACGCAAGTGGCAGACCTAAAAAAGGGTATGGACGACTTACGTAGTATAATGGACGAATTAGACGGTCACATTAAAACAAAATTTAATGAAGCTTTTCACAAAATAAATGAAAAGTTTGAACACTATTTCCGTATTTTGTTTAATGGGGGAAGAGCATACTTGAGTATGGTGAAGGCAGATGAACCCAAAGAAGAATTACCATCCGCTGATGATGAATCCCGATCCGACTTCGTTGAAGCTTCGTCGGACCTTCGGCCGGAGGAAAAAATTGTTCAGAAATACGAACACGGCGCCTCAAATATTATTGGTATTGATATTAAAGCAACCCCCCCAAATAAAAAACTTGCTTCTATACAGGCATTGTCTGGCGGGGAACGCTCACTTACATCTATAGCATTACTTTGCTCGCTTTTAACCTGCTTCCCTTCGCCTTTTGTAGTGCTAGACGAAGTAGATGCAGCGCTAGACGACGCCAACACTATCCGCTTTGCGCAAATTATAAGCAGCTTAAGTCAGCAAGCGCAGTTTGTTACCATAACTCATAACCGCGAAACTATGGCACATTCTAATATGCTTTATGGTGTTACTATGGGAGACGACGGAGTCAGTAAGTTGCTTTCGGTGAAGCTGGAACAGGCTAAACAGTTTGCAAAATAGAATCAGCAAAGTAGTAAGTAGTTGGTAGTAGGTAGCAAGCACTTGGATTGGCTATCGACTACTCACTACCGACTACCCACTAACTTTATGATCGAACACATTTTTTCTATCCTCACAAATTTTATAGTCAGTGTTATTTCCAGCACCGGTTATATTGGCGTTGGTTTGCTAATGGCAATAGAAAGTGCTTGCGTGCCGCTGCCTAGTGAAATTATTGGTCCTTTTGCCGGGTATTTAGTTTACACCGGACGGTTTACTTTATTTTGGGTTTCTATAGCCGGGGGGGTTGGTAGTATGCTTGGAAGTTGGTTTATTTACGAAGTTGGAAAATACGGTGGTAGACCGTTTGTAGAAAAGTACGGTAAGTATATTTTAGTTTCGCATCACGATTTAGATATTGCTGACAAGTTTTTTGCAAAGTACGGAAATATGTCTACGTTTATTGGTCGCTTGCTTCCTGTGGTACGTACTTTTATTTCCCTCCCTGCCGGTATTGCCAGAATGCCTCTGAAACCTTTTTTAATTTATTCATTTGTTGGCAGTGTTATTTGGACAGGTCTTATGGCATATATTGGAATGAAACTCGGAGAGCACTGGAATACTTTGCGAGACAAACTTCATGGGTTTGACACTGCAATAATTGTTTTAATTTTAATAGCCGGCGTTTATTGGATTTATAGGCATGTTAAAAATTCTGGAAAATCGGAATAATGAGATAGATCCGAAAATCGGATAAAAGAAATCCGCGGCGCCCTCCGATAGTTGCGCCGCGGTCTTGAACGGGGTCTACTTTTTCTTTTCCGCCGCCTGGGTTTTCTTTTCGAAAATCCCAACGATGCTCCCTCCCTGCATGCTTTCGTACGATCCAACCATTGCAATAGTGATCCCTCCGTTCGGGAGTTTGTACCCCAACTTGTCCATCTCAACGATGACGCAGGAAAAATACTTGTACGCCCCGAAGTGATGCGTGCCCTCCGTGCCGGACGGACGCGATGAATACACAAAGGTAATCACTCGTTGCTCCCCGCTCCCAGCGAGCGTTAACTGAACACCCGGGGTTTTACTGGGTATGCAGGAACTATACAAATCTCCCAGTGAATCAGCTTGAAGATTTGCGCTTGACGCGAAGAGCATACAAGCGGAAAAAAGAACTAGCCGTGCCTTCATCATGGATCTCCTTTTCGAAATTCCTTTGATAGTATCAAGGTCATTGTACTCTTGTCAAGCTTATTTTAATATGCTAAAATATTGTAATAATATTAAGATGTTAAATAAATGTTAACCATCAGATTGCAAAGAACAGGCAAGAAGAAACAGGCAGATTTTCGCATAGTACTCGCGGAAAAGACTTTTTCTGTTTCCAAGAAACACCAAGAAATTTTGGGCGCTTACAACCCGCACAAAAAAGTTTTTAAGGTAAATGAAGAGAGAGTTAAATACTGGATTAGCCAGCACGTACAACTTTCACCAACAATCCATAATTTGTTTATAAAAAATAAGCTTATGGAAGGCGAAAGAGTAAGAGCATTTAGTACACCAAAAAAACCGGCGGAACCAGTAGTTGAGGCAAAAGCGGAAGCTAAGGCTGAAGCTGCTCCTGCTGCCGCAGAAGCCCCGGCTCCTACAGAAGCTCCTGTCGCCGAAACCCCAGCTCCAATAGAAACCCCGGCTGCTTAATTTTAATAAATTAAAAAATAATTAAATTGACAGTTAATTTTTGCTCGCTTATAATTTTTAGTAGATAGCATAAAGCTAAAAAATCCGCCTTCGCTAAAGCTATGGCGGATGACCCTCTAAAATATTAATAGAGGTGGGTCAAAGGTCGAGCCAAGAATTCAGCTATCAGAAAAGAAGAAATTGTATGGAACAAGATCAACAGTTTGTAGAGTTCGTTGTTAAGGCTTTAGTCGACCATCCGGAAGACGTTAAGACTGAACGAACAGTAGATGAAATGGGTGTGTTAATCACTCTTCACTTAAACCAGCAAGATATGGGCCAGGTTATTGGCCGTATGGGTCAGACTGCTAAAGCATTAAGAACTCTTTTAAGAGTTGTTGGCGCTAAGCACAAAGCCCGCGTAAACTTAAAAATTTACGAACCAGAAGGTTCTCACAGAGGTCCAAGACGCGAATATGCTCCTCGTGACGGTGGTCATATGGGCGGCGGTATGGGTGGTAACAACATGGGCGGCGGTATGCAACAGCAAGACGCCGGCATGGACAGTGTAGACGAATTCAAATTATAATCACAGATACACGGATAGCACAGATACCACTGATGCTATAAATAACCCCGAAGCTTTCTGCTTTGGGGTTATTTTGTTAGAATAACATTATCCATTCAGAGCGTAGCGAAGAATCCCTTTTGTATTTTAAGCGATCCTTCACTGCGTTCTGGATGGTTAACCTATATGACTGTAAAAAATAAAAAACTTAATATTCAAATTATTACTTTATTCCCAAAGTTTGTAGAAAATTTTGTGGAGAGTTTTGGTATTGTAAAACGAGCAATTAAATTAGGACTTCTTAATTTAGCGGCCGTTAATTTAAGAGGTTTTGGTTTGGGCGAAAGACAAATTGTAGACGACAGGCCTTATGGCGGAAATGTTGGGATGGTATTGCGAGCCGATGTTTTGTATAAAGCAATACAATCAGTGACGGGTAACGAGTCACGGGTGACGAGGAAGAAATCACGAGTTATTTTGCTTACTCCTCAGGGGAAACCTTTTACTCAAAAGGATGCTGTTAGGTTATCGAAAGTAGACAGTTTAGTATTGGTCTGCGGAAGGTACGAAGGTTTTGACGAAAGAATTAGGCAGTTTGTAGACGAAGAAATTTCTATTGGCGACTATGTCCTAATGGGCGGGGAGATGCCGGCATTGGTAATAAGTGAAGCG
The DNA here is from genome assembly GCA_964484145.1 of uncultured Candidatus Saccharibacteria bacterium. GTDB lineage: Bacteria > Patescibacteriota > Doudnabacteria > UBA920 > UBA920 > JAEUSF01. The sequence goes on along the minus strand of CAZAED010000022.1, from coordinate 12,562 downwards.
GTTATGCGGCTTAGGCCGGGTATTTTGGGTAAGCTTGAGTCCACACATAACGAGTCTTTTTCAGAAAACCTTTTGGAATATCCGCAGTACACTAAGCCCGAAGTTTGGAAAGTAGGTAAAAAAACTTTTAGAGTACCAAAAGTACTGCTTAGCGGCCACCATAAGAATGTAGAAACTTGGAGAAAAGAAGAGTCGAATAAGCGCACAATAAAACGTCGCCCTGATTTAATAAAATAAGAATTATGGATTTTCACGGTCGTGAAAATCCATAATCTAGTTATGAACTATAAAGTAGAGGTTTTAAAAACGCGCTTAGATAAATTTTTGTCTGAAGCAATAAAAGATACAAGCCGTTCTCAAATCCAGCGAGACATTGAGGCCGGTTTGGTAATGGTAAATGGGAAAGTAGAAAAAGAAAGCAAATTTGTTGTTAGGAAAGACGACACTGTAGTGTATGATCAATCTGAAATCTTATCCGCCAGTGGGCGGACAGAAATTGCCCCGAGTAATACCCCTTTAAAAGTTCTTTACGATAATAATGGACTTTTAATAATCGACAAACCTGCCGGAATGACAGTGCACCCGGGAGCTGGGTTTAAGGGCGAGACTTTGGCTAGTGCGCTTTTGTATAATTTTTCCGACATTAAATTAGTTGGCGAAGAAGGCAGGCCTGGTATAGTTCACAGGTTAGACAAAGATACAAGCGGAGTTATTTTGGTAGCCAGGACACAGGAAATGTATGAATACTTAAAAGACGCTTTTTTTGAACGAAAAGTAAAAAAGGAATATATAGCGCTTGTACAAGGTAGTGTGGAAAAGCCGGTTGGGAGAATAGATTTGCCAATTGGCAAGAGTAAGAGCGACTTTAGAAAGCAGGACGTTAAGAATGTAATTGAGCCAAAAGAGGCGCTGACGGAGTATAAGGTTTTGGAGTATTTGTCATCACCCTCACCTCAGTCCTCTCCCCTCAAGGGAGAGGAGGGAAAACAGGGACTTGACCAATACACCCTAATTCTGGTAAAATTGCATACAGGCAGAACACATCAGATACGGGTGCATATGAAAGCTATAGGACATCCATTAGTTGGTGATGGGCTATATGGATCCAAAAAGATCGGAATTCCTGGTTTAACAAGGCAATTCCTTCACGCTAAGAAAATAGAAGTCCGCTTGCCGGATGGAACTTGGATAGAAGCGGAGTCAGAACTGAGTGATGATTTAAAACAAGTATTGGAAAATTTAGGTTCAAAGACACTTAAACAATTGTAATTAATTTAAAAGATTGACCAAGATTGACATGAATGACAAGATTAGGCTGCGGACTGCAGTAATCATGTCAATCATTTAAATCTTTTAAATCTTGTCATTCATACTATGCAATTAGTTAACCATTTACAACAAGAGCAGCTTAAAACTTTACCGGAATTTAAACCCGGCTATACAGTTCGCGTACACCAAAAAGTTATAGACTTAATAACCGACCCAAAGAGCGGTAAAGTAACCGGCAAAAAAGAACGTGCTCAGGTTTTTGAAGGTTTGGTTATTGCCAAAAAGAACGGCAAAGGCATAACCGGCACATTTACAGTTAGAAAAATTTCCTCTGGCATTGGCGTAGAACGTATTTTCCCTTTACATTCTAACAACATAGTAAAACTAGAAGTAGTTAAAGAGCCAATAGTCAGAAAAGCCAAGCTTTACTACGTAAGAGGCAGACAAGACAACAGCCCTAGAACTGCTAAAGTAAAACAAGTTAAGAAAGCAGCTAAATAAATTTTTAACCCCGCCTTTCGCGAAAGGCGGGGTTTTAATTTGACAAAAATTTGAGAAAGAGTAAAATAAATAAAATTACGAATGAACCACCACTTTTTTTATAAGCAAAATAAGAAAAAAGATTCGGTAATTCCCGTCAGTTTGTTATTTATATATTTTTCTCAAAGCTTCTAAGCTTTGGGATTTTTTTTGGCCGCAGGAGGGGTTATTTTTAAAAAAGTAGCCCCTCCTGCGCCCGGAAACGGGTAGTACAAAAACAAGGAGTGTGGTATGTTAGAGCCTAAAGCTCACAATGATTTTGATTTTTTGAAGCGTGATCACGCCACCTTTTGCATGCATGAAGGCAGGCTCCGTATAGAGCTTGCAAAAAACGGATCAGCAAGCCAAACCCTAGTTGATGCTTATAAAGCAGCGGCAAGAAACGCTGCTAAAGCAATCATCGTGTGTGAGGGTCAATCTTTCCTGATCATGTATGAAGATCGGGCCAGAGAGTTGATCGCAACCGTGAAGAAGAGATGTGCTCAGCTTCAAATAGAACTGTAGGAGGTTGTTATGACTCTCCTCCTAACGCCCCGTCGGACATCACCGCCGGGGCAATATTTTTTGGCGTTTTTAAAAGCTCGTATGAACGAGCCTTCAAAAGTTTTAAAATAAATTTGTATATTCTAAATTAATTTAATTGCGTTCCACCAAGCATTTATATATTCAGCGCGTTTATTTTGGTATTTAATGTAATACGCATGTTCCCATACGTCTAGACCAAGAACAGGGGTTAGGCTCTGGGAAAGTGGGGAGTCTTGGTTTGGGAGCCCTAAGATAGAAAGTTTATTATTACTATCTTTTACTAGCCACGCCCAGCCGGAGCCAAAAACTTTTAGGGCGGCATCGGAAAACTGTTTTTTAAAGTCTTCTGTTGAGCCAAATGTTGTGTTAATATCGGCAACCAATTTTTCATCTAGTTTGTTAGCCGGGTCCATAAGCTTCCAAAACATAGAGTGGTTTGCATGGCCACCCCCGTGGTTTTGTATGACTTTTCTATCAGCCTCGTCTACCTTTAGGGAAGAGAGATTTTTTAACAAATCTTCTACTTCTACATTGGCTAATTCAGCGTATTTTTCTACCACAGGGTTTAGTTTGTCTATGTAAGCCTGGTGGTGTTTGGTGTGGTGAATTTCCATGGTTTTTGCGTCTATGTAAGGCTCTAGGGCGTTGTAGTCGTATGGTAATTTTGGTAGTTCAAATTTCATAAATTTACTAAATACTAAGTATTACTAATATACGAATTTTCCAATCTGAAGAATTAGTATATTCAATCAGATTAGTATCTGATAAAGCTATTATAGCATCTTTGACAGGTAGGGTGAATTATGATATTGTAGGGGTACTGAAATTAAAGTTTAACTCTGTAACGAAGGCTGTAATAAGTAGCATTTATTCATCTTTTTAGTCAATTTTGTGAAATTTATTCAAGTTCGCAAAACTCTATCCTTGTTAAGGAAAAGATAATCGCTTAAGCAAACTAGCTTAAGAATTTTTGCTATATACGCAGCCTTACGCACAGAATGTAAGGAATTTTATGTTTGTATATATTTTAATAGGGTTAGTAGTTGGGGGGCTTGTTGGGTACTTACTTAGGCATACTTTGGCTTCTAAAAAAGTCGGTGGTGCCGAGGCAAAAGCTGAGAAGATTTTAGAAGATGCTAAAGCCAAAGAAAAGGAAATGCTGCTCGAAGCAAAGTCTAAGTCTTTAGAAATTATTGAGCAGGCAAAAAAGCAGGAAACGGAATTTCGGGCTCAAATGGCTCGTTTTGAAGAGCGAGTAGACAGGAAAGAAAAAGAATTAGACACCAAATCCGCGCAGTTAGACCGCCAAAAAATGGACTTAGAAAAAAAAGGCGAGGAAATGAAGGCAGCGGCTGAAGAAATAAAGGAAATGAAAGCCAAGGTAGTGGCTAACCTTGAAAAAGTCGCCGGAATGACCAGGGAAGAAGCCGGCAAGGTTTTGCTTAACAACGCGGAAAAAGATGTTAAGGAAGAAATGCTGGGCTTGCATAAAAAACTTTTAAACGAAGCGCGCGAAACCGCGGAAAGGGATGCCCGCAACATAGTGGCTCAGGCTATTGAGCGTGTAGCCGGCGAAGTAACCAGTGAAACCACCACCACAACAGTTTCCATACCTTCAGAAGAAATGAAAGGCAGAATTATAGGCAAGGAAGGCCGCAACATTCGCGCCTTTGAACAAATGATGGGCGTGGAAATTTTAATTGACGACTCGCCGGATACCGTGGTTATTTCCGGTTTTAACAGCATTCGCAGGCATATTGCTAAATTAACTTTAGAAAAGTTGGTGGCTGACGGCCGTATTCATCCGGCTCGCATAGAAGAGGCGTATGAAAAGAGCAAGGCGGAAATTAGCGAGCAAATTAAGCAGGCCGGCGAACAAGCTGTTTACGAGCTTGGTATAACTAATTTCCCGCCAAAGCTTGTGCATTTGGTAGGCAGGATGATGTTTAGAACTTCCTATGGGCAAAATATTTTACGTCATAGCGTAGAAATGGCTAAATTAGGCGCCCTTATGGCAGAAGAGCTTGGCGCGGACGTTAGCATAACCAAACAAGGCGCGCTTCTTCATGATATAGGCAAAGCCCTAGACCAGGACTTAGAAGGCAGCCACGTAGAACTTGGCAAGAAAGTCGCGGAGAAGTTTGGCTTAGACCCGAGAATAATTGAAGCTATAGCCTCCCACCATCACGATACCGATGTTTCAGGCAAAAGCGAAGCAGCACAAAGCATAGAAGCTATAATTGTAGACGCTTGCGACAATATTTCTGGCGCGCGTCCGGGAGCCAGGAAAGACACACTGGAAAATTATATAAAGCGCTTAACTGACCTTGAAAACATGGCCAACGGTTTTGAAGGCGTTGAAAAAACTTACGCTATAATGGGCGGCCGCGAAATTCGCGTGTTCGTTAGTCCAAGTAAGCTAGACGACATGGGCTGCCAAAAACTTGCCAGGGACATAGCAAACAAACTGGAAGCTGAACTTAAATTCCCGGGGGAAATTAAGGTGCATGTAATTAGAGAAACTAGGGTAATAGAGTATGCGAGATAACGGAGAAAAAATATTACCCGAAGTGCATAAGGAAGTTTTTACTCCGGAGTCAATTGAAGCCGAGTTTTGGGATTGGAGAAAAAAATTGGTTAACAAAAAAGAATATAAGTTAGCTGAAAAAGAAGAAGCTACTTTTCAGATTTTTTTTGATAAAGAATTAAAAATTTTAATAAATCGACTTATATCTGAAAAGGAGAGATTTGGGCGAATTTTTCAGACCAAAAATGGATCTGTATATTTCCTTCTTAAAAGTGGTGAGTCTAAGAGGGTTAAATGCAAAAATGGAAAATATGATGAATATAGTATACAGCCCTTGGTGAAAGATATTGTTTTTGTAGGCGAGCAAGATCAAAAAGAAATGCTAAAGAAATGCGAAGAATCTTATAGGCGCTATGATGCAGTGTTGGGTATGGTTCTTGAGGAAAAAGTTTTGGAAAAAGGTGTCTGTCCTGTTGAATTTAACCTTTATCATTATGATCGGAGCTTTGATACTTCTTTAGTCCGGGAGGGTAGTAGATTTAAAATCATAGCTTCTAAAAGAAATATGTGGGAAGACCAAAATTATTTACCCGAAGATCAACGTGGTCAAATATCTAATGGAATTCATATAGGTAACCCTATTACAAAAATAATAAAGTAAATTTGTGAACAGAATTTTATTTATTGGTGATATTGTTGGTAAACCTGGGCGGAAAGCACTTGCCCAGGTTTTGCCTATGTGGAAAGAGAAGTATAAGCCGGACGTGGTTATTGCCAACGTTGAAAATTTGGCGCACGGCAAAGGAGTAACTCCGTCTACACTGGCGGAAATAGACGTGCTTGGCATAGATTGTTTTACAGGTGGCAATCATAGTTTTGACAAGGAAGACCAGGTTAAAGACAGTTTTGAAAAATATCCAAAACTTATTCGCCCGGCCAATTTGTCCGGCAATTTTGAAGGGCACGGGTATTACAGATTTGCGAAAGATGATCAGCAATATTTGGTTATTAACCTTCACGGCACTGTATTTTGTGAAAAGTTTTTTGACGGACAATTAACTAACCCGTTTTTAGAGGTGGACAAGCTGCTAACCCAGGAGGCGCAAAAAGGTGATATAATATTTGTAGACTTTCATGCAGAAGCTACCTCGGAAAAAAAGACTATGGGATATTATTTAGACGGCAGAGTAGCAGCAGTAGTTGGTACGCATACTCATGTTCCCACAGCCGACGCTCATGTACTAAAAAATGGAACAGGGTATATAAGCGACGTAGGCATGACCGGCAGTAGAGACAGCGCGCTTGGTGTAAAATTCGACAATGCTTTAAAAAAGTTTTTGGATCCGACACAAAAATTTAAAAACGAAATGGAAGAAGAAGGGGTGGTGCAGGTAAATGGGGTATTAATAGAGATAAGTAATAAGGGACAAGCGACAAGGATAAAAAAGCTGTATGAAGAGTTAAAATTATCCTAATTATTCTAATTGACCTAAGTACCCTAAAAAATTTCAAATTCCTAATTAATAAATATGCGAACTCTGAAACTTTTTAGTTTACTAGTTTTATCGGCAGTTAGTTTTTGTTTCTCTTATTGGACATATCTTTTTTATTTAACGGCAAATAATGTAAACAATCCTAATTACTCAACCCTTGGCGAATACCCTTGGAGTATAATAATATTTCCAATATTTTTTTCCTTAGGTGGGTTAATGCTCTTAGGATTTTTTTTAAAAAATTGTTTTGATTACTATCAAAATAAGACTAAATAAGTTAGATAAAAACAAATAAGAAAACAAAAAATGTCGAAATTTTTAAATCCAAGTGAAATAGTGGCGCAAATGGGACTTATGCAGGGGCAGACCGTGGCGGATTTAGGCTGTGGGAATGGGTTTTATGTTTTGCCAATTGCACAATTAGTTGGCGGAAGCGGCACGGTTTTAGCAATAGACGTGCAAGAAAGTAAACTTGCTGCTACGGTGTCTATAACCAACCAATTCGGTTATAGAAACGTGCGAATACATCAGGCCGATTTAGCTAAGCCAATTTTGGACATACCGGCTAACAGCTGTGACGCGGTAGTTATAGGAAATATTTTGCATGAAATAAACAACAAAGAGCAGCTGCTTAAAAATGCGTATAGACTTTTAAAGAGTCCGGGTAAAATTTTAATAGTAGAGTGGAAAAAAACCGCTGCCCCAATTGGGCCTTCGGCTGACAAAAGAATAGAACAGCAGCAAGTGGAAACTTGGCTTATGAATTTAGGCCTTCGAAAAGAGCGAGAGCTTACGGCAGACGGCTACCACTATGCGGTTTTGTTTGAAAAACTATAGTTTTTTTCTACGAAATACGAAATAAAACGAAAGTACGAAAGCTAGATTTGTTCGTATTTTCGTATCTCGTTCGTAGTTCGTAGAGACTTATTAGACAAAAGAACTTTAGAGCCGTAAAAGGTAGTACCCTTGACGGCTTTTATTTATGCCACTACAATCTGTATATTAATTAAACATCCTATGAATATAAAAAGTTTTTTTACTAAAGCGTATTTGCTAGATATTGACCGGGTATTAATACATAAGTCAGACAAAGCGTTGGGTTTTGTTGGGGCAGCTATGGTTGTGCTAGGTTTAGTTTTTAAGTTAGCTGCAATGTATGCGCCAAGTCCGGTAGATGCAAAGTATAGAGGTAAATTTTTTACACTATTTTTTTCAATTGGCCTTTTTGAAGTAATTTGGTACGGTTTTAGAGTCGAGTACGTAACTTTTTTTGGTTCGCACTTAGTTGCCTTCTTAATTTTACTTACCGGCCTTATTTGGTTTGTTGTTTTGGTGGTAAAAATGATAAAAAATTACAGCAAAGAAAAACAAGAGTGGGAAAAACAGCAGGTTAGGCAGAAGTATCTGCCGCAATAATCTATAGAACTACAGATCTAGATGCACTACAGAAACCTACAGAAATTAAGAAATTAGTTAGGTTCTGTAGTTTTCGGTAGATAAATAAAATATACTCTGTGGCTATGTTTAACTGGCTGAAACCAAAACCAAAAACTCAAATCATTGAGAAGCCAAAAACCCTTGGCCAGCGTGGTGAAGAGTTTTCACAAACCATCTACCAGCAAAAAGGCTACGAAATTATTGGTGCAAATGTTTACAACAAAAAAGGTTTAAGAAAGGGCGAAATAGATTTTATAGCAAAAGACAAACAAAAAATAATTTTTGTGGAAGTTAAAACCCGCTCAACATCTAAATCTAAATTTGGCACAGCAGAAGAGTCGGTGAATATGTTTAAGCAGCTAAAACTTTTAAAGGCAGTTAAATTGTATTTATTGCAAAATCAAAAATACAATAATTTCCAGCCGCAAATAGATGTTTGTGTAATAGACTACAGCGAACTTGACAATTCGTTTAAATGTGCTAAAATAATTACGAATGCTGTTGAAGATACTAACTGATGAGCCGTGCTCATCTTTTTTTGTCTTCAATGCTCACAACTAAATAACAATTAAATATAACCGATACGAACAATCCGAACATAATCCGAATGACCCGAATACTTATGTATTTAGGCTTCGGGGCATTCGGATGAATTCGTAGGTTCGGATCGCAAATATGAACGATCAATTACTTCAGGCTTTAGAACAAATAGAAGACGAAAAAGGCATCTCGAGAGATGAGCTTTTAGGTATGATAGAAACCGCGCTCGCCGCGGCCTTTAGAAAAGACTACGGAGAAAAGAACCAGAATGTGGTAGTTAAGTTTGACCCGGAAAATATGGGCGTAAAGGTGCACGACGTAAAATTTGTAGTGGCAACTCCGGAAGAAGTGGAAGAAGACCCTCAAAAACTTATAGATGTAGAAGCAGCCAAGGAGCTTAAAAAGAACGCAAAAGTTGGTGACGAAATTAAGACCGACATAACTCCAAAAACTGGCACAAACTTTGGCCGTATTGCCGCGCAAACCGCTAAACAAGTTATTATACAAAAACTTAGAGAAGCAGAACGTAACTTACAATTTTCTGACTTTAAAGCTAAAGAAAGAACTTTGCAAAATGGCGTTATTCAGCGCGTAGAAGGCGATACCATTTTAGTTGACTTAGGTAAGTCGACCGGCGTACTTTTTCCAAGCGAACAAATCCGCGGAGAAAAATATTCTATTGGGCAGCGCATAAAAGTTTTAGTTTTGCACGTAGAACCTGCGGCTAAGGGTCCGAAAATTACTTTGTCACGCAGCCACCCGGATATGGTTAGAAAACTTTTTGAACTAGAAGTGCCGGAAATTTTTAACGGCACAGTGGAAATAAAAGCAGTAGCGCGTGAAGCGGGCTCTAGAAGCAAAATAGCAGTAATTGCTAACCAAGATGGTATAGACCCAATTGGTTCTTGCGTAGGCCAAAAAGGCAGCCGCGTACAAACTGTTATGGGTGAACTCGGCGGCGAGAAAATAGACATTATAGAGTTTAGCGAAGACCCGGTTAAATTTATTGCAAACTCTCTTTCCCCAGCTAAAATTATAAATGTACAATTAGACGAAGAAAGCAAAGAAGCAAAGGTAGGCGTACTTGAAGACCAGCTTTCCTTGGCAATTGGTAAAGCCGGACAAAATGTTCGCTTAGCTGCCCGTCTAACAGGCTGGAAAATAGATATTAATGGAGAGAAGCTAGCTGGGGCGGAAGAAGCGGTGGCAGAGACAGCAGTCAAAGATGAAGCATCCGAAGCGGTTTCTGAACCACCAATAGAGGAAAAATCAGAAGCTGCAAATTAACCCCGTATCAATTACGGGGCAGGCTCTAATTATTCTAATTTATAATTGACCTAAATAATGACCAATGTCCAATTTTAAATTTGGAATTGGAATTTCTTTAGAAATTAGTTCAATTAGAATAATAAGAAATTTATAAACGCTGGATTCCGGCTCCCCGGATCGGAGCCCGGGGTAAACTTAGGCCGGAATGACACAGTCGGATTTTCTAATCTTACATCTTAAATCATAAATCTAAAATTTACTTTTATGCCTCTAGTACCAATGGTAATTGAATCCTCCTTCGCCAAGGCTTCGGAGGACTAAGCGGTACTAAAAAAACTATCTGTAATTTTGAAAGGAAATTAATCTATGCCACTTGTTCCTATGGTCATCGAGAAGTCCCCAATGGGGGAAAGAGCTTACGATATTTACTCCCGGCTTTTAAAAGACCGTGTAATTTTTTTGGGTGAACCGGTAGACGATGCTGTCGCAAACACGCTTATTGCGCAACTACTTTTTTTAGACGCGGAAAATAGTAAAGAAGATATTAAACTTTACATAAATTCCCCGGGCGGCAGTGTTACTGCGGCTATGGCTATTTATGACACTATGAACCATGTAAAGGCCGATGTCTCTACTATTTGTATAGGTCAGGCGGCCAGTGCTGCCGCAGTTTTACTTGCAGCTGGAAAAAAAGGTAAAAGAATAGCACTTCCAAACTCTCGCATACTTATTCATCAGGTTATGGGTGGGGCAGAAGGCCAGCAAAAAGACATAGTTATTGCGGCAAACGAAATAACCCGCATAAAAAACCAGCTAAACCTAATACTTTCTAAGCATACAGGCCAACCGGTAAAGAAAATTGAGAACGACACAGACCGCGATTTTTGGATGACAGCCGAAGAAAGTAAGAAATATGGTATTGTAGACAAAATAATCCAGTAACCCTGGATTATTTTTTTTATGGTATAATGAATAAAGAAATAATCAAATGAAATTAAAAAATAAAAATCAAAATACACTTAAAGGATTTATCCCGCACCACTTTTTAAAGAACTTGGTAGTTGGAAAATTTAATTTATCCCGACAAAAGAATGTTGTCCATAACCGCTTATTAAAGAAAAGTGGCGCTGGATTTACCCTAATTGAACTTTTGGTCGTAATTGCAATAATTGGGCTTTTAGCTTCAGTTGTTTTAGTTGCTTTAAATTCCGCAAGAAAAAAGTCGCGTGACGGTAAAAGGCTTGCAGACATGAATCAGTTGGCTAAGGCCATGGAACTTTTTTATAATGACGTAGCTGCTTATCCAACCGGTACTAACTATACTACTGTTGGGGGAGCTATTTTTGGAAGTAATCAACTTACTTCTTATAACCCAGCAGGAACTGCGGTCAATTTGACACCTACATATATAACTAGTCTGCCTTCAGCGCCAGTTCCTCCGGACGGTACTTGCACTGGTGCTAACAATCCATATTACTACGAAACCAATATTCGCGGTTCAAGTTACACTTTTACATTCTGTTTAGGTGCTACTACCGGAAGTATTTCTCCTGCCGGTGTTCACTACCTCACCCCTGCCGGATTTAGATAATATTTTATTTTATAACGAGCTTTCCATTTTAGGAAGGCTCGTTTTTTTTGATTTGATATTTATTGTAGGCAGGTATAGAATATGTCCAAGCTCAATTGCCATCAAAAAGGAGGTGGTGCCTAATGAGGGAGTAACAAAAAATGGTAGATCGCATGAAACCATACTCACTCACTTTTCGTGATGTGGACGATCACGGCGAAATTCTTGTTGTTAGGAAAGTTTTGGGAATTAGCTCCCTTGTACATCCTTGCGACGAAAATATTGTCGTTGTCGTACCTCATGGTCGGCGTGCTGTCCTTGTCGATTTTACTTTCGACGGGATTTTACCCGGCCGTGACGCCCACGTTACTGTTATTCACGAAGAAGCCGGTCTCGGTTTTGCTCGTGTAGGACAACCTAAAGTTCGGGTTCCAATTAGCGAACTCCTTCCCGGACAAAAGGTCCATGTTCTTCCAGCTTCCGACCCAGCTTCCGCATACGCGGTAGTTACTCGCCCCTTGCCTGTATTATTTGGGGCCGCTACCGTACAACCATCTATTTACGCACATGTTGCGTAACGCATTATTTTCCGCCGGATTACAGGCATCCGGCGGCGTTTTTTTTTGGTGAGTCAGATAACTCCATTCCGAACGCAGTGAGGAATCCCTTTGCTTACGGATTATCTTGAAATTTAAGGGATACTTCGCTTCGCTCTGTATGGTTATCTTAGGTTATTGGATTAACATTTTTTCTCTTGACACCCTTTTAAAAACCATTTATAATAGCTAAGGATTTAAAAAGTAAATCTTAAAGTTTAAAAACGGCATAACACACTTGTTCAACTTTACTCTTATGTAAGCCAAAAATTGGCTAATTATAAGAGCTTGGGGCTTGTCCCCAAGATATGAACACTATCTGCATTGGTCAGATGTGTTTTTTGTTCGCTAAAATTGACTTTATAATCTTGGATAGGTATGCAGAAAAAAGTAAATTATCTGCCTAGCTATCCGCGATTAATGCGGAATGCACCTTAACAGTTAAATAGTGACTAGAAAATGTAAATACCTTTCCCGGTATTTACATTGTACAAAACCATCGCGTCCCTGTTAAAGGGGATGCGGTTTGCGTCAATTTTATTGAGTTCAATGACTCTCTGTGAATAACAGAAAAATGTTTTGGTAGATTTGCATTTTACAAAAATAAATCTATCGCCAACCCTGAACCAGTCATCATCTTCGATGATTTCCGGTACAGGGAGGTTTGTCTTTTAAGACAGATCAAACAACTATTTTAAGTTCTGTCCCGCTTTTTAGTAGGACGCTATAGAATTATTTTAGTTTTATTAAGAGTTTGATCCTGGCTCAGGATGAACGCTGGCGGCGTGCCTAAGAC
>CAZAED010000021.1:20017-23834 GCA_964484145.1 uncultured Candidatus Saccharibacteria bacterium | reverse complement strand
ATTGGTCTAGCAAACTGTAAGTTTCATGTTTTGGGAACTTTCCCCTCGCAAACTTTTTCAATTCAGAAATAAACTTCCTTGAATCTTTATAAACTGGGAATTTTCTAAAACGAAATTTTTTATCTGTATCAGGCATGTCAAATGTTAATGGTTAAATGTCAAATGTCTTACTTTATTTTCCCCACCAATTCCTTTTCTTCCGCATCGTTCTTCTGGAGCATTTCCCTTACTTCTTTTAGTCTTACTTGGGGGTCTTTTTTTGTTTCGGGGTTTTCTGCCACGCTTGCGCTTATTTCCGCATTTTTTAGTTTACTTTGGCTATTTATAGTGTAAATTTCTTTGTGAAAAATTAATTGCTTGTCAGAGGTAATAAAACTAAAAATTCGTCCCAGGCTATTATAAATTGGCCTACCATTATACGGCACAAAGGCTAAAGCCATAGCCGGAATGCCGAAAATTAGCCCCAAAACAATTAAAACAATTAAATTTTTACCCGAAGCCGAGTAACCTAAAAAAACTACTACTCCGGCTCCAAAAATAATGCCGAACTGCTTTAAAGTTAATGGGCCTATTATTTTGTCTTCAACGTCCGTAAATTGCGGAACTGGATATTGCATAATTCATTATACCACAGGACTTATTCGTCCCATAAGTCTTAATTCTATATGTCTTATTCGTCCTATTTGACCTATTCTACTCACTCGGCCTGAATAACCCGAAGTAAATCTGCTGTTTTTTCAAAGCTCTCTTTGTCCAATAACTGCGGATTCTTTTTGCTTTCAGCTTCAAAAGTAGATGCGTCCTGCAAAATTTGGCTTCCGGTTAACAAGTATGCTTTATATAGAGGGCTTTTTTCTAAATACCGCATTACTTCGTAATTTCCAAAATGTTTAACCAAGTCCTTAAATTTTTTAACTGAAGTCTCGTCTAGCCAAGAAGTTTCCAATTTTTCTAAATCTTTAGGTTCATGTACGTCCACATTAAGGGTTTTAGCAGCTCCGGCAGAAGCTTTAGATAAAGCGGGATTCTGGGATTTTTGGACATACTGCGAGGCATCAACTTTGTGGGGGTCTTGTTTAATATTGTATTGATCCGGCCATTTTTCCAAGCCTTTAGGGTCAGCCGTTTTAGACGCCTGTTTCTGCAAAACTTCTTCAACCGTTTGAGTTTTTGGATTTTTTTGCTGGGGTATTTGAGGCTTTAAACTTTCTTTTTGACTTAAAAGTTTTGCCACTGCTTCCCTGTCAGCTTGTTTAATAAAGGCCGGCTCCAAAACTTTTGGTTTTTCCGGAGTATCTACATTAGTAGTTTGTATTTCTTTCTTTGGCGGCAATGGAACAGCTGGCGGCGCGGTTTGTTTTAAGTTATTGGTTTTTAAAACAAACAACCCAGTACGTTCAACCGGTTTAACCGCTGCTACAGCTTTTAATTCTGAACTAGTTTTAGTGTCGGGTGTTCCAACCGAAAGCAAAGCTTCTTTTTGTCCTGCCGGCAACTCCGGCTCTTTTAAAATGGCTTTTAATTTTTGTAAGAACGTAGCTTTGCCCGCATTAGACTGAGCTTGATTTACACCCACATTCGGTTGCTTGGCTAGCAAATTTTGAGGCGCCCCAAATTTTGGCAAATTAATTATATGGCCAAGCGCCGGCTTAGCAAAATTGTTTTGTGGTTTTTCTTCTTCTTTTGGCTTTACTGGTTCAATTTTAAACGGCAATGCCGGCTTAACCTGCATTTGTACAGTAGCGTTCTGTTTAACAGGCTGCTGCTCAACTGGTTTAGAGACTACAGATATCCCGCCCAGAGGTTTAGCAGTTTGAGGCTTTACACTTTCTACATTCTTGTCCGCCGCAGCCTTGGCGGAGGAGGATAACTTTTCACTTAGGATATTTTCCAGCTCTCGCATCTGCTTGTCATTCATCAATTCCAAAAGCGCGTCCCATTCTTGCTTTTCGTTTGGGTTTAATATGCTCGAACTTGCTATGAGCTGTCTTAATTTTTGCACTAACTCTAAATTCATTTTGTTTGTTTATTTTTTCTTTCAGTCTTACTGCGTGAGTTAATCGTCAATTGTCAATCGTTAATTGTTTCCCTTCCTATTCTTCAAACTCTCCAGCCTCTTGTCTATTTGCGCCTGCGCCATTTGTTTTTTCTTTTCTATCTCTAATCTTATTTGATTTAAGTCTTCGGTCGTATTTGCCCTATCTGCCTGCCCCGCACCGAATGGTGCTGGGGTCAAATTCGTCCTATTTGTCCTTTCTGCACTTTCACTTGTAACTTGTTTTGCCGGCACCACCGGCGGAATTCTCTGCCCCTGCTCTCCAATTTCCAATTTCCCAATATCTTCTGCATTTTTAAGTTTCCCAATTTCTAATTTCGAATTTCCAGTATCTTGCTGATTTCCGAGCCTCACCCCACTACCTTTGCTTAATATTTCATTAATATCTATTTTTTTTACCGGGCTAGGTAATACTATATTTTTTGGCTCTGTTTTAATATCTGGCGCAAAATTTTGTTGGGGTAGTGTAAATTTTTGTTTTATTAAAAAATTACTTACGCTTTGAGTATTTTCTTTTTCAATATAAACAATTGGGTCATTTAACCAATTATACAACTCAAATAATTCCTTTAAGGTTTCAATTTCTTCTTTGCTTAAAAATTTAACATTTTGGTTTGTATTAAGAAAATTTAAAACATGAAACGTGCCAAAATCCTGAATTTCTGCCCCTTTACTTGCCAAGCTTTGTCTGTACTCCATTAACCAGTCTTTAATTTTTCCGGAAAATTTTACCTTTGCAAAATTTTTGCTATCTCCTAACATGGAGTCATTTTCAGTTAGAGCAAACAAGAAGTTTTGTGTTACTTTCTTAAAATTTTCCGGGTCGTTTAATACTTTTGTGTAATTTAAAATTGCTTCTTTAATGTCCAGCTTAAACGACATTATAGGCAAAATTTCGTGCTTAAATATATCTACCTGCTCTTGCTGGTTTAAGTTTGGAAAAGCAAAAAGTTTTAAACGGTACAGAAAGAAAAATAAAACGTTGAGCTGATTATTCTCTTTTTCATTTTGAGGGTTTGTTTCGCTTAAAATATTTTGCAAGTCTCTGGCAAAATTTGCGGCTTCATCTATATCTTTATTTTCCATTAAAAAATAGGCCTGGTACTTTATTTGCGAAAAAACCTCAGGCTCAAAAATATTGGCTGGCTGTAAACTATTTAATATGCTGGTAAATGAACCTTTCATAAAATTTATTTTACTTTCGCATAAACATTATTTGCAAATTCGTCAGCATTAAATGTTGCGCTCAAATCTATTCCGCCCATTTCTTTGTGCAAGTCTTTGTCGTTAAG
Organism: uncultured Candidatus Saccharibacteria bacterium; assembly: GCA_964484145.1. Taxonomy (GTDB): domain Bacteria; phylum Patescibacteriota; class Doudnabacteria; order UBA920; family UBA920; genus JAEUSF01. Next base: position 20,486 of record CAZAED010000021.1, on the reverse strand, counting down.
CGCTTTTTTTACAGCATCTCTTATAGCTGCGGTTCTATTAACTGCATCCGAAGCAGCAAATGTAGAGGCTTTAGACAAACCCTTTTGCACAGCTTCATTTATAACGTCGTTAAACCTACCAATTTCCTGCGGCGATAACGCAGTTTCCACAGCCGCTATATTTGTAGAGGCTGTCAAAAAATCAGTCTTGTTTGATATATCAATTTTCTTTAATCTATTCTTTATCAAATTTTGCATGTACTGGCCGCTAATTTTTACAGCATCGTTTCGGCTTATATTAGGTATTCCAGCGGCCTGAATTGTGGTGACCAAGTTTTCAAATTCGGGAATATTTACGGAGACATCAAAACTTTCTAAAGCTGTTGTAGCTTTTTCTGCGTCTATTTTAGAAATTTTAATGGTGGAACCTTCTCCTGTTAAATTATTAAAGGTTTGCTCAGAAGCTTTATCACCGGCTTTTGTTGAATAC
>CAZAED010000021.1:0-20007 GCA_964484145.1 uncultured Candidatus Saccharibacteria bacterium | reverse complement strand
TGCGGACCCGCGTCATTTAAAAACCTAGAAAATACACCCATAAGCCCTTGCTCATTCTCTTCTGCCATTTTCTTTATTCTGTCTGCGGTAACTTGATCAACCTCTAAAACCCCGGTTTGCTTATATTTTTCAAGTATGGGCTTAATATCAGCGTCCGTAGTTGAACCCGTCATGAGCATATTTGCGCTTCTTTCTTGCATGAAAGTTGGGTTTTCAGAAAAAGCTTTTGCCACTTTGTTATAAACTCCTGCATAAAGCTGTTTTCCGTCTGAACTCATTAAAGAGTGCCAGGCAATACCAGCCTGAGTACGTGAATTTCTTTTGGCAATTTCAGCACCAGCCATTGCTTCAAACCCTTTACTTATTAAGTAATTAGGCTTTGAGGCATCTTCATTCATTTCATAAAATTCATAGTGTCCTGTTTTAACATTAAAATACATATCGGACATATATTCCAAGTGACCGGTATCCATACCTTCTTTTTCACCTTCTTCTGTTATTAACCTAGCCCCGGCATGGTCTTTTAAATTACCATGACTATCCACACCAAACATAAGCTTGTACAAAGCTCTTCTAGTACGGCTGTTATACTGTAGTACATCGTTTCCGTCTGCGTCTTTTTGTATATCTTCTGCCGCATTTATTAATTTTTTAGCTTTCATGGCGGCTATCATTTTCTTTCCTTCTTCGTTATTGGAAGCTTCCATAATAATGTCGTCTATATAGCCTTTAGCCATAGCAACTTTTATAATACCTCTTTTTGCAGCTAAGCCTTCGTCGTTGTCAGCCATTTGAAAAACTTCGTGCGCTGTTCTAGCCACGTTTTCCCTGGACATATTCATATACTGCTTTGCCCATTCGTCTTCTTCATGTTTTTCATGAGCAAGCACTCTAGGGAAAATTTTCTTACCGCCCTGAAAAAATGCTTTAGGAGTTGAAAACCTTTGTTCAGCAACTTCTAAACCTGCGGCTTCTGCCTTTGCCTGTGCCGCATGCTCAAGTTCTTCCCTGCGCTTTTTTAAGCCTTTGGCAAAAGCCATAGGGTTAGCCGCCGCAAACAGCAAGCCTCTTCCAAAGCTTACTTTTCTGTCATGGCCTCTAATTTTGTTGGCTGTATATTCATTCCACTTTCTAGCAGCATAACCGCCAATAAGGCCGTCTGTACCCAAAGCTTTAAGCGGCGCCATCATACCGCCTTTGGCGGCTTTGGCTACCACGTCAGCACCAAAGACGCCGGCTTGTTCTGCGGCTTTTATAGCTATAACCAGGAAGACTAAAATAATTACGTTGCTGCCGACTCTAAATACAAACGCTGCAAGGCTGGAATTTCCAACTAAACTTGGGTCGTCTATAAGTTTTTGTAAGACCGAACCGTTGCCGTTAAACGCGGCATTGTATTGGTTGTTTATAACCGCAGCCATATTTAGGAAAAAGGCAATTATTGGCGTAAAAAATGCATACTTTAAAAATTCTCCCCACCACTTAGCGGCATAACTCTTGGTAGTTGGCAAAACCCGCATTGCATATGCAAGTGGACTAAGCATAAGCAAAACCCAAAGCATAACTATTCGTACAACCAAAAAACCAGCAAGTGCGGAAAACACAACAAAACTACCTATAGACAAGGCTAAAGCAAACAGGGGCTGAATTGTGTTACTAAAATATCCGGTTCCGGCAAAATCCCAAGTTAAATTTTTCCACCCTGCCATTAAGTCCCTAGCCAAAGAACGTATAACTTCTACGTTGTTAGGCAAAAACTGGCTTTGCACAGTATCCGCCACACCTAACACCGCCTGGGCAATAACCAAACTAAAATTAACCAACAATGCGGCAATAATTAAGTCCACCAGCAAATGTTTGTACTGGTAACTTTCTACCCTAAACAACGTCCCAAGCCCAATAGCAATAAGCGCCACAATAAACAAAATATTACATACATTTCTTACAACTTCCCAACCCGGATAAATAACCGCGGCAAACACGTCGGTATATGTCCGAATATTCAGCATTGCCTGAATAATTGGCGCAATAAAATAGTAAAAAACTAAATAAATTAACTCCTGCAAAAGCCCAACTATTGCATTAATAAGTTGGTTTAAAAACCCTAAAATAGGACTTCCTGTTCCGCCTATTGCTTGCCCTGCTCCTGTTTTAGTTTCTGGCGGTGGAATATCGTTTGGTTGAGGGTCGTCTTTATGATCTTGCGCCTCTTTTTCTGTGTCGTATACTTGAACTCCTAACAAATGTTTATTTGTGGTATACCAAGGCACTTGTTCGTTAGTAAAACTGGTAGCATATAGACCAATTTCTGTAAAAGTATAAATCCACCCCGCCAGACTTACAAATTTTAGGCCGTTTTTTAAAACTGTTTTAAAAGCCCCTTGAGCAGCCGTTTTAGCCGCAACTTTTTCTACCCCAGAAGCCGCAAGTTTAGACTCAACAACTTGCGCTGTTGTCTGAAGAGCAGGCTCCAACGCTCCCACTGCCTGCGAACCACCGTTAGCAACAGCGCTTCCGACAGTTTCTTGAGCTGCAGCAGACATTAAATCTATGGCTCTAGACCCTTTACCAATTGCACTTTCTATAATAACATTAGTACTTTTTTCAACTGCTTCTTGTGTTAGCTTAGTCCCATATGCATCGTAAAGAACCTGACTACCTTTAACCATACCTTCCGCAACATGTTCTGCTTCGGTAGCCGTAGCTCCGTTCGCTAACAATTTTGCTTTAACCTGTGATATTGCATCTGGCAAACTTAATACACCTTTTTTGATTTTTTCTGCTAAAGACAAAGACAAGCTTCCAGCGCCCTGAACAACCTTAGCGCCTTGAATCATCCCTTGAGTTTCAATAAATCCTACTGCTAACTGCTCAATAATACCGGTGTCACCGGTGTTAATAATTAAATGAGGCCAACTTTCTATTTTATATATACCAGGCTTGTCCATCCCGGTACTTTTAAGCTCGGAATTTTTAAATGAAAATTCAATCTTACCCAAAAGTTCACCGGACTTTACAACAGTTCTGGTTTGGCCACTAACCGGGTCTTTTAGCTGGGGGAAATCCGCTCTTAAATAGCCTTGCCATGGGTTGCTACCTTTTTTTTGTTCACAAATATTAATCAAACTACCTTCGTTCCAGACGAATTTTGCTATGTTTATTTCATGACAATAACTATTTCCTTCACCCAAAACAAAACCACCATAACCAACAAGTCCGTAAAAATTGTCTGTAAAACCCAAATTCCTATCCCTGCCGCGTATTGAGTCACGCTGAGGGTTTCCAACCCATTGGTTTGGGGCAAAAGTTAGCTGGCTTGGACTTTCTAAGAATATTTTTAAACGAACCTTATACCCACTACTAGATTCATTTCCAATTCTTATAAAATTTGCATTTTCTTTCCAAACACCATCAGAACCAGCTATGTCGGTTTCTGTTCTAAGCACAATACTTTGGTTTGTATACCATTTACCAACATTAGTATCTCCGCTCTGACTAGCCGCAGATTGTTGCGCATTCGCATTATAAATATTTAAGTTTAAAACTAGCTCGACTATAATGAAAAATAGCAAAAAAGCCCAAGGTTTGCGCTTTAAATTAAACCCTTTTTTATTTGTTTCTTTTTGTTTCAAAAATAACACGAAAATGTTAAAGTTTTTGAGTATTTATGTGTATAAACTTACAAAAATTATACCACAAAAACCTTAAAATCGCAAAACTGTTAGGGTTGTGGACAAAAACAAACAGCTTTAAAAATAACATCGCTGTTTTATAGTTTCATAAAAGCTAAATTAACCAAAAAGGCGGACTTATTCCTATAGTCTGTCCACGCAACTTAAAAAATTGACTCAACGTTAAATCTTTCTTAAATCCTAAAACCGTGTAAAGTTTACCACAATTAAACTAGCACAATTTTTAAAAGCCGCCTCAACCAACTTTTGTTGCTAAAAAGTCACATATGCGACTTTTTAGCAACAAATTTAAAACAAATTAAGATTGCTTTAAAATAGTAAATTAATTTTTTGCTTAGGTTTGTAAAAATCTCCTAAACTGTTAGTCAGTTAGGTTCCCTTAGTAAGAAATCGCTCGGCCTACCGGATTTTGATAATAAAAAATCAACTTCTTAGAATTAAAGGCTGCCTGTCTCAGACAATTTAATACCCCCAATCAAAATCCCCTTTGTTCGTAAAAACTTTAAGTAAAACTAAGTCGTTTAGAATTTGTTTTATTTTTCCACTCTGGTCTTTACCTTCAAGCTTAGTTATTCCTTTTTCATATTCAGCCTCAATCTTGAAATCTTTTTTAGATTTAACAAGTTGCTCTAAATGCTTAAGTCCGCCGGTTTTGTCCAGCTCCCAATTAAATTTAAGCGCGGTTTTAGAAATATCTGCCGCTTGCCCGTTGTAAGAAAGCGACTTTATTTCAGCCTTCAAAGCTTTTTTCCTATTTTTATCTTTCAAAGTTAAAATAGTTTGGTTACCGGCCGAATCTTTTACTGTTATAACATCGCCATTGTCTAAAATACTAACGGTAGATGACGTGGCCGCTAGCGCGTCTATAGCGGTAAATTCCAAATCTTTTGAATTTAGGTTAAATTGAAAGTTTATTTCCGGCGCGGTTTTGTCTATTACAAAACTAATTGTTTTTGGCTGTTCGCTATTGCCCGCTTTGTCGGTTACAAAAAAACTAATTTCGTGTGTACCTTCTTGTGTAATATTTATGGGCGTAGCTGTACTATAAATTTGATAACCTTGTCCGTCTAAACTATATTGAATACTTAAAACGCCCGAGGTTTCGTTTTCATGTCCAGGCACAACCATGTCTTCCGCGCTTAATGTTAAACTCACATTACTTCTAAAAAACCCTTCCTTACCCATTAAACCACTTAAAGTTGAACTAGAAACCGGCGGAATTAAATCCTGCGACTCATTTGCGTCTAAAATAGACGAAGGTAAAATAGTCTGGTCAATTGTGCCGTTGCCATCTGTGTCTAAATTTAAAGTAGGCTGCTCGGCATACAAATCTAAGGTTCCTATTGTAGTTGAACTTACCGGCAAATTTACAAAATTTATGCTTCCTAAAACCTGGCCACCATCTACATTACTTATACCTAAAGTAAAGTTTCCCTGCCCTGTGCCTTTTAAATTTATTTGGTAGGTCTCGCCTTCACCTTCGGGTAAAAATACAAATTTATGGTCACCAAAAACATTAAAGTCTGCGCCCGGAATATCTTTTTGTAAACTTCCGTCTTCCGCAAAACCCAAACGTTTCCCATTTTGGTCTGTAACTTCTATATTAAGCGGGCTCAAAATTTTTATGTGCTTCCCATAAATTTCGCATTTTTTAGGATTCTCCAAAAGCTTTTGGCGAGTAATTATGCTACTGCCAGTGGTTAAATTACTGCCAGTAATAATATTTACAATTTGCTGGCGAATTCCGTCTAAGGATGGCATTTTACCGTGGTCGGCTTTGGTTGCGTAAAATCTGTGGTACTCGTCAGCTACTATACTGTCTGCACTTTCAAAAGGTACTGTGCCGTCGCCAGCAATTTCATCTGGCTGGTCAAAGGAAATATATTTATTGCCATTAAAATTAATAGAGTCTCTTTCTTTAACCTTTCCAATAGTGCCGGACTTGCAACCAACAATGTTATATACATCTACCCCAGCGGTTCGCATGTCAAAAGTTGCAAACTCAGGCGTTTGTAAATTTTGGGAATTAGTTAGAGCCTTACTATTTGCGCCAAAATTTTGAGTTAATCTTTCCCAAGTTTCAGTATAGCTAAGGTCTTTAAATGTTGGTTGGTTTAACCACTTGTCAGTTATAACTCTATAAAAACTTCCATTTACATTTGCATAAGTCTGGTTTGGAGCTAACTCATAGGTAACCGGAATATTTTGGGAAATTTTTTTCATTTCTTTTATATCCAAACCCATAACTCCAAAGTCGTCTCCTTCTACCAAAACTTGTGCTGCTTTAGGCGCGCCTAAATTTGGCACACCCACCATAACTGCCTTACCAACATGATTGTCTAACGGGTGGTCCATTACATATTTTTTAATCAAAAGCCCGCCTGTACTATGAACTATAACGTCTACTTTTTCACTCTTTGTTTGATCTAAAATATCATCAATTTTCTTTTTCAACAACTCTGAGTTAGTAGTAGTGGCTCCTTGCTGATAAATTAAACCACTAGCACCATACCTCCAATCATAAGGAAAAGTAAAAAAGTCTTGATTTTCGGTGTAACCCTGATCATCAAACTCTTTCACCAAACTTTCAGAGTAGTCAAAAACAGTTACTTTGCCGAGTAATAAATTTGCAGTCTCTTTTTTTATAACGTCTGTTTTGTTCAAGCCGGAGTTAATAGGAGAAACATCTACTTTAAACTGTAGGTCATCCATAAATTCATCTCCGATATCAAGTACCGATCGCTGCAAATCCAACCACAACCTATCATTTTCTTTATTTATCTCTGTACCTAACAAACCAGGAACGAACAACACCTGGGTTTTCGCTTCGTCGGTTTCAATTTTTATATAAAGTCTTGCTTTAAAAACATTTCCAGAAGAGTCGCGTATAAAACTGTTGCCCGCAAAATTTTCACCCGGTTTGCCGTAAACAGATATTCTATATGCAATATTGTTGCTATGGTCCGGAGAGAAAATAAATAAATAGCGAATTTTGTGCACAGAAAGATCTATTGCGCTGTCTCCAGAAAAAGTAAAAACAACGTCCCTTATTTCTTCGTAATTATTTGCAAATTCTCTTCCATAGTGCCAATTAGAGCCGTAAAAATTATTGTTTTCGTCCGCAAACCCCAAAACAAAGCGTTCATCGGGATACAAGTTAGGCACACTCCAGTCTGTACTTACTTTTAAAGTTATTTGCTTTAATTTGCCTGTTGCGCCGTCTAAGGGCGAAGGGTTTATGCCAAAATACTGAGTTGTAGGAAACGCAAAATTCATTTCCGTAGTATACTCATTTTGTTCAAGCACAACTTTAGCACTAGCAGTATGCGCAAATACAAAAAAAGAGGCTAGTATAAAAAAACTAAGCCTCCAAGGAATTTTGTTCATAAATAATTTATGATATTAATTACTATCCAATTCCATGACTAAAAGAAAAAATTAAATATAAAGCACCCACAGCATACGCCAACCCCAAAAAACCAATTACTTGAAAAGTAATAAAAATATTTTTATAATTCTGATATTTTTTTTTGTTTTTACTGTTAATAAAAACTAAAAGCCCGCTGCCAATAAACAAAATTGTAAAAACTATTTTTTGTAATGTATCCTGAATCCTTGGGTCAGTGTTATTCCTAAAATACATCAATGGGATAATATAAGCACATATTAAAATAGAAAAATTGATCAAATATATTTGTTTTTTTGTCATAAATTATCCTTTTTGCTTAAAAAGTAAACCCGCCAAATGGCGGTTTTTTTAAGGTTTTAATTTTGTTTGTGGTTTAAGAGCATATTTAATATATTCTCTAAATTAAGCTAATAATATCAAAACAACAATTCCTGTCAACTAAGCCTATAATACCCGTTTTATTAACAAAGACAAATACAAAATTTGTGCAAAATAAAAACTCTTCCAATTTTTTTGGAAGAGTTTTTATTTTGTTTTTTATTTTATCTTATTTGTATTACATAATTATTTACGCTACCCCGAGCATCCACTAAATTCCTTTTTATAAAAGCGCCTTGCACTCCCCCACCTCCGGTTTGAATTAACTGTCCATTAGCATCGATTATCCAAGTTCGACCTTGAGTATCTGTACCGCTCGCACCATTGCTTTCCCAGGTAATTAACATACCGTCAGGCGTTAAATTTGTTGGAGTAGTTGACGGTGGTGGATTAGGCGGAATTATTCCCTGCCCTTCGAGCGTCCCCTGAGCCTGACCGGACAATTGAATTAAGGATTCCAACCCTCCGCCTGTAGGCAAATTAATCCCGGCAGTAGTCACCACCGGAGATGTTACATTGGTAGTGCCAATAATTTGCCCTTGCACGTCATAAGCAGTTATTGTGAACAAAGAATTAGACGGCGCAGTTACGGTTATATTACCCACAGCCGAACGACTGTCATATTTAAACCCTGCTGCTGTTATAGAAACTCTGTCAAAATTTTCATATGAATTAGCATTCCAATCCAAGGTAACCTGTCCGGGCAAAGGAGCAATTACCGCGTTAAAAATAAGCGCTCTGTTTAAACTGACGTTTTCAGCAGAAACCAAAGTCCTAGCGGTTGTGCTCGGAGTAATATAGGAATTTACCGGGATATCGATTTCAGTAAAACCGCTGCCACTGAGCATTCTTGAACCGCCACCAATTTGGTGCTGAATTACTCGGTCAATAAAGTTAGTAGCCACAACCTCCGCAAACTTAGCAATAAACGGCATATTTTTTTGATCTGTGCTGTTTGCAGCGGTTAGATGTGACTGCAAATACGCGCTTATAGAGTTGCTAATTGAGGCCCCGGGGTTTGCTATATCCTGACAGCGCTTCACATAAACGTTGCCGTTTCGCTGTGGAAAGCTTTGCATTTTTTCTACGGCTAACTTTAATGCGTCATCCGCAATTTTTAAATCCGCCTCAGAAACTAAATTCGGACTAACCGCTTGTTGCTGAAGCAAATTATTTAAAGCATTATCTTTTACTTGTACATCCTGCACCAAAGTTTGCCATTGCCTGTCAAAATCAATTTCCTGCTGAACAATGCCCTGACAGTTGCGTAAAGACATTATGCCCTGGTTTTGAGCTAATTCCATTCTCGCGGCGTCTCTTCCGGTTGCTTGCAAACCGTCGTTTACACTTGCGTAAAAAGCGTTTAACACAAAAGGGTCACTCGGACCCGCTCCGACTACAGACATTTTTGCGAAAAAATTCGGGTCATTAACATCGAGCGTTCTAAAATCTACGCCGATATTTTGTCTGGCTTTGGCTCGAATTTGCGGCGAAACATTAAAACTAAAAGAGGTAGCGCCTCCAATAGACTTAAGTATAGCCTGATCCATTTGATCGGGATAATTTTTTTTCGCAAAATCTATATTATAAACTTGGGTAGCAAGTGCGTCAGCATACTGCAAATAATTACCAATCTTGTATTTTGCAATTAATTTATTTATCAAAGTAGTAACTAACCTACTTTGAGCCGTTAAAAATATTCTTGTTGCAACACCTTCCCACATTCTTTTCGTCGCCTGACGTCGTAATTCTATTAAATCATCTATACGTTTATCTAAACTTCTTATTTCGGCTCCTAAGTCCATCTCGTTTGCGTTTATAACCTCTATTGCCTGAAGACCTCCTGCAATATCCGCGGCGGCTGCGCCAGTATTTAGAGCAGTAAGAATTAACCTAAAGCATGTCCTAATCCCGTTAAGGGTAGAAATTTTTATGGAAAGTTTTGTAACTTGTCCCGCATCTGCCGCAATAATATCAAGCCCAGGCACTGCGTCTGCCGCAGAAGCAAGATCAAAGGCCGCTTTTATACCAACACAAGGTTGCTTGCCCGCGTTAACCGCGGTTCTAGTGGCTCCTCCAAATCCAGGCACGCCAGTACTAAGATTTGAAACATATTGAGCCGCAGTCTGCAAACCCTGCAGAACATGTCCAAGCCAGTCGCTCACCGGCCAAACCGCCTGAGCCTGACTAACAGGTACAACAAAAATTGTCAAAGCGACAAGAAAAGCGGAAATTTTTTTTCTTAAACCTAAAGTCATAAACTAATTTGATATTTGCTAGAAATTTTTTGTTTTTCTAAATTTAAAGCTTCGCTTACAGAAAAAATTTGTTGGCTGATTATGTCTAAATCTAAATCCTTATTTAAACCTAAATTCACATTTGCCAAATCTCGTAACTCAGCGTAATAAAGCAATTTAAGCCTATGATAATTCGCTAAGTCAGACGGCACCTCAAGTGCAAGTAAAGCTTTAACTAAAACATCAACTTTATTTGGAACCTCTTTGTAATCTTCGGCTGAACTACTCCCTAAGGAAACCAAAATACTCGCAACGTCATTTATATATTCAGTTTCGGTAAAATTTTGTAAATAATTTAATACGCCTTCTTTAGTGTTATCAGTTGTTGTTAACACCGGCATAATATTCAAAATCTCCTGGGGAATTGGAGTTGCTTCATCTGAAAAAATTGTATTTAAAGTACCTGTTGAGCTTCCGAGCACCGAGCCTTCCAAAAAGTTTGGGTCAAGCAATGCAAGCTGAGTTTCTTGCTCTTTTTGGCTTAACCCCGAAGATGACAAAGTTTGTTTTGCCGCGTCTAATTGTGCCTGCTCGTAACTATAGTTTTTGGAAATAGAAACTTGTTTTTTTTCAAAACTAAAACCGCCTTTAAACCAGGAAATTAAAAGAATTACTGCCACAGAACCGGCTATTAAACTTAAGTGACCAAAATGAAAATGTTGTTTTGTTTTGTTTTCTTTGGCTGACATAAAAAGATAATCAAAACTAGCCTTGGGAAAATTACCCAAAACTAAAAGGATTTCTGCGAATTTCAATATTTAAATGGTTTTGCTTTTTGTTTCAATAAGCTTTTTAACTTATCTGATATAATTATAGCACACTCTATGAATTTTTGCAAGACCAAATCGCAGATACTTAGATTCAGAAAGATGGCGCAGGTAATTTGCGTTGTTTTGATCTGTGCCGGATGCCAAACACAATCCCCTGCTGCAAATGTAAAACAACCAAAAACCGAAACACAAAAAAATATAGAAGCTCAAACTTTGTATAACAAAATTATTTTTGTCGGAAGCAAAAAACTTAATGTACAGATAGTAAAAACTCCAAACGAAATGGCTCAAGGTTTGTCGGGCAGAAATAAATTAGACGTTGATGAAGGAATGCTTTTTGATTTTAGAACATTATATAAAATACAAGAAAGCCCCTCGACAAGCTCGGGACAAAATTTCAGTAAACCGAAATTTTGGATGAAAGATATGAACTTTGATTTAGACTTAATTTGGATAGCAAATAAAAAAGTTGTTGGCATAACCAACAACGTACCCGCTCCAAAATCTGCCGGCGATGTTTTACCAACCTACTCTCCTCCGACTGATGTAGATATGGTGCTTGAGGTAAATGCAGGGTGGAGCAGGGAGAACGAAATTAAAATTGGAGACAGTGTAGAGTGATTGACAAGAATTAAATGATTTAAAAGAATGACAAGATTTTTAATTCTTGTCATTCGTGTCAATCTTGGTCATTCTTGTCAATTGCCTCGCTTAGTTCAATCCACTTTTCTATACTTAGTTCCTGAGGCCTTGCGCTTGGATTTATTTTCAGCTCAGTTAAAACTTCCAAAACTTTTTCTTTTGGAAGTTTTAGGTTAGAAGTTAAAGTATTGTGCAGCTGTTTTCTTTTTCCGGCAAAGCAAGCTTTTACAATTTTAAAAAACTTTTTTTCGTCTTGTAATTTATATTTTGGCTTATCAAATAATTTAATTTTTAAAATTGCGCTGTCTACTTTAGGAGCCGGATAAAAACTTTTGGCCGGTACAATTTTTACAATCGAAGGAAGCCCAAAAAGTTGTACAGAAATTGCGAGTATAGAAAAATCCCCTGCCTTGGCAATTACGTTCTGCGCAACTTCTTTTTGGGTCAGCACCACAATCTCAGTCGGCTTATGTTTTGCATTTAAGAACATCTGCAGAATTTTTCCGGTTATGTAGTACGGGATGTTGGCGACAACTTTATAAGCCGCTGAACTATCGCTGATAGGAACGCGGATTGGTCGCTGAGTGAATTCATTTAAAGCCGCCTGATAGTCAAAGGTCAGGGCGTCGGCAATTTCGTAACGGAAATTTTCACGATTGTCTTTTTTTATGTTGTAAAGTATTTGCTGAAACTGCGGGTCTTTTTCCACGCTTAAAACAAACCCCGCTCTTTCGCACAAAAGCCTGGTTAGGTTGCCTATGCCCGGACCAATTTCTAAAACAGTGTCAGCTGGTGTTACTTCCGCCGCCTCAACAATTTCATTTAAAACCTCGTCGTCCACCAAAAAATTCTGCCCATATGTAAAGTTGGGACGAATTTTGTTGTTGCGCATTAAAATTTTAAGTTGTTCAATATCCATAAATAGATTTAAAAGATTGACATGATTTAAAAGATTTCGGAACAATTCTTGTCATTCAAAATTCGTCTGCTCCACCACCAGCTCCCCCTCTTCGGGCTCGTGGAAAAAATCTTTACTAACCCCAACGAAGTCTACGTTGTCTTTTGGCAAAACTTTCAAAATGCGCGAAGGCTGGCTAACTCTGGTATCGCCGTAAATTCTTCTGGTTGCGGCATAGACTAAGTATAGCCGCTTTCTCGCGCGGGTCAAACCGACATAGGCAAGACGAATTTCTTCGGAAAGCTGACTGGTGTCTACTAAAGAGCGCGAGTGTGGCAAAATACCTTCTTCAAGACCTACAAAAAATACATTGTCAAACTCAAGGCCTTTGGCAGAATGAAGCGTCATAAGCGTAACCGCGTCCTTACTTTCGTCCTTTTGATCAATCTCCGATAATAGAGCTACTTCTTCGAGTAGCGATGTGGTTGCTTCCCGCCAAGGCTGATTTTTAAACTTATTGGCCACTGTCATAAGCTCTTCCACGTTTTCCCAACGGCTCTCGCCTTGTTCGCTACCGTCACGCACAGATTTTTCATAACCCGTGCGCCTGGCAACTTTTCTTATAAGCGCGGCTAGGTCGGTATTTTCGGGCGTATTAACAATTTCCTCAAGTGTGGTAAAAAAATCTTGGGCGCTTTGCCACTGCTTGGGTGAAAGCTGAATATTAGCAAGTTTTAACCTAAAATCTGGAAGTTTTATGTCCGGGAAATTTGCAGCTGTATCTAGAACAAAATCCCGAATTATTTGGTAAGACTTGTCGCCTATTCCCCGCGCAGGTTCATTTATAATTCTTTTTAAAGAAACCAAATCGCGAAAATTTACGCATACGCGTAAATAGCAAAGCATATCTTTTATTTCTTTGCGCTCGTAAAATTTAAGTCCCCCAACTATAACATAAGGTATACCGCTCTCTATTAAGACTTCTTCAATTGCTCTACTTTGGGCGTGAGTTCTATAAAGTATACAAAATTCTTTCAAAGAGTCGTGGTTTTTAGGCATTTGCGGTAACAGGCTTGGCCTAAAAGTTTTAAGGCTGGCTGAGCCGTACATTTTACGCGCTTTTAAAAACCTGTCTAATATAGACATCCCCCTTGGGTCTGCGTTTTCATCCGGCTGATAGTCTAACTCTTCTATTTTCTGTCCCGAAGCAAGCTGGATCATTTTCTTGGCAATGAATTCTGCCTCCGCTCTTTCGTTCTCTGCTTCATAAAGGGTAATTTTTTCGCCCTGATGGTTTTCTGTCCATAAAGTTTTTTTACGCTGCTCGGGATTCATTTCTATAACTTTTTGCGCGGCTTCTAAAATATTTTTACTTGAGCGATAATTTTGCTCAAGTTTAATAATTAAACTTTCAGGGAAATCTTGCTCAAAGCTTAAAATATTACGTATATCACTCCCTCTAAAACCATAAATACTTTGCGCGTCGTCACCCACTACAAATACGTTGTGGTGCTGGGTTAGCTGCCTAAGCAAGGCGTACTGCGCAGGATTAGTGTCTTGGTATTCATCTACCAAGACATACTTAAACTGATTTTGGTATTTTTCCAAAACTTTAGGGAAATTTTCGTAGAGTTTAACTGTTAGCATAAGCAAGTCGTCAAAGTCAACGGCGTTTTGTTTGTACAAACTGTCCTGATAACGCGCGTAAACTTCGGCTAGCTGCTCAGAAAGTGGAGATTCTATGCCAATATTAAGTTCAGAGGGCAATTGAAGTAAGTTTTTTGCACGTGATATTAATGCTCCAAACAAAGATGCCGGGAGTCTTTTTGTGTCTATTCTTAACTCCTCTAAAATATCTTTTAAAACTTTATGCTGGTCGTCGGTGTCAAAAATTACAAAGTCAGGCGCGTAGCCCAAAGCTGAAATCTCTTTGCGTAGAATCCTAACACAAACCGAATGAAAAGTGCCCATAACCAATTGCTCACTGGCACCTACCAGTCTGGTTAAAAGCTTGCCTACACGCTCTCGCATTTCCTTAGAAGCTTTGTTAGTAAAAGTCAAAGCTAAAATATTTGAAGGGTGAACCATTTTCTTCTCAATAATATAGGCGATGCGGTGCGTTAATGTTTTAGTTTTTCCCGAGCCAGGACCAGCTAACACTAAAACCGCACCAAGGGGTGCTTCTACGGCTTCTTTTTGTTTTTTGTTGAGTGAAGATAGATCGAGCATTTAGGTATTATAGCAAAGAAATAAATGTCAAAAACTCTTACGTGGATTAGATATTGGGATATTAGATATTAAGATATTGCTCAGCGGTTTTACCAATATCTAACATCTATAGTATCCAATATCTTTAAGGTTTTTATCTATTCTCTTTTATCCCATTAACAAGATACTTTAAATTTTATTCCTCTTAAATAAAACAAATATTGGCTTTTTTGTGTATAAAATTCTTGCTTTTAAAAGCCTCTAACTGATAAAATTCAAATAATAGATTAGCTACTTAAAAATAACCGCTGAATGCTTGGTTTTTCTTTTTTTTGCAGTACCAAGCCTTAGCGGATTATTCACGGGTATCCTTTGCAAACTATTATAAACTTTAGAGAAAAAATTGCTGGTTTAGTAAGAAAAGTTCAATTTTACCTCAAATACTTCCGAGGCCTTTTTCTATTTTTTTGGAAAAAGACGCTCCCCCATTTAAAAAAATTCCACATTAATGCTTTTCCAAGCAGTCGTTTAAAAGATTTTAACGCGGTTGATGTTGCGCTAAAATTTTCTTCTGAATTTGTTTTATTTTCACTTGCCGGACTAGCAGCAGTCTGGAATATTTACTTTTTCCATGGCAACCAAAGTTATACCGACCAAAGTCATGCGGCTAAAATTATAGCCCAAAGCCCAGAAATAAACAGAAAACTTTACGCTAAAATGTCTGTCATTCAAACCGTGGTTTTAGGACAAAACTCAATCGTTCCACAGGCGCAGGCAGAAGACTTTGTAGAGCTAACCCCAAGCACTATTTATAACCAGGAAGATCCGGGCGCTGGCCTTGTTTATTCTAACGACACTATAGTCCAGCCAAATCCGGATAGCGTTACCCAGCTGCTAGCTAAACAAATTAAAGTTTACGAAACCAAAGAAGGTGATACTCTAAAGAAAATCGCAGCCGATAACGGTATTTCACAAAATACTATTATGTGGGCCAATAAATTAACCAGTACGGCTATTAAACCGGGCTGGTTTTTAGTTATTTTACCCACCGACGGAATTTTAGTAAAAGCCACTGACAATGACACGCTACCTGACATTGCTCACAAATACAATCCTGAAAAATTTAATTCAAGTTCACAAACGAGGGAAAATTCCGCAAATACCTTGTTAGACAAAATTATTGCCTACAACGGACTTGTAGGCGCAGAAGATATACAAGGCGGTGATGTTTTAATTGTACCCGGAGGAGTAGTACCCGCCCCCCCTGCGCCAAAACCTACCCCCACAGGCAGAAGTGACGGTAAAATAAAGCCACAAGGCGTAGTAAAACCGGAAGACGTAGACTATGGCACAGGGCATATATTCCCATGGGGTTACTGCACTTGGTATGTAGCAAGCAAAGTACACGTTTCCTGGGGCGGTAATGCCAAAGCTTGGCTTACAAATGCCAGGGCCGCCGGCGCCACTACAATTAACCACGCTATACCAGGAGCAATTGTAGTAACCACGGACAGCAAACGCTTTGGCCACGTAGCATTAATTGAAAGCGTAAATGAATCGGGCTTTACAGTCAGTGAAATGAACTATGAAAAATTCGGCAAAGTTAATACTCGATTTATTCCTCATGGCAGCAAAACCATTCGAGGCTTTATAGTACCATAACCTAAGTAGTAAATAGTAAAAAAGACATCCAAAATTAGGATGTCTTTTACTTTATGAACTTTATAACTTTACACTTTTAACTTGGCGCCTACGGCACCACCTGCCCGTTCCCATAACCACCTTCAATATTTTGGGTAGAAATATTGCTTACAGTACTTTCAATTTTTTCTAAAGTAAAACTATCTTTAGCTAAAAAGTTAATAGTCTTAACCAAAGTCGGGCTTTGGCCACTTAGACTTTGGGAGGGGTTAATACGAACATTAAACTCCAAAATTTTTGCTGCGGAAAATTTACCCGAGTTCGCGGGTAAAATTCCCAAATTCCAGGTTAACTTTCCGGTAGCCGGGTCATACAAAACTTTTTGCGCCTCAGAAGAGGTAACACTTTGTGCATCAAAATTAACTAAACCCAAAGGTAAGAACGCGGTTAACACCCCGCCTTCGTAGTCATTGGTAGAATTTGTTAAAGCGAATCTAACTTTATAGACAGTATTTTGTCCAACTTTGGGAGGAAGCTGGCCGCTAACAAAACTTAAACTTGAAGAAAGGGTCATTGGGCTAGAAATTTTTAAACTCACAGAATTGCCTGGTAAAAATGTTTGATATTCATTGGACTTTATTTTTATTTCCGAAATAATGCTTAAATTGGAAGAGGAATCTTTACTAGCCGGATTTTTTACTTTCACTGAAAAGTGCAAAGCGCCAGATTCACTAGGGTTTAATATTTCTAAATTAGGCACACCCGCTGCCGACCAAATTATAGTATTGTTGTTAACTTGTCCTCCCTCGGCCTGTATTGAAGAGAGGTCCAAAGCTTTGGAATTTAAAGTAACAACTACATTAACGCCGTTTGCGGCAACTGAAGAATTATTTTGATAACTTATATTAAACTGAACTAAATCCCCTGGTTTTACTACTTCTAAAGCCTGGTTAGAATTGTTTGAAACCTCTTGGGAAACCAAAAGCGGTAAGGAAGAAATTGCAGTGGTGATTTGCGCCGTACTTTGACTGTTGTAGTCGCCGGCAGAGCCTAAAACCATAAACTCCGCGGTCCAGGTTTTGCTTTCGCCCGGGTTAGCAGATTTAAAAGTACCCTGAATTTGAATTTGACCCTCATCTCCAGGGTTTAGAGTATTAAGTTCCCAAATATTGTTTCCCAAAGAAACCACAGGGTCAGACTGAGCGACAGAAAAACCGTCAGGAAAATTTGCTTTTACCCGGGCATTGGTTACGGCTTGATCTGAATTATTTTTGTATTTTATAGTGTAAGAAACTAACTGAGCGTTACTAACTGTTTGAGGACCGCTTAATTCCAAGGCTACATCTGAAGCCGACAAATTAAATGTAATTGCTTTTTCTTTAACAAATTCTGAATTAAAATTATTATAATGGTAAAACATACGCGCAATAATTTGCTTCTGATCCCCTACATTACCACTAGTTTTAGACTTAACTATTACCGATGCATTTTGGCCGGAAATTAAATCAGGTATGGTAAACACAGTACCGGAAAGATTGTCGGCTTTTGGCACGCTGGATCCGTAAATTACCCCTTCAGGGTAAGCTAGCTCCATACGCACCTGAGTAAGTTTTTGACTGTCGTTATTTTGAAGCTTAATAGTAAAAACAGTATCTCCACCGGAAGGAATTTTTTCAGGCGCTTTAATAGAAACATCTACCGCAGCCTCCTTAATTGCGGGCTGAACCGGTTTTTTAAAAGCAAAAAAGCCTAATAATGCGATAATTAAAATTCCCACACAAATTGCCCAAATATAGTATCTATTAGCCGAGTAAAAACCGTCCTGCTTGGAGGTATAAATTTCAGGTTGCTGCTTTATTTGGTCTTTTACCTGGGCACCCAATATTGGCTGCTCAATTTTTTTGGTTACAAATTGGTCTTCTTGGTTTTCCATAGAAAGATTGACAAGATTTAAATGATTGACAAGATTGCATATAAATTCATGACAATAATGGTCAATCTTGTCACTCATGTCAATTCTATTTTATTATACCACATTCCGCATACTTTTTTCCGCTTTAAGTTCGCGTTCTAACTGGTACTCCAAAAAAGCGTCAGTCAAAGATGTTATTTCAGCTAAGCTGCCGCTAAATTTTTGCAAATCTTTAAAACTTACTTGTTTTAAAACTAAGAATAAGTCTAAAGAACTTTTACTTACCGGAACACCTAAAGCGGTTTGTTCTTGCACAAAGCCTCCTCGGCTAGTGTCAAAGGCCAGACTTTTAACACTTTCTATTTTAGGATATTTAATTCCAAAACCGGAAAGCTCTAAAAACTTAATTTTAAAGCAAAGTAAACCGGCTTCAATTTCGCGTTCCGGCAAGTTTTCACGGTTTAGAAATTGTAAAAAAATTTTTAGCAAACTATAAATCCCGCTGCTTGGCTGTTCGTCTGGTAAAAATTTAATAGCAATTTCCGATACTGCGTAAGCGGCTTTTATAGCAGCCATATTCGCACGCAAATTAGAAAAAATTTCTTTTGGTTCTGAGCCTATTATTTTACTTAGCTTCCCGCTCTTGGAATTTGCAATTCTTAAATTGCACAAAAACAAACTTTGCAGATTATTTTGTAATTTACTCGAAGCCAACTTTACAGACTTAGCTAAAAACCTCATTTTCCCCTGCTCTTCAGTTAATACAGTAATAATTTCGTCTGCCTCATTAAATGGGGTTTTTTTTAAAATAATTGAATTATAACTCGCTTCTCTCGTCATAATTTTCTACTAAATACTAAAATTTACGAAATACTAAAACGCTTTTATATCGTTTAGCGATTTTAATACAGATTTAGTATTTAGTTCCTTTCGTATTTAGTAGATACTATATTTTTATCATCCCCAGCCATACTGGGCTTTCTTCTATTTTATTTTGGGTTTCAAAGTCAACCTCAACTTCAAAAGACTTTGTTATTTGGCTAACAAAAGTTTTTTTGCGGTCAAGGGAATTTAGCAGCATATCTTCTATTTCTTCACTGGGCGTGTTGTAATACAAATCTACCAACTCGCCGACTTTAAGTCCGCTCTTTTTTCTTAAATCCTGTACCTGACGTTCAAGTTCCCTAGCAAGCCCTTCCTTTTTAAGTTCCGGCGTAATTTCCAAATTCAAAGCCACTTTAAAAGCAACTTCGTCTTTATACGCCCAACCAGCTTTTGGCATAAAGTCTGTGCGTCCGCTTACAAGTTTTACATTTAGTTCTTCGGCAATAACTGAGTCAAGCTCAGTAGGTAAAATTTGGTTATTTTTTAAATGGTACTCAATTTCGGCAAGTGGCTGACGTACTTTTTGGTTGTGCTCTTTGCGCATAGAAAGACCGGTTTCCACTAACTCTCTTACTACTTGCATTTGGGAAATAATTGTTTCATCTGTGGGTAACGAAGGACTCCAATTTTCCAAATGCACCGATTCCTTGCCTGTAACGTCCCTAAAAATATACTCCGCCAAAAATGGCATAAACGGCGCGAGCAGTTTACAAACTTCCACCAAAACATAACCTAAAGTATTTAAAGCCTGACGCGAAGACTCGTCAGCCCCACGCATTCTGTCCCGATTTCTGCGCACATACCAAGTAGAAAGCTCATTTACAAATTCAGCTATTGCCCGGCCGGCCTTAACCGTATTGTACGCGTCCATTTGCTTGGTCACTTCTGCCTGAGTTTCGTTTAAACGCGCAATCACCCATTTATCTAGAATGTGCCCAGCTTGTAAGCTTACAAGCTGATCAGCTGATATGCTTATTTGCTGCTTCTCATACATCCTATAAAATGTCCAAACGTTATATAAAATTAAGCTAACTTTGCGGTTTACTTCCTGCACATTTTTTTCGGAAAAGTTTACGTCTTCGCCGGTTACTACCGGGCTGGTAAGTAAATAAAACCTCAGTGCGTCTGCGCCAAACTTTTCTATTACTAAATTTGGGTCAGGGTAATTATTTTTACTTTTACTCATTTTAGTTCCGTCTTCGGCCAAAATTGTCCCGGTGGTCATTACATTCTTAAAAGGCGCAGCTTCAAACAGCATGGTGTTCATAACATGCA
>CAZAED010000020.1:0-24326 GCA_964484145.1 uncultured Candidatus Saccharibacteria bacterium | reverse complement strand
CAAATATATTACAACGTATCTATTATCACTCTACACCAGAGAGTGATAATTTGTCAAGGCTATTTATCCACAAAAAAAAGAAGCCCGGCGGTAACGCACCAGGCTTGAGTGGTTTGGGGCAACGGCCAGTATGGCCGCTAGTCGTCAGATCGTGGGGGCACCACTTCTCCAACACCTTCCGGGATCGCGTGGTGGGCTGTTTGTGCGTCCAGATCGGTGCTGGGAAAACTAGTTTTCCCGCACTCTTCTAATACAGCCCAGTTTATGGGCTGGCCATTATCTTGATTCCAACTCATAGATTCCTCCCGAAGACATTTTCAGACAACATCTTTTTACCATAAATTCACACTTTTGTCCAGTCAAAACTTTCGTGCTAAAATGTTTATATGAATACACAATTTTTGTACATAATTATTGCTATATTAGTAGCTGGTTTTGGAGTACTTTTGTACCTTATCTACTCATTGAAAAAACAAACAGAAAAGCCTGTTGATGACAGCGGCATGAAAATAATGATGGAATGGATGAAAGACATGAAGCAAAGTACAGAAAACACGCGCGAAGGCATGCAAAAGAGCATAGACGAAACCAATAAAGCCATTAACGAACGCTTAGATAACGCAGCCAGGGTTATTGGCCTTTTGTCCAAAGAACTGGGCGGTATTTCGCAAGTAGGTCCGGACATTCGCAGGCTTACAGAAACCCTAGCCTCACCTAAGCTTAGAGGTAATTTTGGCGAAGAAATGCTGGAAAATATGCTACAACAGGCTTTGCCAAACAGCGGCTTTGAAATTCAGCACAAGTTTAAAAATGGGGAAGTGGTAGACGCTATTATAAACGTTGGCGAAAAAATTCTTCCCATAGATAGCAAATTCAGCATGGAAAACTTTAGGCTGTACAAAGAAGCCAAAACCGACGAGGCGGCCGACGGGCTTAAAAAGGCATTTTTAAAAGATGTAAAAAAACGCGTAGACGAAATTCATAAAAAATATATTTTGCCCCAGGAAAACACTTTTGACTTTGCGCTAATGTATATTCCAAGCGAAGGTGTTTTTAGCGAAGTATTAGATGACTCAGCGACTTTAACTTACGCCAGAGAAAAAAAAGTCTATTTCGTTAGCCCTAACACTTTGTATCATCACCTCCAAATAATTCTATTGTCGCTTAGAGGGCAAAAAATAAATCAGGCCGCGCAACAAATTTTAGCAATGATAGCCGGTATTAAGCAGGAGTCGGATAAATTCGGTAAAAATTTAGATGTTCTGGGTAATCATATAAAAAATGCAGGCAACACCATGGGTACGGTAGTAAACGACTTTTCTAAATTAAAAACTAGTATTTCAAACGCCTCTTCGCTTAAGTTGGAAGGCGAAAAAATCCCAGAACAAAATAAGCTACTTGAATAAAATTAAAGTTATGTCTGAAGTTCTAACTCATTACGAAAATCCAGAGTCGAAAGCTAATACACAGGCTTTAGCTTCGCTAAGACTACTAGCGAGCCAAGCTGGTAATTTAGAAGCTAGACAAATTTTTGGAGGCGCTGAAAAAGAAAGGAGGGAAGCTTTTTATAAAAGAATAGTTAAAGAAGCATCAGAACGAGTAATTTATGCTGCAATAACAAAAACCAAACCTCAGGGTGTTGACAAAAATAATTTACCAATAGAAAACCATGATAACTTTGAATATAAAAGTTTAGGAATGGTTTATAAAAAACCTGAGTTAAATATAGATATGATAAGCAAAATAAAGGCTTTTTTAGAATTAAACGAAGGTTATAAGTTTCTCCACCCCTTAAACGAAAATTCTAGTAACGAAGCCCAAGTGGTCGCAAGTCCTATTTATAATGATATGCAGGTTGTTTTTTATGACTCCAGATCAAACGGCAGTATCCTTGACCCGGGTCGGTCAACAATTAATAGGTGGGTTATTGTTTACAATGTTAAAAATAATAGTTCTCCTTATTTTGGACTAGCTATGGGCAAAAAGCTTCCCGTTGAAACAAAAAGCCCGTTAATATGCCCGGAGTCGAAAGTGTTATTCTATGCCAGGGGCATACTCGCAAATCTGAATCCTAAAGTTCTTCCGTTCGTTGACTACAGCCTTACTGGCTACAACGAAAATAGACCTGAACCTATTAACAAAACTGGTCGATTACCAATTATCAACTTAGAGGACAGGAGTGCTAGTATTATAAGTCATCCATATGGCGATAACATTGAAACTAGCATAAGCTCACTTGAAAGCCTCAACAACCCTCAAAACGCGCCCAATATAGCTAGTGAATTTTTACCTACTAGCCAAAACGATGAGTATGTTAACAGGTATTTTAAATATTATTTAAATCAGGCGCTCCAAAAAAACGACGAAAGAGGTTATCAACTTAATAGTTTAATATAACTTATGTCCATAAGAAACCAAGACCAAAGAGTAGGCGTGTTCGTAGACGTGCAGAATTTATATTATTCCGCACGCAATATTTACGGCGCTAGGGTAAAATTTAACGAAGTTTTAGCAGCAGCAGTGGCGGGCAGAAAACTAATTCGCGCTATAGCTTACGTTGTAGAAGCTAACATGCCCGAAGAAAATACCTTTTTTGAAGCTTTGGAAAAGGCAGGCTTTGAAGTAAAAAGGAAAGAACTGCAAACCTTTGCGGGCGGGCACCAAAAGGGCGACTGGGACGTAGGTATTGCTATGGACATAGTTAAACTTATGAACAAGTTAGATGTAGTAGTTTTGTGTTCCGGAGACGGCGACTATGTTCCGCTACTCGAATACTTACAAATGTCCGGCCAATTTACCGAAACTTTGGCATTTGGAAAGTCCTGTTCGGCTAAAGTAAAAGAATTAACCGATTATTTTATTGACCTAGACGAAAAACCTAAGCAATATTTAATGCCGATACGCAAATGACAAGAGCACCTGAGCAGTTTAATAATTCAAATGAAACAAGCTTAACCCCCGCTGAGTTTGAATTTTTTAACTCCTTAAAAATAATCCCCGATCAGACAATAGTTAACATTGGTAGGGATCAAGAGGTCAAACTGGGACTTATGACTAACCTCGTAAACAAAGGATATTTCAAACGATTAAAAAGTTTGGAACACCCATCTAGCCCAATTTTTTCTTTTTTAATACTAAAAAGGCCGAAAAGCGTTTTATAATGAAAATTGTAATAGATACCAACGTACTTATAAACGGTTTTAAAGACGAGTACAGTTACGAGAAAAAAATTATAGATGCAGTAATTGCCGGGGAAATTGAGGCTTATGCTAATAAGCAGACTTTGCGTGAAAACAAGCTTATTGCAAGACAGCTAATAGAAAACGACGAATACCAAAACGAACTAAATAATTTGTTTGGTCAAATAAATTGGGTAATAAACCGAAGGCAAATTCGGGTAGTCCGCGACGAAGAGGACAACAAAATTTTAGAAAGCGCGGTAGAAGCCGAAGCCGAGTATTTGGTAACTAGCGATAACGATTTATTAACTTTGGAAAATTATCAAAACATTTCCATTGTCCGCCCCGCGGAATTTTGGGTTAAATACAAAGACGAAGGCATGGACTGGTGGAAAGCAATGACTAACTTTATTAAAACCAAATGAGTTCGGAGCATCAAAAATCATTTATTCCGGGCGCTGAAAGGCAAAAAATCAAGCAAGGGGTCCTATCTCAGCTTGTTGCTAATAAAAACTACACTCGTGACGAGTTGGAGCTTTTATTTGATATGAGGTGGGATCAGGGTTTGAAAAACATACTGGAACAAAAAGCTATTTTTGAGCCCCATGGCACTTCTGAAACCTACAAATTTATAGGACTAAAAACTGAAAAACAATCGCATGTTATAAAAAAGGTTGTTGATAAAAAAAATTTTTCTTCTGTAGAAAAAAAACAATTGTCACCTATAGAAACCACTTTATTTAATTTTTTAGCAGAAGAATTTAAAGAAACCGAATTCAATGGCAATACTGCCCTTTCGCAATATACGAGAAGGCGCTGTAAATTAATTGGCGGACACTTGCTGGATGAAAACGAAACAAACAGACATATACAGTTGTACATGCATGATATGCTCAGAGATCTTTGGAAAAAAGGTTACATAAACAAAACAAGCCAGACCGGCAATAGAAATAGTTATATTGTAATAAATAATGCTTAGCCTTTTTAAAAATCTAAACGCACAACAACTTGCGGCTGTAAAACATACTACCGGGCCGCTTTTAATAGTGGCTGGAGCGGGTACGGGGAAGACTACGGTTATAACCAGACGAATTGCGCATTTAATTGAACAAAAATTAGCTAAACCCGAAGAAATTTTAGCTTTAACTTTTACGGACAAAGCCGCCGGGGAGATGCAGGAAAGGGTAGATTTGCTTTTACCCATTGGCTACGTAGACACCTGGATTTCCACTTTCCACAGTTTTTGCGAACGAATTTTAAAAAACCACGCCCTGGACATTGGCCTGCCTAATGACTTTGAACTGCTTGACGGTACAAAGCAGTGGATACTAATTCATAAAAATTTTGAAAAATTTAATTTAAATTACTACAGACCGCTTGGAAACCCTGGTAAATTTATTTCCGCGCTGCTTACCCATTTTTCAAAGTGTAAAGACGAAGTCATAACGCCTGAAGATTATTTGAAACACGCGGAGGGTTTAAGGCTTGCAGGCGATCATACAAATAAAATCAAAGATCACCATTCAGAACGAAGTGAAGAATCCCTTAATACAAATATTGAAAGGGATCCGTCGGCCGCACTCGGAATGGTACCAGAAGAAACCGAGATCTCCCGCCTACAAGAAGTAGCCAACGCCTATCATGTCTACCAAAAACTTTTGTTAGACAATAACTACTTAGATTTTGGCGACCTAATAAACTACACTTTGGACTTATTTAAAATAAGGCCCAATATTTTAAAATACTATCAAAATCGTTTTAAATTTGTTATGGTAGACGAATTCCAAGACACCAACTTTGCCCAGTATCAGCTGGTTAAAATGCTTGCCGGAGAAAAAGGCAATATTGCGGTAGTGGGGGACGACGACCAAAGCATTTACAAATTCCGAGGCGCTAGTGTTAGTAATATTTTAAAGTTTAAAGACGACTTCCCTAAACTAAAGGAGGTAACTTTAATAGAAAACTACCGCTCCACAAAAGAAATACTAGACTTGTCGTATAAATTTATTCAGCAAAATAATCCGGACCGCCTGGAAATAAAACTACAAATTAACAAAGAACTAAAAGCCAATACACAAGGAAAAGGCACGGTTGAAGTTTTAGAGGCAGAAGATTTAAGCAGTGAATTAAATGAAGTTTGTAAAAAAGTTTTAGAGCTTAAAACTTCCAAAAACACTTGGAACGATTTTGCAATTTTAATAAGAAGTAATTCAGCGGCTGAAGAAATATTACCTATTTTAGCCACTTACCAAATCCCTCATACTTTTTACGCCAACACAGGGCTTTACAGAAAACCAATTATTCTAGATTTACTTGCCTATATAAAGCTTTTAAACAACGTACACGACTCATTTTCCTTGTATAGAGTTTTAAATATGCATTTGTTTCAAATTAATATACATGACATTGCCACAATTTTAGAACTAAGCCGAAAAAAAACTTTAAGTCTTTACGAAGCCTTAAAGCAAACCCAGGTTTCCAAAGTTTTAAGTGCCGAGGAAACAAAGAAAATTGGCCTGCTTTTAGAAAATTTAAATAAACACCACAGCTTAGCTCAATTAAAAAGCGCCGCAGAATGCGCGGTTGAAATTATAAAAGACCTCAAACTGGCGGACAAAATTAAAGAAGACACCGCAGAAAATGTTGAAAATAGAGAGTTGGTAGAACAATTTTATAAAAAAATTGAAACTTTTGAAACAGAAAATTCGGACAAAAGCCTGCATAATTTTTTACTGCAGCTGGATTTAGAACAAGAGGCAGGAGACGAAGGCAAAATAAACTTTAACCCAGACCTAGGCCCTGAAAGCTTAAAAATAATGACTATTCATGGCTCAAAGGGTCTTGAGTTTGAAAATGTCTTTATTATAAATATGGTGGACAAACGCTTTCCGAGTGTAAGCAAAAAAGATCCAATAGAAATGCCGGATGCGTTAATTAAAGACATTTTACCGGAAGGAGATTTTCATATTCAAGAAGAACGTAGGCTTTTTTATGTGGCCTTAACCAGGGCAAAACGAAATTTGTTCTTAACCTGGGCTAAAGACTACGGCGGGAAGCAACAAAAAAAACCCTCACAATTTCTAGTTGAGGCTGGATTAATACCAAGTGAAAAAATTAGCAAAGCAACAGGCAAAGTTGTTTTTACCAAACCCGCATCTTCAAAAAAAATAGAGGTACTTACAAATATTCCCGACAGATTCTCTTACTCCCAGTTAAAAGACTTTGAAACTTGCCCTTTAAAGTATAAATACCAATACTACTTAAAACTACCGGTTGGCGGGAGTCAATATTTAAGTTTTGGCAACACAGTACACAAAGTTTTTGAAGACTACTTAAAATTATTTATTGAGCAAACCAAGTTTAACCAACAGGACTTGTTTGGTCAGAGCAAAAAGGCTCCCAAACTTCCAGAATTTGAAGTTTTAGAAAAACTTTACGAAAAAAATTGGGTTGACGAATGGTACGATAGCAAAAAAGAAAAAGAATTGTTCTTTAAACAAGGCAAAGAAATGCTAAAAAAGTTTTATGAACAAAGTTTACAAAACTTACCTAAGCCCAAGTATATTGAACAATCTTTTTTTCTATTTTTGGGCAACTATAAGCTGGTAGGAAGAATTGACCGGGCTGACGAAACGCCTGAAGGGCTTTTAATTTACGACTATAAAACCGGCAAAGCACCCAAACGCTCAGAAAAAAGAGATATTGACCAACTATATATTTATCAGTGGGCGGCAGAGGAGTATTTAAAAGAGAAGGTTTGTGGGCTAAAATACTGGTATTTAAGAGAAAAAACAGAACAATTTTTGGAAGAAGATCTGGCCGGAGCTGAAAAAATTAACAACCTAAAAATTGAATTAACTTCTTTAATGAATAGGATAACAGAAACAATAAGGCATAACCTGTTTAAAGAAGAACATAAAAAAACCAAGGAACATAAATGTGATTTTGAGCACCTAGAATAGTTATTACAAAATTAGAAATTTTTTATTTCCCTTTAAGTGTGTTATAATATATATGTTTTTTGATAGTAAAAAGTACATTTTATCAATCTTACTAGCAACAATTTTGTCAGGTTTTTCACTGACTAGTATCTTAGTCTACTCGGATCCAAAAAATTCGGGTTTAGCTATTTTCTTTTTGTTGTATACAAGCATTTTTTTATTTTTTACCGGACTATTTAGTTTACTAGGAGTAATTTTAAGAAAATTTTTGCTTAGGGGAATGTTCGCATCAAATTTATCTAACAGTATACGGCAAGCTATTTTTTTAAGTATTTTTCTTTTAGGTAGTCTGCTGCTTGCGAGCCACGGTTTACTATTTTGGTGGGTAAGTCTTAGTCTTTTTCTCCCTTTTGTGGCTCTTGAAATTTTTTTAAACTTAAAAATTTAAATTTTTAAACTATGGAAGATCAAAATAAACAACCTGATACACAAGAACAGGCTGAGGAATCGGAAAATTTAACATTTTTTAATGTAATGCCTAAAGCAAAAAACTCTTCTTTAGTTATGCCTACAATAAAAAGTTCTACTCAAAATCCCCCTACTATACAACCCCAAGAAGCCTTAAAAGTAACCAATGACCTAGAAGCTGCTCAGCCTACAAAAAAAAGTTTCTTGTCCAAAATAAAAATTTACTTAATATTATTTTTTGTTTTAGCAGCTTTGGGAGCTGTGGGCTATTTTTTGTTTCCAAAATATTTTATTCCCGATTATAAATCCGAAGATTTCTTAGTTAAACAGCCTGTAAAACCCAGCGCGGACGATAATTCATTAAAGGGCGTCTGGCTTGTTAAATATTTTGGAAAATCGGATTGTGATACGGCTATTTGTGGTTGGCCTAGCGACCCAGACAGGGACGGCCTAACCAATGAACAAGAATACCAATTTAAAACAGACCCAAACAATGCCGACTCTGACAAGGATGGTTTGGCTGACGGGGACGAAATTAATATTTTTGGGATTGACCCGCTTAAAGATCACTCAGGTGTAAATAAAAATTATTCTGATTTAGATTATGCAAAAAACGCTTACGACCCAAAAACAGATAAAAAATATTCGGCTGAAGAAATTAAGAGCCTGCACGATAAAATGAAAAAGTCGGGTTTGCACCAGCCAACTTTTGGCAGTATGACCGAAAGCTTAAGTAAAGTATATTTATTTGATATTACTCCAACTGGCGCCACATCAACAGCAAGCACAACTCTGCAAACCACTACCACAACAACACCAGCGGGTTTACCAAAAAGCATAGAAATGACCCCCGAAGCAAAACAAGACCGCGATGCACAAAGATCCTTAACCATAAAAAATGTAGGCATTGCTTTAATTAAGTACTTTGACGACAATAAAAGTTACCCGCCCGGCAACCAGTTCAAGCCCATGTTTGATTCTGTTAAACCGTACATAAAAACCGCAAGTAATCCAAATGACCCAATAAATTTAGACAAGTACATATATTCCTACGAAGCAAATTCGGCTAAAACAGACTTTACCTTAAGTTACTTTAGCGAAACACTAAACCAAATAATAAAGAAAACTTCTAAAGACGCTAAAATAGATAAATTAAATTTAGAATCTGCTGCCTTTGATGATCAAAGACGAACGGACTTAGACAGTCTTCGTTCAGCTCTTTTAGTTTATTCAGCAGATAACATAGCCGGCAACCAAGAGTATGTTTTTCCTTCCAAAGAAAAATACAAAACCGCGCTAGTGCCAAAATTTATGACCAGTGTACCAAAAGACCCCAAAAGCGCTTTAGATTACGAATACCAAGTTTCCGAAACCTTTGACACATTTACTCTAAAGGCAATTTACGACGCTCCATCTGCGGGCAGAACGGGCTATATGTGTAACCAGGAGGAATGTAGAGACTATTAAACGAATGACAAGAATTAAAAGATTTCAAAGAATGACCCGCCGTCGCTACCTCCGACGCCAAGGCTAAGAAGGTCAAGAAAGCTACGTCGGGCAAGTAAGTTCATAAAGTTATAAAGTAAAGACCAATATGATTTTAGATTTTTTTAAACGATTATTTTCGAACCAAACATCACGTGAAAATAAATCTTTTCCGGGTATAGTTGCCGCAAAGGTTGTGGGGGTAGAAAAACACCCTAATGCCGACAGGCTTAGGATTATAAAGTTAAATGTTGGTGACAAAGAAATTTACCCGGTAGTCTGCGGGGCTTTTAATTTTGGGGAAGGGGACATAGTAGCTTTAGCTTTACCGGGCGCGCAAATTATCCAAAATATTCATAGCGAAACTCACGAACCTTTTGTCCTAGCCAAAGCCAAAATCCGCGGCATAGAAAGCCAAGGTATGATTTGCGCGGCTTTTGAGCTTGGATTAACCAAAGAACCCGGTGACAAGCCGGAGATTATGTTACTAAAACCTAACGTTAAGTCGGGTAGCGAGTTTAACGCTGATATGATAAAATAACGTAAATTTATTAGGTCATCCCGGAAGATTTGAGTGCACCCGACTTGTCCGCCGAAGCTTCAGCGAAGGCGTGAAAGCTATCCGGGATCCAGAAACAATTATTATGAATATAGTAATAGACACTTCGGAGGAAACACGTCTTAAAAAAGAACTAGAAAAACGAACAGACTTTGAAGCTCTTAGAATAAGGCGCTATTTAAGCATGCCCGATTTGTCCCGTACCGAAGGTAGCCCCATAAAAGAAGTGGTGGATAGGATCCTATCTTCCGACTATTTTAAAGACTTAGGCACGATACAAACCCCAGAAATAGTTCCGGCGGATATTAGCTTTGACTTGTTCGATTTCCCACCAAACCACCCAGCTCGCAGCAAAAGCGACACCTATTACATAGACGACAAAAATATTCTTCGTACCCACACCACAGTTATGTGGTATTACTTTTTACAGGACGAGGGCATAAAAAAACTTATTTCCGAAAACAAACCAGTGGGCTGTTTTAGTTTTGGTAAAGTTTATAGGAAAGATGAAATAGACAGCAAGCACATGAATGTGTTCCACCAAATAGACGGCTGGTACCTAAGTCCAAAGTCTGTAAAAACCATTACTCAAACTGACTTAGAAGAATCTTTAGGCAACATTGCAAAAGCGGTTTTCGGACCAAGTGTTAAATATAGGTTGAATAAAGACACTTTCCCTTACACAGATCCCAGCTTAGAAATGGAAGTGGACTTAAACGGCAAATGGGTGGAAGTTGTAGGCTGCGGAGTGGTAAAGGGGAGTGTTTTAGAAAAATTAGGGGTTGATTCTTCAAACTATACAGGTTGGGCTTTTGGTTTTGGTTTGGAAAGATTAGCCATAGCCAGCATGGAACTTCCCGACATACGCCTACTTTGGAGTGAGGACGCGCGCGTAAAAAAACAGCTTAAACTTGGGCATAAGTACATTGAGGTAAGTAAATTCCCGCCCGTACCGCGCGACATATCGTTCATAGTAAACAAAGACTTTGTACCAAACAATTACTTTGACTTAATTCGCGAACTGGGAGGCGACTTAGTTGAGCAGGTGGAATTAATGGACAAATACGAGAACGACGCGAAATTTGGCGCTGATAGAATGTCTTACACCTACCACATAGTCTACCGGAGCCCAGAACGCACCCTAAAGAGCGAAGAAGTGGACGCCATTCACAATAAACTCTACGAAGAAACAAAACGCCTTTATAACGCGGAGTTAAGATAAACTAAAAAACAAAATATGAAAAAACTCTCTGCGGAAAATATTACCCCAACTGATCTAGAACGTCACGATGGTCTTATTAACGACATATCACAGACCTACGACAAGCCACAAGAAGCGCTTATTTTAATTCATAGGGCTCTTAAAAAATTTGACCCCAAAAATGTTGAGGCTTTTTTTGCAACAGAAAAAGCTGCGTTAGAAAGCAGAAAAAAAATGGGTGTTAATAAAAAAAGGACTGTTAGAGAATTGCTTTACGCGCTTGATCCAAAAGTAAATTTCATTGGCGACCAGGCAATGCGCCTAAAGCCAGGCGGACCAACAATTGGCCAGTCTGCTCGAGCTGAAAGTTTAGATTAGGAACCAAGCGAGGACTATAAAAATTGAGTTAATAGTATTATATTAAAATAGCGCTTAAATAAGCGCTATTTTAATATTTTTTATACACATTTTAAACTAGAATTAAGAGCAAAAGTATGATAAAGTTAATATAGTATATTAAGTAGTAAAATAGGCTCAAATGCTAAATCAAACTCCATTAAACCAGACGAATAAATTTCCTGTTTGGTATAGCTATGCCTTGGTTTGGTGGATTGGAATAACCATTATATATACAATTCTTTACTTTCGAAAGGAAGCTTTTTTTGGTCCGATTATTGGCTTGTTTGTTCCTGTAGGCCCTCAGAATTATTTTATATTTGCGCTGCCAGTCTTAATAACATTAGTTCTCTTACTAATATTTGAATTCATTTGTTCAAAATTCAATATTTCAATCGGAAAAAAAATTATTTTAAATATTATTTTTTTATTTTTATTAACCATATTAGTTGACTATTCTACTTTGTCTGGATGGTGTTCCTGGGATATCGCAATTAGTCATAATTACAATGCTTGCTCGAATTCTAAAATTCATTTCATATTTTAACCTAACAAACTTTAGCTATGCCAAAAGACGAAAAAGTTAAAAAAGCTGCTTATACTTCTGAAAATATAACGGTACTTGAAGGGTTAGACCCGGTAAGAAAGCGCCCGGGTATGTATATTGGCTCTACTTCTTCCACGGGATTACATCACCTTATTTGGGAAATTGTAGACAACTCTGTAGACGAAGCTATGGCCGGACACGCCACTAAAATTGGCGTGCTCCTCCAAAAAGACGGCGGGGTAACCGTGGTAGACAATGGCCGTGGTATCCCGGTAGACGTTCACAAACAAACCAAAAAGTCTGCTCTAGAAACGGTTTTAACCGTACTGCACGCCGGCGGTAAATTCGGCGGCGATGCTAGTGGCTATAAAGTCTCTGGTGGTCTTCATGGTGTGGGCGCGGCAGTTGTAAACGCTCTTTCTACAAACCTTGTTGCTCAAGTTAAGCGCGACGGAAAAATTTACGAACAAAAATACAAAATTGGTAAACCCCAAGGGCCTGTTAAAGTTGTTGGCAAAGTAGACAAAGACGACCCGGAACAAACCGGCACTAGCACTACTTTTTACCCGGACGCAAGCATTTTTGAAACAACGCAGTTTAACTTTAAAACTGTACTTGAACATTTGCGCAGCCAGGCTTACCTTACCAAGGGCTTACATTTTATTATTACGGACGAGAGCTTAGGCCTTACTTACCAATACTTTTTTGAGGGCGGTATTTTAAGTTATATTCGCCAAATTAACCGCAACAAAAAAACCAAGTCGCAGCCCGTGTATATACAAAAACAAATGGACGAAGTTTTTGTAGAACTTTCTATGCAGTATACGGACGACTATGACGAAAGAATTTTAGCCTACGCCAACAACGTATACAACCCAGAAGGCGGTATGCACGTAACCGGTTTACGTACGGCTTTAACGCGCGTTATAAACTCTTACGCTACAAAAAATGGTTACGTTAAAGAGTCGGAAAAACTAACCGGGGAAGATATGCGCGAAGGTCTTTCCGCCATTATTTCCGTAAAACTTCCTAACCCGCAATTTGAAGGCCAAACCAAAGCCAAACTTGGCAACCCGGAAGTTAGAACTGCGGTTGAAACCGTTGTAGGCGAAGCTTTAGAAATTTATTTAGAAGAGCACCCACAGGAAGCTGGAAAAATTATAGAAAAAGTTATTTTAGCTGCTAAAGCTAGAATGGCCGCCAGAGCTGCGCGTGATTCTGTAATCCGTAAGGGCGTGTTAGATGGCTTAGCATTACCGGGCAAACTTGCCGACTGCTCTGAGTCAGACCCTACTAAGTGTGAACTCTACATTGTAGAGGGTGACTCGGCCGGTGGCAGCGCAAAACAAGGACGCGACCGCAGAAACCAAGCAATTCTACCTCTAAGAGGTAAAATTTTAAACGTAGAAAGAGCGCGTTTAGACAAGACTTTAACTAACCAGGAAATAAAAAACTTAATTATTGCTATGGGTACCGGCGTGGGCGATTTACTAGATATGGAAAAGCTCCGTTACCACCGGGTAATAATTATGACTGATGCTGACGTAGACGGCGCGCATATACGAACCCTGCTTTTAACTTTGTTTTTCCGATATTTTCCGGAAATTATTAAACGCGGACATTTGTATATAGCCCAGCCTCCTTTGTTTCAAGTTAAAGTAGGCAAAAATTCTGCTTACGCTTTTAGCGAAGAGGAGAGAGATAAACTTCTAAGAAAATTAGTAGACGAAGCCAAAGCCGGCAAAAAAGCTCGCGGTCTTGCAAAAAAAGGAAAATCTGACGAAACAACAGAAGCAGCCGAAGCCGAAGAAGCAGGCGAGGTGTCTACCGTAGAAGAAACCACTGGCGGCCAGCTAGACGGCTTTAAATACGCTATACAGCGCTACAAAGGTTTGGGTGAAATGAACCCAGGTCAGCTTTGGGAAACTACAATGGACCCCAAAAACCGCATTATGCTTCAGGTTAATATAGAAGACGCGGAAAAAATTTCCGAAATCTTCGAAGTCCTAATGGGCGATGAAGTCGCCCCTAGAAAGCGCTTTATAACCACGCACGCTAAAAATGTTAAAAATTTAGATATTTAAAATTTAAATTAATTTATGAACATAAAAGGCGAATCTCAACCAAATGATTTTAAGTGGATATCTGAACTTCTTAATAAAGGAAGAGAAAATTTTACTGAGATGCATACTGTAATTTCAGGAATGGATACTATGACTTTTAAACACTTTTGGGGTGGAAAAAATGAAATGGACGATGAAATGGGCGACTTAATAGAAGATCATTTATCAAAATGCGAGTCATGTAGAGCACAATTTGAGCCAACTTTAAAAGAAATTGAGCAGGGCAATTGACACAGAAATAAAAAAGTTGTAAGATACACCAACTAACTACATTAAATAAGCTATTTCATTCCCGCTTTGTGCGGGAATGTTTAATAAAATAACATTTTTGCGTCGGTATCGCGTTTTAGTTCGCGTTATTTTCGCTTATAAAACCCATGGCCAAAAAATATCTTTTAACCCCCGAGGGGCTTACTAAACTAAGCGAGGAACTAAAAAACCTTATTGAGGTAAAACGCAAAGAGGTTATTGAACGCATTCGTGAAGCCGCGGCTCACGGCGACTTAAGCGAAAACGCGGACTACGCCCAGGCTAGGGAAGAACAAAGCTTTATAGAAGGACGCATTGCTGAAATTGAAGATATGATTAAAAACGCGGAAATTATTCAATCCGGCGGCAATCACAACACCGTAACTATTGGCTCCACGGTAACTGTAAAAGTAGGTGGCAATGAAACAAACCCAAAAGAGAACAAAATTTCCAACGAAAGCATTGTAGGAAAAGCTGTGCTAGGCCAAAAAGCCGGAAACAAAATAAAGGTTCAAACCCCGGCAGGGGAAACTGAGTATGAGATAGTCTCAATTGAGTAGAACTATGCAAAATTCGAGAACGGCCAAAAAGCCGTTCTTTTTGTTAATTTTTAGCCTTTTTGGTATAATAAATCATAAATCTTATATCATAAATCTTATATTTTACTCATGTCAGAAAGACTAGAAGACATAATAAAAGGCAGAAAAACTAAACTCGAAAATATTAAGGTCGCGGGCATAGACGCGTATCCTTCTGTTACAGAAAGAACCCACTCCAATAAACAGGCGTTGGATGATTTTGACAACTTGCAGGACAAAGAAATTACTTTAGTTGGACGTATAAGAAGTTTTAGGGATATGGGCAAAATTATGTTTGTCCATATTGAAGACGGAAGCGGCAAGATACAAGTTTTGTTTAAGAGCGACGACTTGGGAGCAGAGGTTTTTAAATTTGCTCTTAAAAATTTAGACACCGGCGACTTTGTACAAGTAACAGGTAAACTATTTAAAACCAAGACCGAAGAAAAAACTTTGCAGGCTACTGGCTACAAGCTATTAGCCAAAAGTTTATTACCTCTGCCAACAGAGCACTTTGGTATTGTAGATGAAGAAATAAGACTTAGAAAAAGGTACTTAGACATTTTACTAAACCTAGAGGCCAAAGATATTTTTGTAAAAAAAGCCAGGTTTTGGAACAGCATGCGCAAGTTTATGGAAGATGCCGGATTTTTACATATAGACATGCCTATCCTAGAACCAATTCCGGGCGGCGCAGAAGCCAGACCGTTTATTACTCACCACAACGCCTTAGACAGAGATTTTTATTTAAGAATAAGTTTAGAGCTTCCTTTAAAAAAAATGCTGGTGGCCGGCTATGAAAAAGTTTTTGAAATTGGCCGCATATTTAGAAACGAAGGCATTTCTACAGAGCATTTACAAGACTACACCCAAATGGAATTCTATTGGGCGTACGCTTCTTTTGAACAAATGATGCAGTTTTGCCAAGAAATGTACCAGAAAATTATTTCCGATGTTTTTGGCACTTTGCAAATTACCGCCCACGGCAAGACTGTAGACTTTTCCGGCAATTGGGAAAAAGTTTCGTATATTGAAATATTCAAAAAACACACATCGATTGATTTATTATCGGCAGACGATAACACCTTGCGCGCTTTTTGCGACAAACATCATTTAAAATACGAACCAACTGCCGGCAAAGGAAGACTTATAGACATTATTTTTAAAGAAGTAAGAAAAAATATTCCTACACAAAAGCCAGTATTTTTAGTTGACCAACCGGTTGAACTAGAGCCGCTAGCTAAAAGAGACCCAAAGAACCCAAAAATAGTGCAGAGGATGCAGATTTTGGCGTTTGGCACAGAACTAGGCAAGGGCTTTGGAGAACTTAACGACCCAATAGACCAACGTTCCCGTTTTGATGAGCAAATGAAACTTCGAGCAGCAGGGGACGACGAAGCGCAAATGCTTGACGAAGCCTATGTAGAAGCTATGGAATACGGTATGCCTCCGGCCGCGGGTTTTGGCGTTTCAGAGAGATTATTTTCTGTTTTAATGGGCAAGTCTATAAGAGAAACAGTGGTGTTTCCGCTTATGAAAGAAAAATCGGGACAAGATATTGGAAATTAGATATTAAGATATTATGGAGCAAACACAAATTACTATTGTTGTGGCAGTAATACGAAACGAGGACGGAGATGTTTTACTGGCAAGAAGAAACGAACCAGAGCTTAAGCATGCGCATGACAAATGGGAGTTTGTGGGTGGGGGAATAGAGTTTGGAGAAAATCCGGAAGAAGCTTTAAAAAGAGAAGTTAAGGAAGAGGCCGGGGTAGAAGTTGAGATTGTAAAACTGCTGCCCAAAATATTTTCTGAAATGCTAAACGAAGAAATACAAGTAGTAATAATGTCTTACGAATGTAAAATAGTATCGGGGAATCTTACACCGGGACTTGACCAAGAAATTGCGGAATTAAAATTCGTTCCGCTAAATGAAGTAAAAAATTACAACGCATTTAAAAATATTCAAAAAACAGTGGATTTATTACAATAATCATAATCGCCGATAAACTTGTCCTCGACTCGATCGAGGATCGGCACGCTACAATCTACCAACCATCAACTAACAACTACCCCTATGCTCGACATAAAATTCATCCGCGAACACGCGGACAAAGTAAAAGAAGCTATAAAAAATAAGCGCATTAATTTAGACTTAGACCGGCTTTTAGACTTAGACAGCCAAAGAAGAACTTTCTTAACAGAGCTTGAAAGTTTGCAAGCCACAAAAAACCAAGCGTCTAAAGAAATCCCCAAACTACAAGGCGAAGACAAAAAAGCCAAGCTTTTAGAAATGAAGGAAGTGGACGCAAAAACCGACGAACTAAAAATAAAGGTTAATCAAATTCAAACTGAGTACGATCAGCTTATGTACTTAGTTCCTAACATTCCAAGCCCGGAAACTCCAATAGGGGCTGACGACAGCGCCAATGTACCGTGGAGATACTGGTCACCTTCTTTAGGCGACTTAGACGCCAAAGACGTGGACAAAGCCGCTCAAGTCCCTCCTAAGTTTGATTTTCCAATTAAGGACCATATTGAACTGGGGACTAGCTTAAATATGCTGGATCTTGAAGCTGGGGTAAAAACCGCGGGTTTTAGAGGCTACTACTTAAAAAACGAGGCGGTGCTTATGCAGTATGGGCTTATTTGGCACGCACTGAAAAAAATGCAAGAAAAAGGTTTTGGCCTAATGATCCCGCCGGTTTTAGGTAAAGATTTTGCTTACTACGGCAGTGGACATTTTCCATTTGGCAAAGCGGAGCAATACCAAGTTTTAACTGAGGAAGAAATAAAAAAAGGCGTGACTGACCCAACCTACTTAGGCGGCACTAGTGAGCCGGCACTTTTAGCTTACTATGCGGACAAAACTTTAAATGAAAAAGATTTGCCAATAAAAGTTTGCGGAGTGAGTCCGTGTTTTAGAGGTGAAGTCGGCAGTTACGGCAAAGACACAAAAGGCATTTATAGAATTCATGAGTTTATGAAAGTAGAACAGGTAGTACTTTGTAAAGCCGACATATTAGAAAGCGACCAGTGGCTAGAAAATATGAGAGAAATTGCACAAGAAATGCTTAAAGACTTAAAACTCCCGCATCGTGTTTTAAACATTTGTACTGGCGATATGGGTGCGGGAAAATACAAAATGTATGACGTAGAAACCTGGATGCCGGCAAGGAGCAATTACGGCGAAACCCATTCAGACTCAAACCTTACCGACTGGCAAGCAAGAAGGTTAAACATAAAGTATAAAACAGCAAACGGTAAAACAAAACACGTCTACACTTTAAATAACACCGTGGTAGCCAGTCCAAGAATTTTAATTGCGATTTGGGAAAACTATCAACAAAAAGACGGCAGCATTGTGGTACCAGAAATTTTAAGACCGTACGTGGGGAAAGATGTAATTAAAAAGTGATAAGTAACGAGTTACGGGTTACAAATAAAGTCAGCCCGTCACCCACCACCCTTCACCCGTCACTCAATGAAATTCCGATACCAAAACCAAAGTTTTAAAAAAAATCTCGATCGCGCGCGGCACTACAAAAGATCTGCCAGAAAAATTCCTCAAAATAGCAAAGAAATTTTTTTTGCTAAATTGGGCCTAGATACCTGGCCTTCAAGAGTTGCTCTCGTTTTAGTGTTGGGCTTACTGATTTACTTAACCTATATACCCAATATTTTTTATGTGTCTAACATTCAAGTTAACGGTCTTAAACTAGAGGAGCGGGAAAAAATTACGGTCCAAGTTCAATCTTACTTTAAAAAAGTAAGTTTATTTCCGCAAAAAAATATTTTATTTTTAAGTAAGTCTGCTTTAAAAAAAGCTTTAGAAAAAAATAACCTATTTGTTAATAATATAACTAAAGTCCAAAAAGATTTTCCTAATTCTATTACAGTTAATATTACACCGCGCTATGCCTATTATCAAACCCAAAACAGTATAAATAATTACCAAATTTCTTCCGACGGCATAATTACCTCTATTGGCTTAGGTCAAGAAAACCATACTTTACTTAAAATAGATTTTTCTAAGACGGGGGACTGGGTTGTTGGCCAAAAAATTCTTACAGACAACCAAGTGCTTTTAACAAACTTAGTTGTAAAAAATTTACCTAAAATATACGGTCTAAAAGCGACAAAATTTTACATGGATTCCGAAAATGAGCAAGACCTGGCCGTGGACACAAGCGCCGGTTATTTGATAAAATTTGATTTACGAACTAACTGGCAAGATAATGAAAATTCCTTAAAAGCTTTATTCACGAAAATTCCAGCAAATTCAAACCTAGCCTACATTGACCTTCGGGTACCAGAAAGGGCTTACGTGTGTTACAAAAATACCCCGTGCGCAACACAAAAAATTCCCGAAGTCGCAGGAAACAACACTTCTACAATTCAAACTATTATAAATAATTAATAAGCCTATGACCAAGCCGATAATAATTTCTTTGGGCGGATCGCTAATTTTCCCGGAAGATATAGATGTTAAATTTTTAACAGATTTTAAAAGCCTAATTGAGCAGCAAACAAAAAAAGGGAAACGTTTTATTTTTATTACCGGCGGAGGCAAAATTTGCCGCAAGTATCAAGGTGCTTTAAATCAGTTAACCAAAGTCAGTCATGAAAATTTGGATATGATGGGTATTTATATAACTCATACTAATGCCCACTTTGTTCGAATGATGTTTGACAAACTAGCACACCCAAAAATTGTTTTAGACCCTACAAAAAAACTAGATTTTAAAGAAAAAATACTTTTAGCTGGAGGTTGGAAACCAGGATGCAGCACTGACAAAGACGCGGTAATTTTAGCAAAAACTTATGGTGCGGAAACTGTAATAAACTTAAGCAACATAGACTACTTATACGACAAAGACCCGCGAAAATTTCCGGGCGCGAAGCAAATAAAAAATATTTCTTGGGACGGGCTTTTAAAAATTACCGGTAGAAAATGGGTACCCGGACTCAACGCTCCATTTGACCCAACCGCTGCAATTTTAGCCAAAAGCAACAATCTTAAAGTAATTATTGCCAACGGTAAGAAATTAAAAAATTTAAATAATATTTTAGAAAATAAACACTTTGAAGGAACAGAAATTAAGTAAAAATACCCTCCCGAAAATCGGGAGGGTATTTTTTAATAAATTTTGTACTGGGTAATAAATATACTACTACCTATCCAAGGCCTGACATCGGGGAATTCTTTAGCCATCTCCTTTGTATTTTCACCGGCCTGCTGAGCCACACCCCAATTTTTTGGCACCTCAGGTCTATTTGAACCAAAGGCATATGTCCATAACAGCCAAACGGTATCTCCTTTTTTTACAGCCTTGTTAAAATCTAAAACCAAATCTTCGTTTGCTAAAATTGCTACGCCCTCTACATGAGAAATTTTGTCGGTGTACCTACCGTTAGTATAAAGCAGGGGACGAACCGGAATTTTATTAACAGCGCTCGCATAATATTTGTAGTTAAAAAACTCGTAAGATGTGCCTACAAACACATGTTGACCCGGCTCAACATTTGCCTGTAAATACCTAGCCGCTTCCTTCATGCCCGGCTTATTTTTTACGTTTAGTCCCTGCCAATGGTAATTAAACGCGTATACATTATATAGAGCGTAACAAACAAAAAGCCCAGCTGCCAGCCATTTTATTTTAATTTGCGAAAGCCACACCGAAAGAGCAATTATATAAAATATAGCAGCGTACAAAAAGTAGCGCTCTTGAAAGACAGAAACACCATCACAAACCAAGGTCTTACTAATCATCATTAATTTTGAATCTCCGACATGACAACTTTTAAGAAAGAAGGCTATCGATCCCCCAAAAGGAAAAGTCGATGTTAAAAGCACTAACCACTTTGCCCAAGAACTCGTTTTTTTTAAAAATCTCCAGAAGAAAAATATACTAAACAAAAATAACCCGATAAGTATTTTTTGGGTATAGTAACCGCTATCGTCATGGTAGACACCTAGTAAAATTGTCCACAAAGTTCCGGGTATGCTCCAAACGGTCATTGGTGGTATCCAATAACCTTGACCAACCTGACGAACCTGAAAAATAAAAATTTTTAACCAGGGCAAAAAGGCAAAGCCAATTAAAACACATGCGGCTAAAAATTCCCAATATTTTTTTAAGCTTGTACGGTAATGAAATATTTGATATATCAAACCATACAAACACAATGCTGCGGCAGTAAAAAGTAAATAATAGTGGGTTAAAATAATAATTGCAGTACAAATAGCAAAACCTAAGTAATGCCAAACATAATGACGATGCAAATTAACATCACGGGGCAAGTTCGGCATATTAAGTTTCATGTCTTCCACATACTCTTTCTGCTCCTCTAAAGCCTTAACCAAGAAATACGCAGCCAAAAGGGCAAAAAAAGCGCCAAATGTGTACATTCTTGCCTCTGTGGAGAAGTCTATTATATATGGGTTTAAAGCTATTAATAACGCAGCCCAATTAGCTGCTTTTTCGTTTTTAAAGGCCGCCCTTACAAACAGCCAAGCCGCCCAAATGCCGGCCACGCCAAAAAAAATAGAAAAGCCTCGTAGCGCTAAAACTCCATCACCAAACAAATATGACCAAAACCTTAAAAATATATAGTACATCGGCGGGTGAACATCAAGCCCAATACGCGCCATCATTTCGCCCCAAGAATACTTAATTAAAAGCGCAGAAAAAGCTTCATCATGCCAAATGGAAATGTCAAGATTGTGGTAAAAACGAAGTATGGTTCCTACTAATATAATTAGTATAATTGGGATATATTTTTTCATTGTCCTTGAGAACTAATTTTAAAGGTTAATAAATAATCAGATAACTTAGTTTCAACTTTTTTCTCTTCTGGTAAAACTTGTTTGAGAGCAATTAAATATTTATTAATATTTATGGTCTTGCCAATTTCTACCTCTTTAATTCCCAAAGAGGTTTTGTTTTTAAAAAGTTCAGCCTCTGCCTTAATAGTCCCTGCCCAAATACATTGCACTTTAGGTTCTACAGGACACCTAGAGTCACTTACTGACAATAGTTTTAAACTCAGTCCGTCTGTTGTAATTTGGTTAACTTGGCCAACCTTTAAAGTAATTATTTTGTTAACAAAATCTCCTTCGGATTTAATATAAACTTATGCCTAAAAGGTAAATTTGTAACGGCTTCACTGTCGTCCTGAAGCTTGTTTATTTGACCCAACAAAAACCAGCAGGCAATTGCGCCGGCTAAAGTAATAACTAAAACCATTAAGTAGGCTTGAGACTGTTTTGTAAATGGCTTCATAAAGTTTCTTTGCAAACTATTTAGATTATTGCACTTCGTATACCGCCAACTCTGCTTGGCCAAATTTATTTCCGTGCTGGAATATTAAATTAGCGGAAGGATGGTACTGTTTAAACTTTTTTATGTCAAAAATACTACTTTGGGCAAAAACTATTTGGTCACCAGACCTTAGACCGGACAATTGCCAGGAACGCTCTGGATCAACTTGTTTATAGGGCACACTACAAGGCGAAGAGAAATTACCATAACGGTCGGAGGTTAAATAGTCTGTGGTTTGGACTGAAAAAGTATCAAGTACCAAATAAGTATGGTCTTTTTCACAGCGTGCAACTAGATATTCACTAACCGAGCTTAAATCGCTTCTAAAATAATAAAAATTTTCGGCACTGTTGTATGCGTAAATAAAATACAAAAAATAAGTTTGTAAAACTAAAGTTAGAAAAAAACATACAGCTACAAGTTTAAAACCCCACCAAACTAATGTTTTCCTAAACAGGCGAGAAGTGGACTCGTAGTGCTGATCATGGCACTTTTCACAGCGGTGCCATATTTTTTCATGGGCTATTTTTACATATCTTACAAAAGTGTAAATCATCCAAGCGGAAATTATAAATACAGGCGGAATTAGCCCAACGCTTCTAAGTCCGTGAGGTATACCTTCGGCCGTAGTTACAACCGGTAAAAGCATACCCCAAAACCACCCGGTAAGTAAAAAATATTTCCACCAACCAGAACGTTTGTTAGGCATAAAAAAGTAACCTATGCCCATTAGGGTAATTAACCCTAAGCCAACGCCAAAAAAGGGGCTTACAACTTGTGACAAAAATGGAGCACCGGAAACATTGTGACGCCAATTCAAGTCGCCTTGTGTAAAAAAGCCGAGCAAAGATTGTTTAGTAACTTCGACTAAAACATTAAGTGTGGTTATTAGAGGTGGTTTATCTGTCAAAGTAATTCCATTTACTGTATATAGGCTTGGGTTAAAAATACTAACCTGGCCGCTACGGCCGAGAAAAGATCCCGGATGAGTATAAAAATATTTAGCAATTGGAAAAATAAAAATGACAAAGGCAACCAAAAAACTTACAACTGGCATAAAGTAGCGCAAAAAAACAGCCTTAATTCTTTTAGTTTTAATGCTGGCTAAAAATGGCCAGAGAATAACCATAAAAAGTATGGGTGCCATTATTCTAAAAGCAATGTAGGTATAAAAACCTAAGGCAAAACTTGCTCCGCACAAAAAAGCAAACCATGCGCGGGCTCTATAAGCATTAGACTCATAAACACTAAGCAAAAAATATATTACAAGCGCCGAAAATAGGGGAATGAGCGTTGCTCTAAAAGCAGTACGGGAGAGCACTACGTGCCAAGAAGACGCAGCCATTAAAAACGCCGCCAAAAGCGCAATGCTCGTTGCCCGGTTTTCTGTTTCTAAACTTGGGTTAAATTCAGAAAATTTTCCTTGAATTTGGTTAAAAGTTGAAGTAAGCATGGAAGGCACTAACGAGCTTGAATCTGAAACTTTTTTTAAACCATCTTCAGAATTTTTGCTTTCATTCGAACTCCCCCCAAGCATAAATAAACGCCTGGTTACAAAAAAACAGGCTAGAACTGCCAAAACACCCACCAAAGCTGGCA
Organism: uncultured Candidatus Saccharibacteria bacterium; assembly: GCA_964484145.1. GTDB lineage: Bacteria > Patescibacteriota > Doudnabacteria > UBA920 > UBA920 > JAEUSF01. The sequence continues at coordinate 676 of CAZAED010000020.1, read as the reverse complement.
CTATACTAAACTGCCAAACACCCTTGCCAAATAAAGCCACAGAAGCCCATTCCATATAAAAAAACAGGGCCTCGCGGCCATTGCCCCGCTCATAAAAAGGCTGCAGCTGGCCTTGTTGCATGAGATTAATATCTAAGCCGTTTGCTGCCATGTCCGGAAAAAGCCCGCCAGGCATTTGACGGATTAAATAAAACCTAAAAAAAATAGCCAGCAAAATAATTAAAAAAAGTAAAAATTTTTGTTTTGGCGACACCCCGTATATCAACATTTGATTTTATTTTTTTGTTAAATTTTGAAGTATTTAAAAGCTCGTAATCAACAAAATTTTGTTTTAGAGTGGTATCAAATGTTGTATTACGGGGACATTCTAAAAATTATATTATTTGATTGTATTTTTACAAAAGCACTTATTGTTAAAAACATTCAAAAAAGCTATAATAAAGCCATGTTTTTTACAATTTTCAAAAAGGTTTGGTTTCTGTGGGCTCTTTGCCTTATTTTTAATATTATAGCACTTTTATTGGTTTATTTCAAAATCGGCACAGAACCCGATAAAACAATAGTGCTTCACTACAATGTTATTTTAGGTGTAGACTTATATGGACCAGCTAAACATTTGTACCAACTGCCGGGAGCAGCCATATTAGTTACATCTCTAAATTATTTTTTTTATCGG
>CAZAED010000019.1:0-24777 GCA_964484145.1 uncultured Candidatus Saccharibacteria bacterium | reverse complement strand
ATGTACCAGAAGCCGCCGACTATTAAGAATAATACGGAAATTAAACCGGCTAGGGCTAACATCCAGTTAATAACTAATTTTAAAAGTCCACTAACTGTCTGGCCTTGGTTACAGCTAACTCCGGTTAAACCGCCGCAATCAAAATTCGGTAAAGCGGCATAACTAGCAATAGGAGCTAATAGCATTAAAGCCATAGCGGCTACGCGTACAACTTGTAAAGGATTAATCTTTTTTAGTATTTGTTTCAATTGGTTCACCCCCTCTCTATAAACTTCCAAGCCCTTTTCGCCTCAAAAGCGTGAGGGCTGAAGGTTTGGGAGAGTTAGTTTGTATTTATTATACCATACTTCTATTTGAAGGCGTATTTTTTCTGCGGATAATTTTATATTAGGTTTACCCAGTTTTAGTAACAGGTTATCATCCACCTTTTAGCGTACCGGACACAATTCTAACTATTGCCGTGGCCATAACTATTATAATTAGCCCAACAATAGAATTCATTAAAATTTTCTTACCCTTTTCGCTTTGTTCTTCGTTGCCGGCCGCGCTTAAATAGAAAAATCCACCGACTATTATAAACAATACCGACACACTGCCTGAAAGCCACAACAATCTTTCTAATACAAAGGTTAAAAGTTGGCTTAAAGAACAAAATTTCGGTAAGCCGTCTGTTAAAACTGTAAAATAGCTAGCAAATTTTTCGCATCTTGCTTTTTCTTCAGCTGTTTGAGCATAAGCAAAAATGGGTATGGCAAAAACATAAGCTAGTGACAAAAAAAATGTACTTAATATTTTTAAATTTTTTTTAATTTTTTTCATTTTATGGTTTTGAAGCCGGAATAAAACACTCATTTTGTGTTGTCGGGCTTAAATAGCAAGTTGGATTTGTTAAATCTAACTTAAACCCAGGCTTACCTGAAACTAAAATCCCATTAATTACCAAGTTAATTATCATAAACGCAATCATAACCAGACAAAGACCAACAATCGCGTTGGTGACACCTTTTTTGTGGGTAGTAATAGTTTCTTCATTACCCTGCGACAACACCAACCAAAAAGCATTGTTGATTATGCTATAAATTGCGTAAATTCCGGACATGGCAATAAGCCAGTTAGTCACACGGGCAATAATCGCAAAAATGTCTAAAAACGTACAGGGCTTCTCCCTAGTTCCTTGGTCGTCCGCGTAACCACCACAAGGAACCAAACCTCTTGCCTGAGTAATTTGCGGGGCAAAATTAAGAATACCAACTGCAAGCAATAACCCTATTAAAAAAGATTTTTGTTTCAATAAAAACATTTGATGTTTTTATTATAACACAGAATAAAAATTATTCTAATTAACTTAATTGCCCTAATTATACTAAATAATGACTAATGCCAAATTTCTATTTCCCAAAACTTTGCCAATTCCAGCGTATTTAGACATTGGGCATTGGGACTTATTTAGGTCAATTACCTGCCCGCCAATAACCCAGCTGACTGTATCCGTTTATTAATAATTATCAGTTAGTGGTATTAATATGCTTAAACTTTGGCAGGCGGGGAAATTAGAACAATTAGAATAATTACTTATTGTCTTGTTAATGTATTTGCCTGTGCTTGTGCTTGCGAAAGAGCATCTTCCTCCCTAAAACCCTTAAGAATAATGTTATCTATCATTTGTCCAAAAATGTTGTCAAACTTCTCCTGGTCAGGCTTATAGAAGGTTTTTGCGGTTAAATTAGCATTGGCAAACACCCCAATTTCCGGGTCTGAAATTTGAAGTTCAATTAAGTCTCTACGCGAGGAAGGGACTTTTGTCTGAGCATAATATTTGTCTAAACTTGTTTTACTTGTAACGTTTTGCAAAAAATCCCAAGCGTAATCGGCATTTTTGGTTTGCTTACTAACCACATACCCCCAGTAATTTGCAAAATTTACTGCCGGGTCGTCTAAATTAGCTTGCGGAACTGCGGCTACATCAAAATTTAAATTGGGAGCTTTACTTATAATAGTATTCCGCAAGTAGGAATAGCCGAACAAATAAGCGCTTCTGCCATTGGCGAAAGCGTCTATAGAATAGTCACTAACGGAATTCCAGTTATAATTTGGACTTTGTGGGTTAGCAAAAGAAGTATAAAACCTTAAAGCCTGAAGCCCGGGGGCTGTAAAACTGCCGTTTTTCTGAGAATTGTCGCCAAAAATAGCGCGACTACCATCGCTTGAAAAACTTTGAGCCCCTTGCTGGAGCATAAACAATGACAAAACATCTACCGCCCTGTTTACATTTGAATTCGTACCTATAGCAACTCCACTTCTAGTAAAATAGCCTTTATTGTCTTGCTTTTTTAATATTTGTGTTTGAATAGAAAGTTTTTCCCAGGTTTGAGCCGGAGTAGAAATAGAAGCAGTTCCGAGCAAGTCTTTATTGTAGTAAAGCCCAAGACTGTCTACTGAAAGCGCCGCGCCGTAAATTTTTTGGTCTTTAGTAAAATCTTTCACCACCGCGTCAACAAAGTCATTTTTAAAATTCGTATAAAGCCACTGTTTGTCGGTTGCCGGAGAAGTTTTGTCCAAAAATTGTGGGAGCCAATCGTTATGAATAGCAAAAATATCCGGTCCGTTACCCGCAGCCAGGGCATTTAGCAAATCGCTCCTGTAGGTATTTATATCTTTTTTCGTATACACCACAGTCACGTTCTGCCTAACTTTTCTGTAAGCGTCTATTAAAGGCTGAACTGATTGCGTGTCGTCAAACACACCCCAAACATTTAAAGTTACAGGCTTTGTAGGAGGTTTAGCTGGCCCTCCACATCCAGCCGACAAAAACACAATAGCCAAACAAACGCCAATAATTTTTTTAAAGTTTACTTTTTGTTTTAGTTTCATATTTTTTGGTTATTCTTTTATACTCTTTAAAAACTCTTTAAAATTATTTTTTAGCTCGTCGTGCATAAGACCAAACTCCACGACTGCTTTTAGATATTCCAGTTTATTTCCGGTATCGTAATATTTTCCATTTTTTATTTCTACCGCATAGACATCTTGTTTTTTGGCTAATTCACTAATTGCGTCGGCCAACCAAATTTCCCCATTTTGACCCTTTTTCGTTGCTGCCAATATATCAAAAAGTTCGGGAACCATAATGTAAGCTCCGTGAGTGGCTAAATTAGATGGTGCATTTTCTACTTGCGGCTTTTCAACAATTTTGTTTATTTTAAAAATTCCCTCTTTTACATTACTTACATCCGCGATACCATATTTGCCTACACTCTCTTTAGGTACCCTAACGGCCGATATATTTGGAACCCCATACTTGTCCCAAACATCTACCATCTGTTTTAGCCTGGGAGGATTTGAATGAATAAATTCATCGCCCCACAAAATTGCAAAAGGCTCGTCTCCAATAACTCTTCTTGCATTTAAAACGGGAGTACCGTTCCCATAAGGCCCTTTTTGACGAATATAAATAAAATTAGCCATTTCCGCAATTTTTCTAACCTCTTCTGCCTGCTGTTCTTTCCCCGACTCAAGTAGCCTTTTTTCCAGTTCAAAAGGGTAGTCAAAATGATCTTCTATGCTCCTTTTATGCCAACCAGTTACAATTATAATATCTTCAATATCAGAAGCCACAGCTTCTTCCACCACATACTGAATAATTGGCTTGTCTACTATAGGCAACATTTCCTTAGGCATTGCCTTAGTAGCAGGTAAAAACCTTGTACCATAACCTGCGGCTGGTATAATTGCTTTTCTAATTTTTTTCATCATATTTAATATTATAATACTTTTCTCTAAAAAAAACTATTCTTTAAAACGTTAGTACCTGATTGTTTAAATTATTCTAAATAATTTACTCTGACTTCGGTCTGTACTGAATTGCTTCGGCTAAATGTTGAGTGGTAATATTTTCACTCGTAGATAAGTCAGCAATTGTACGCGCAACTTTTAAAATACGGTGTAGGCTGCGGCCGGAAAAATTATACTTTTTCATAGCCTGTGACAAAAGTTGTTTCCCATTTTCATCTAACAAACAATGCTTCTTAATTTCTAGCACACTCATTTCGCTATTAGTTTTAGAACTGCCAAATCTTTGCGTTTGCTTTTCTCTCGCTGCTTGTACCCGTATTTTTATATTTTTTGATGGTTCATAATTTTCTGTCCCAGCCATCTTTTCGTACGCAAGCCTGGGCACTTCTACGTGTAAATCTATGCGATCAAGCAAAGGTCCTGAAACTTTTTTTTGGTATTTAAAAATTTGATTTGGGCTGCACTGACATTTCTGACTACCGTCGCCAAAATAGCCGCAAGGGCAAGGGTTTTGTGCCGCAATTAGAGTAAATTTAGCCGGAAAAGTAAAACTGCCGCTGGCTCTTGAGACGGTTACAATGCCGTCTTCTAAAGGCTGTCTTAACGCTTCTAAAACGTTTCTGGGAAATTCGGGAAATTCGTCTAAAAACAAAATTCCACGGTGGGACAAAGTAATTTCACCGGGCTTAGGATTCGTACCCCCTCCAACGAGCGCAACATTAGACGTAGTATGATGAGGACTTCTAACCGGCCTGCTAGTTATAAAATTTTGCGAAAGCCTACCAGCTATACTGTATATTTTTGTAAGCTCTAAAGCTTCTTCTAAAGACAGGTCTGGTAAAATTCCGGCCATTGCCCGAGCAAGTAAAGTTTTTCCCGAACCTGGAGGGCCCGAGAGTAGAATATTGTGCGATCCGCTGGCTGCTATTTCAAGCGCGCGTTTAGCCAGTTCTTGCCCCGCCACGTCTTTCATATCTAACAACGCTTCAGAATTTACAAGAATTGTTTTTATATCTAAACTTTCCGCCTCAGTAAGCTTATTTAAATTAAGCAAATGCTTTAGCAACTCGCTTAAAGTTTTAATTCCAAAAATTTTAATACCGGAAACTAAAGAGGCTTCCTTAATATTGCCAATGGGTATATATAGTTCGTTAAATCCGTCTTTTTTAGCCTTAAGAGCAATAGCTAAAACCCCGGAAACTGGCCGAAGGCTCCCGTCCAAAGAAAGTTCACCTAAAAATATTTTACCCCTAGCGTCAAAATTAAGCTGTTCATGCGCTAGTAAAATTGCCAAAGCAATAGGCAAGTCAAAATGTGTACCGAGCTTTGGCACATCGGCCGGAGCTAAGTTAACAGAAACTCGTGTTTGCGGATATGAACTTTCCGAATTTTTTATAGCAGCCTTTACTCGCTCCCTAGCTTCCTGAACAGCCGTGTCAGGCAAACCTACAACTACCGTGGCTGGTAGACCATTGGTAACATCTGCCTCAACCTCTACAAGTTCGGCCTCAAGCCCAATTACCGCGGCAGAAAAAATTTTTGAAATCATAGGTTAATTGAACAAAATTAAATAAAATTGACCATAATTGACATAATTTGCCCGCACTCTAATTATGCTCAATTTTGTCAATTATGTCATTTTTGTCAATAAATTGTTGCAACAACAACAGCACAATACCAGCAATAATATATAAGTCCGCTAAGTTAAATATTCCGCTCAATATAAATATCCAATCCCTCACATATCCTAAAATAATTCTCTCACCAATATTCGACACAGCTCCAGAAAAAATTACTACCCAGGCTAAGCTTTGTTGTCTTGAAAATTTTTGATAATTTTTTAAACAATAACCTAACATTGCTCCTAGCACTAGTGCGTAAATTGTATAAATTAACCAAACCGGCAAAGGCAGACTAAAAGCAAAAACCGAATTTTTAAAAACATTTCCTGAAAAAAATTTAGTAAACTGATCGACACTTATTAAAAATAAAAAAACGAAAGGTAAAAGATATTTACTTTCGTTTTTATTTTTATTTGAATTTTGATTTTCTTGCATCACAAATCTGAAATCTAAAATCGCAAATCTAAAATTATATTGCTTTGTCTGCCCACGGTAAAACCTTAAGTCGCTCTTCAGAAATTTCTTTTCCTTCGTCGTCTATACCGTAAGTACCCTCAGAAATTTTCTGTAATGCTTTTTCAATTTTTTCTAAATCTTTATGGATTGCGGCAATTACATCTTGACTGACTTCGTCATGCTCAACTTCTTGCGCGCTTGAATCCATATCTGTACCAAGTTCCTCGTGTGGCTTTAAGCCTTTTAATTCCATTTCAAGCTCTGCTTGCTTTTTAAGCAACAAAGCTTTCATTTCTTCTATGAATGATTTTGATATCATATCTAATATATTAGGTTGTTTAATTGATTATATAGTAAGTAAATTTTTTTTACAATTGTAAAAGCCCCCTGACGGGGCAGCTTATAAAAGAATAAATCTGCAGTCATGAGGGCTTGAGACCGAATTGCTCGGCGAGACGCCGCATAAGATACAAAATCCAATATTTAGATGTTATACCTTATGCAGCTTCTTGCACTCTGGCGCTTCGATCCTCTCTACTTAACAGTAGAGGAAGCGTTTTATATCCAATCGATTTTAAAACTGCACTTCAACTTTCCTTGTGGTCAAATTAATGGCCTTAAACATTTGAAAATCTTATTTTGAGATTTTCGAAAAATTGCTCGTTGGGGAACGAAAGCAATACTACATTTTTTATTTTTGTTTTTGCAATCAGCCTGGATTGGACAGGCTATGACGGAAAGTAGAAGGAAAATTAAGCTCAAATTCTTATTTCAGCGTAAGTTTCCTTAGTTCAGCTTGGATTTGCCTCATAGTCCGCTTCACAGCTATGAGGAGTATTTAGTTTTTAAAGAGCTTTTTGTTTCTGAGTGTTCTTTTCCAAATCAACTATATATTCATTCTAACAGTGGCTTTACAATTTGTCAATTATATAGGCTAATATAGTTTATATATCTTTTATATAAGCCATAATTAATTAACTTTACTCTTACAAAGGCAGAAAAGTCATAAAAAGCCATTTTGGGAAATTATGTGGATAACTAGTAAAATTTTAACTATTTCCGCTTATTTCAGACAAATATTCAAAAAAGGGTTTAGAGTACTCTTTACCAAGCTTTGTATCGAATAAATATAAATTTTTTAAATCAGAAGTATGGAAAAAATCCACCAGTTGGTGAAAGTTATAAAGGGCTTTAGGCAAAGCCATAGCAGAAAACGCATTAGGGTAGGTGGCCGAAAGTGCCTGGGCGTAGGGGTGGCTAACCGGGTCAAAAGGCAACCTTAATATAATTAGGGTTTTAACTTTTAAATTATGCGGGCGGGAATTTTCTGCTGTATTATTCACGGCCTTTAAAATAAGCCGGTCTGTAACTAAAAGCAGGCCATTGTTATTAATGGAAAAATTATTAAATAACTTATTACTACCTCCGCTGCCGCTTTGAGCTAAAAGCGAGGCGTAAGATTTTAAATGCTGATAATTAGCCTCATAAAATTCTTTTAAAACCTTAGGCGCGGCAAACAAGATTGCCGCCGGCAAGTCTTTTTCCAAAACCAGAGCCGCCAGCTCTTCAAAGCTTGGCGCTTTGGCTTCTATATGGCAGTTAATTTTCTTAACACTCGTAAACAAATCCCATTTCTTTTGAGTTTTTATTTTTATGTTCTTAACCTCCCATTCTTGTAAACCAAGCCTTTCTTTAAAGTACTCGAAAGCTTTTTTTGGCTCTTGGTTATTTACAAACAAACTTTCCGGGAATTTTTTAAAAACTTTTTTTGCTAAATCCTTAATATGTAGCGGGGCGTTATTTAAGGTAAAACGTTTGTCGGAAAGCTCAAGCCACTTTACCCTATTTTCTTGTTCTTTAAAAAAATTCTGCAAATTCAAAGCAGCTTTTGCCAAGCTTTCGTTTTTTAAAATTTCATTCCCCGAAGTAAGCTTACTTTCAAAATTTTCCGCAGCCATTCTTATTTTGTTAAAGGCTTCCCGGTTTTTAAATTCCTCGGTTATTGCAATGTCTAAAAAGCTTGGAGGGTCAGTTTGAAGAAGAGCGCTTGAAAGACCAAAAAATAAGTCGCTCGCGCTAAGCAATTCTGTTACTGTGTCTTTATATTTAACTTCACCGCTTCCAATTTCCGGATTATAAATTGTTTTAAGCGCGTAATTTATTTGCCCCCAAGAAACTTTGTCGCTTTGGTTAAAAGAAATTGCTTGTTCAAATTCGGCTAAACCGAAAAATACAACCTGTCTATTTTTAAATTCCTTGTTTTCTTGCTCGTTCAAAAAAGTAAAAATGTCGCAAGCTAAAATTTTTGAGTCATTTAACTTAGCTGAAGTTTTACCCGATACATATTCCTTAAATTGACCGCCAAAAAAACTTAAGTTTAAATCTACTATAGCGGTGTGCTGCCAATTAGTTTCTCTCCAAACTAAAATTTTTAACGCGAACTTAGCTTCGTCTTGAGTTAATTTAGTTTTTAAAAACTTTTCAAATTTTTTTTCGTCAAACAGCTGTTCTTCTGTCCAAATCGCTTCTGCCAAACCTTCTTTCCAAAATTTAATTACACTACTTTTTTTTGGCAAAACCACCAAACTCTTTTGTTTTCCTTGGTTTAAAGCGTTTAAAACTTCCCCCGTTACATTTGCTCCCAAATTAAAATTATATATAGTATTACTTTCAAATTTTAGGTCGCTCTTAGGCTTTTTTTCCGCCTTTGTTTTAACTTTTTTTGTTTCTTTTAACGTTTTATACTTTGCTTCCACCAGTAAACTTTTCCATAAAAAATCAAATGGTTTTAAAACTTTTTGAATATCTTCCTTTAATTCTTTAGAAAAATTTTCATAAATATTTAAAAGTTTTTTTAAAACTTCCAAACTAGCTTTGGCGTCTGCCAAAGCCCTATGCGCGTCTTTATGGCTTATACCAAAGTAGTGCATTAAATTTTCCAAGTTGTAGCTATGGTGCGTAGGCAGCAGCCACTGTACCAAGTCTAAAGTGTCTATAACTTGGCCTGAAAATTTAATTCCCCGGCTTTCCAAAAACTTAATGTCAAAAACTACATTATGCCCGACTATAATTGTGTTTTTAAGCTTGTTTTGAATTTCATCTTTAAATTCAGAAAAGTCAGGAGCACTATCTAGCTCTTCCTGCTTAATACCCGTAAGCCCCAATATTTTTGCCTCCACCTGCTTTGTGGGTTTAAATACTTTTGTCCACTCTTCTAAAATTTCAAACTTTGCGTCTACAACTTTAAACAACAAAAAACCGACCTCTAAAATTTCGTCTTTAAGTGGGTCAAACCCCGAGGTTTCAATATCTAAACTACAATAGATTTTTTCATTTTCTAACATAGACTCTTATTTTAACCCATTCCACATAATTTCAAAAGCCATACGCTGCATAAGGTTTATTTCCTTACTTTCTATAATTACCCCAATAAAATTTTCCGTGTGGGAAATTAGCGCAACTTTATTTGCATAAATTTCCGTATCAGCTGAAAATTGCCATTTGTTTTCCTTGACTACCTTAATTTCTCTTAGTGTCGATTGCTGCTGAGGTAGTATTTCTCTTGTGGTTTGAGAATCCGGCACTATCATTTTTATCCTAATCTTCCTTTTTACTCTCTCTTCTACATACCAGTCCATAAATTCTCTAGGCATAAACTCATAGTAATCTTTAAACCCCGTATAACTTAAAATTGTATCACCTGCGTTCAAACTGTTTAAAGTATCTAAATATAATTCTTTCATTCCACCCACACCCTCATAGTAAGAAATTTTAGGTTTATATGGAATTACATTGTGAATAGCAGAAAGCTCCGGCAAAATTTTGTCTATATAATTTATTTTGTCTGCAAAGTCCTGCTTTAAATTCTTAGGGTTTTCTATATAAAAATACTTCTTACCCTGCTTAATACCGGTAGTAACTATACCTTCCCTCACCATTTCCGGCAAAATGTTATAAACGCTAGTCCTTTTAAGCCCAGCTTTGTCGGCAATATCTATTACGTTGCCTTCGCCCAACTGCAAAAGAGCCAAATAAACCTTGGCTTTTTTATTATGCCACCCTAATTTTTCTAGGCTCTCCGCTAATTCTTTCATATATGTCTACTTTTTTAGACATACTAATATTCTCATAAATATGGGTAAAAGTCAAAAAGCAAAATTATTTGTTAATTTTTTTAAACATATGCTGATATTCTTTATTGGTCTATCAGGAAAAGAAGGAGGAGACAATGACGTTAGAAGAACTTTTAGATGGCTATCGATCCTATGAACTCGGACTAATAGCTCTAACAAGCGAAAGAGAACGAGTTATCAAGGAACTAGATCAGAGGATTTCTGAACAACTATCCCAAGCCAAGGAATTGGGCCGAAAAGTTTGGGAATTCACTTCAGAAATACCCATAGAGTTGCTTCTTGAGTACCTACCAGAAACAGCACGCCCCAAAATTGTTCCGGTTTGCCCTGCGCAACAGGCAAATGAGCCCAAAGCAGATGACCTAGTTCTATTGGTCCCGCCACAGGTCCCAAACGTTGGGATACTGATTTGGGCAACACGTTTTGCCAGTTCCACTAGGCCTATCTTGCTCCGTCGGGAAGATGGGTCAATTATCAAGCAACTTTTCCCCTTTTGGCCCGGCAGTTATCACTCATATGTCGACAAAAGTAACTTCAACTGTTTGCTTGCGCGGATTTGCGAAGAGGAAAAAATAAATTTTGTGTTATACAGAGACGAGTCACGGGACGAACAAGAATGGCGTGATGTATTTGGTGTCCCGACTGAGTTTACTGTTTTGTGCATCAACAATCACCCAGCCGCCCTAGGAAAAGCAGTTCGGTATTTCACCCCCTATCCTGCAGTTAAGGACAATATTATTTTAATAGGTTAGTTGATCCGCCCAACCCTGACAGGAACCAAAACCCCGCCTTTCTGGCTGAAAGGCGGGGTTGATTTATTCATTAGGTTTGATTAGTTTATTTTTCTTTAAAAAAGCCTCTATAGGTTTTCCGCATTTTAGACATATTTCAGAAATTGGAAATGAGAGTTTATAATATATATTTATTTTATCTTCATTTTCAATTTTTTTTCCACAAATATCGCATTTTGTTATTTGCATAATACCTCCCAAAAATTCCCGTTTTCGGGAAAAATAAATTATTTACTCCTTCTCTTCTTCCGCATCCTCTTCCGCCTGCTTAGCGGGCACTACTGCCTCTCCACTTTTAACTTTTTCTCTAACAGCTTTGTCTATTTCCTTAAAGACTTTTTCGTTTTCTTTTAAGAAAGCTTTAGCGGCTTCTCTGCCAACTCCCAATTTTATTTCACCGAACATATGAGTATTGCCGGATTTTTGAATTACTCCGTAGCCAACGCCTGTGTCGAGCAAGTCGCCCGAAGCGGAAATACCCTCGTTGTACATAATGTCGAATTCCGCAACTTTAAACGGCGGGGCAATTTTATTTTTTACAATTTTTACCTTTACCCGATTACCAACTATTTTGTCACCATTTTTAATTTGCGCTGTTCTTCTAACTTCTATACGAACAGAGCAGTAAAATTTTAAAGCATTGCCGCCGGTGGTGGTTTCTGGGTTGCCAAACATAACCCCAATTTTCATACGAATTTGGTTGATAAAAATGACTGTAGTATTGGTTTTAGAAATTATAGCGGTTAGTTTACGCAAAGCTTGACTCATAAGCCTAGCCTGAAGTCCCATATGACTGTCGCCCATTTCACCTTCTATTTCATTGCGCGGGGTCAAGGCGGCAACTGAGTCTATAACTATTAAATCAAGGCCATTAGAACGAACCAAGGTTTCACAAATGTCTAAAGCCTGCTCGCCGTTGTCTGGCTGGGAAATTAACAAATCTTCCAACTTAACGCCAATGCGTTTGGCATATTCCGGATCAAGCGCGTGTTCTGCGTCTATAAAAGCAGCTAAGCCCCCACGTTTTTGCACTTCCGATATCATATGCAAAGTTAAAGTGGTTTTACCCGAAGACTCCGGCCCATATATTTCTATTACCCTGCCTCTTGGTATACCGCCTGCCCCCAAAGCTAGGTCTAAACTAATTGAGCCAGTTGGGGTAGTCGCAATGTCTAAAGCTTTGGTGTCCGAAAGCTTCATAATGCTTCCGTCTCCAAATTTTTCTTTAATTTGGTCTAATGCCGAAGAAACGGCTTTCCATTTACCGGTTTCTATATTTGTTTTGGGTGCTGATTTTGCCATAAATTTATTTATTTCGTTTAATATTAGTCTATATATATTAAAATATACGAACGTTCACCTAATGTCAACCCCGCATATCAACATTTGATCAAAATGATTATTTTACCTTGTTTTATTGAATAAATCGTACAAAAATAACCTATTGACTATTACAAATATCAAATGTTGTATTACGGGGTCAAATAACTCTTGTGGATAAGTAGGGTCTGTTACCGAATGCGCTTTTGAAGCGAAATTTAAGAATTTTAAGTCAGCCGGACAAAACAAATTTTGATGTTTAACAGGAAGTTAAGCGGAAAAATTTTTTTATTCGGATGACCAAAATTATGATATTGCAGCCAAAATGGTATTCGGCAACAGACCCCCAAAATAATGTCTATTGTTTTGGCATAACTACCGAATCTTTAGAAAAAGAAACATTAGCTAAAGGTTCGCCGGCTTTACCCAAAAGCCCCAAATTTTGTCCGTTTAATAAGGCTGATATAACTCCGCCATTCTCAGCCGAAATAATAATTTTGTCTTTTGCGTTAATCTCAAAATTTTGTCCTGAAGCAAATTCTTTTGTTGCGGCATTATTTGAATCAAAAGAATAAATTAAAGTTGTATTGCCAGAAAAACTAAGCTGTAAATTTACCGAACTGTCTTTTACTGAGTCCGGCAACTGTGTTAAAACTTTCAAACTCTTTTGAGTTTGTTTACCAAAACGATTTTTTGCCTCAACTTTTATATCCTGCCACCCAGGCACCAAACTAACGTTGGTGGTAAATTTCCCGCCGCTGTCTACAAACACATCTTCCCCATTTACTAAAATGTTAGAGCCTGGGTCTGTTTTGCCTGAAACTTTTACAGAAAGCTGATTAATAATTTCTTCATTTTTTGGAGACTCTATTTGTACTGTAGGAGCTCTATTAATAGAAGACACTTGCCATATTAAATAACTAAGAGTAAAAACAATAAATACTCCTGCGGCAGCCAGAATTAAAATTTTTGGGGTAATTATCAACTTATTCCAAAACCCAAAAAAGTTTTTTGAATTTAACTCGCGTGTTTTTTTTATTTGCCTCGCAATGTCCCGTTCTTTCTTATACTGAACTAAAAGCTCCACTTCAGACAATTTATAAAAAACCGCAAGTTGCTTTAAAGTACCTTGCACATATACATCTGCCGGAAGTTTAAGCATATTACCTGATTCCAGCCCTTCTAAAATTTTTTCCGGTACGCCAGAACCTTCGGAAACTTCAGCCAAAGACAAATTAAAGGTCGTTCGCACGGCCTTTAAATATTCTCCTAGAGTTTCGGATTTAATTTTTTTAGTTTCAAAAACCAAAGCAAATTCCTAATTGACCTAATTGACCTAATTATTCTAAATAATGCCTAATATCCAATGATTAAATGTCTAAACGCTTAGGCATTAGATTTTAGTCATTAGACATTTTTTAGGGTAATTAGAATAATTAGTATAATTAGAAATTAATTTTAAGCCTGCTGGTCATCGGTCGGCGCCTCCTCCACTCCATACTCCGCTTTCTCCGCGCTACTTACCCCAAAAACTTCCCTAGGTTTTGCTCCGTCACCTGGCCCTATTATACCTTGTTGTTCTAACAAATCAAGCAGTCTAGCGGCTCTGGCATAGCCAACACGAAGCCTGCGCTGAAGCAGTGAAGCAGATGCCTTACCTGCCCTTGTAACTTCTTCTTTTGCTGCTTCAAGTAAATCATCGCCGTCGTCACCACCTTCAAAACCCGGAATCCCCATGGCTCTTTTTGGTTTTTCTACTATCTCGTCGTTATACAAAACAGCGCCGGTTTGTGCCTTAAAGAAATCTACAACTTTTCTAACTTCTTTCTCACCAATATAAGCGCCTTGAACACGTTTTGGCTGATTAAACTCTGTTGTGGTAAACAGCATGTCACCCTTGCCTAAAAGTTTTTCCGCGCCGCCCATGTCTAAAATTGTGCGGCTGTCTATTTGGCTACCCACAGCAAAAGCAATACGAGAAGTTATGTTAGCTTTTATAAGGCCGGTAATAATATCTACGCTCGGACGCTGTGTCGCAACTACCAAGTGAATACCCACGGCGCGCGCCATTTGTGCAATTCTTACAATCGCACCTTCTACGTCAGCCTTAGCCACCTGCATAAGGTCGGCAAGTTCGTCTATTATAATTACAATGTAATACATTTTAAGTTCTGTAATTTCATTGTATTCAGAAATATTGCGCTTACCCACCTCGGACAAGAGTCTGTATCTGCGGTCCATTTCCGCCACCGCCCACTTAAGCGCGTTAACGGCTTTTTCGTGGTCAGTTATAACCGGGGTAAGCAAATGCGGAATGCCGTTGTAGGGAGTCATTTCCACGCGCTTTGGGTCAACTACAATAAACTTTACGTCTTGCGGAGTATTTCTATATAAGAAAGATATTAACAAAGTATTAATTCCAACACTTTTACCAGAGCCCGTGGTACCGGCAACTAGCAAGTGTGGCATAGCGGCAAGGTCAGCAATTATTGGCTGGCCAGATACATCGCGGCCCAAAGCAAACGCTAAGCGGCTCGGGTGGTCAACAAAATTCTTGGTTTGTAATACTTCACGCAATACCACTTTGGCCTTAGTTTTATTTGGCACTTCAATACCAACCAATGCTTTACCCGGTATTGGCAGTTCCATACGAACAGATTGCGCGGCTAAGGCAAGAGCGAGATCATTTTGTAGTGCCGCAATTTGAGAAAGTTTAACGCCCATAGCCGGACGGAGTGTGTATTGAGTAACTGTAGGACCCACATTAACTTCGCCCATTTCTACCTCTATACCAAAATCCGCCAAAGTCTTTTTTATAACAGCTACATTTAGTTCTATGTTTCCGCTGTCTACAGTACTTTTGTTGTCTTCCAGTAAATCAAAGCTAGGGAGTTTCCAGTCTGTTCTGTCCGCAATAACCATATTTTCCAGCACCGGCCCCGGAGTAGCCTGAGGGGCTTTTATTACTACTGGTTTTTCCTTTGGTTTTTCTAAAGCCTCTTCAGGAATTTTTGGATTCTTACCCGTAACTTTTTCACTGGTAAAACCTCCGCTAGCCATGCTGTTTATTTTAACTTGAGCCTGAGGAACTTTTAGCTGTTCTGTTGTTTTAGCTTTCTTAGACCACAAGCGGCTTAAAGGCACATCGAAAGCAACTAAAACACCAATTACTAAAAGCGCAAACAAAATTATTGCACTAGCTAAGAAACCTAAGCTACTGTAAATTAACGAAGAAAATATTGCTCCAAACATTCCCCCGCCCCGGCCTTCGCTTGCTACAAAAAAAGCGCTCTCGCCGGTGGACAAATAAAAAATGTGAATTATTCCTGCTATGGCGCCGGTTAAAAGTATTGAACCCAAATATACTCTCCAGTAAAAAGCCGCGTCTGTTTCTTCGCCTTCTTCTTCCTCATCCGGAGTTTTAAGCTTATGTTTTGCTAAAAGCACCGCAACAAGCAAAAATAGCGCGGGTACAAAATAGCCCAAAATTCCTAAAACCCAATTTAGTAAATTTAAATAACTTTTTCCTAAACTGCCCGCCACGTTTACTACGGCTAACAGACTAATTAAGGAAAGCACTACAAAAATTACCACCATAATCCCGCGCTTAGTTTCGGCGGAAAGGTTAAGCGAAGGCGCCTTAGGCATTTCAAACTTTTTCTTGTCTTCTTTTTTGTTTCGTCCCATGAATTTTGTAATAATTCACCCAAAACAGAGTCTGGGGAAAATAATAAATTGATCTTTCAACAAATTGATTGTACCATTTTTGAAGATTTTTTAAAACCCCACTCTTTAGAGTGGGGTTTAATTTCTGTAGGTATCTGTAGTTTATTTTTTTAGCTCTGTAGTCTAAAGTCCTTTTACCTTAACCTTCTTAGTCTTTGCTTTTGCAGCTTTTGGAACTATGACGGTTAGAATGCCATCTTTAAGGTCTGCTTCTATACCTTCGCTGTCTATGTCTATAGGGATTATTACGCTTCGGGAAAAGTTTCCCCAGTAACATTCCTGGTAAAAATAGTCGTCCTGCACTACTGTGTCTTCTTTTCTGCGTGCGCCTTTTATGGTTAACATGTCGTTTGCTACAGTAATATCTATGTCTTCCGGCCTAACACCAGCAATGGTGGACTTTATAATTACATTGTCCTTAGTCTGATACATATCTATATTAAGCTGACCTTCAAAGTCCGACATCCATTCTTCGTTTTGTTCTGGTTTTTTGGTTTGTTCCGGGGTAGGCACAATTTCTTCTTCCACTACCAAAGTTTCGGTTTCTTCCGGTTCTTCTTCCAAAAGCTCTTCCGGCTCTTCTTCTACGGCTGTAACAGCCACCATTTGGGGTTCTGTTTCTTCGGCGGTAATGTTTGCACCCATTATTTTGCCGAAAAATGAGGTTTTTTCTTTCTTAGGCATAAATTTTACTTTTAAGATTTAACTGCTAAATTCATGATAAACAAATAATCCCAATCCGTCAAACCCCTTTAAAATTAAGTCTTTATCCTATGAAACAGTGCTTAATTTAAGCTGTAAAATTTACGCATAAATTAACTAGAAAAATCTTTTATAACTTTTTCAAATTGCTGGTTGGTTAAAAGTTTTTGTTCCATAATAACTTCTCTAAATGTTTTGTTTGAGTGTAAAGATTCTTTTACTGCCGCACTCACTGTGTCATACCCAAGCACTGGTGTAAATAAAGTTGAATAGGCAGTGGAATTTTCCAAAAGTTCTTTGCAGCGTTTTTTGTCGGCCTGAATTTTGGCTACGCAATTTTTAGTAAACTGTTCTATTACCTCCGCGGTAAGCTTAAGACTTTGCAGTAATCTGTCGGCAATGGTTGGAAACATAACCCCGAGCTCCAACTGTGCCGCGTGAGCTGCGTGCTCAATAGTTAGGTTATTGCCCGAGATCAAATAATATAATTGATTTACTGTTTCCGGCAAAATGGGGTTTACTTTGCCCGGCATTATGGAAGAGCCTTTTTGCAATTCTGCTAATTTAATTTCTCCTAATCCCCCGCGCGGTCCGCTCGAAAGCAGTCTAAAGTCGCTAGCAATTTTTGAAAGGTCAACACACAAAGCAGTTACAGCCTGCGAAACCGCCAAAAAGTCGGTCTGACTGGAAGTTTGCGACATTAAATTTTGAGCGGGTTTAAAATTTTGTTTAGTAATTTTATTAAGCTCCCTATAAACCGCTTTTATATATTTTGGGCTGGCGTTTACAGAATTGCCAATTGCAGTACCACCCAAATTTAGAGTTTCCATAAACTCTAAAATACGGTTGATTTTTTCCTGGTGCCAGCGAATAATAGCAGCATAAGAAGCAAACTCCGCGCCCAAGGTTGTGGGCACTGCGTCTTGCAAATGGGTTCTAGCAAGTTTTATTACATCTTTAAATTGTTTCGCTTTTTTTTCAAGCTCCATTGCCAAACCGTCCATAGTTTTTTCTAAAGCCTGCGCCAAAGAAATAGAAGCGACTTTAATTGCCGAGGGGTTGGCGTCATTAGTCGACATACTTCTGTTAATGTGATCGTTTGGGTGAACTACAGTTTTCTTTCCTTGTTTTTCTAAAATTTCTGTTGCTCTGTTTGCCACTACTTCGTTTACATTCATATTTATAGAAGTCCCAGCGCCGCCCTGAAGAGCCCTAAGCTGAAACTGTTCTTTGTAACCGCCGGCTAAGACATCGTCACAGGCTTTTACCACCGCTAGTTTTACATCGCGAGGAATATTACCAGCTTCAAAATTAGCAATGGCTGCTGCCTTCTTTATTTGCACCAAGGCAAAAATAAATTCCTTATGCACTTTGTAAACGTGGAAAGGAAAGTTTTTTAAAGCTTTTTTTGTTTGCTCGCCAATGTATTCTTTCATAGTTTGTTGATATTAATTAATTTCATAGTACTCTCAATATAAAAATTATTCAATACTCCCAGAAACTACCTTTGCCACTCCTCTATCTAAAGGATTAGGCAGAATATTAGTCACCGATACTTCTTTCGTATAGCCTGCCAAATTTTCTGCGGCTTTAATTAACATTTGATTTGTAATTTTTTTAACTCCGCTGTCTAACAACCCCCTAAATATTCCCGGAAAAGAAAGTAGGTTGTTTAACTGGTTTGGGTAATCGGACCTTCCGGTGGCTACAATAAACGCCCCGGCCTGCTTTGCGACTTCCGGATTAATTTCCGGCTCCGGGTTTGCGAGTGCAAAAATTATTGGCTGTTTGTTCATTTTTTGCACCATCGCCGAACTTAAAATATTTTTCACGCTCACGCCTATAAAAACATCTGCCCCTTTTAATGTACTTTCAAGATCACCTTCAACTTCACAGTTGCAAATGTTGGCTAGTTGAGCTTTATGATTGTTTAAGTCTTTGCGATGTTTACTAATTGATCCTTTGCTATCACAAACTACCAAATTTTTAAAACCGTAACTTTGTAATAGTTTGGCAATTGCTGTGCCGGCCGCACCTGCTCCGTTTACTACTATTTTTATTTCTTCCTTTGAAACATTTTTTAGTTTCATGGAGTTTATAAGCCCGGCTAAAACTACTACCGCTGTGCCGTGTTGGTCGTCATGCATTACTGGAATTTCTAACTCCTTTTTAAGCCGCTCTTCTATTTCAAAACACCTTGGCGCGGAAATGTCTTCTAAAAGTATTGCGCCAAACACGGGGGCTATATTTTTTATAGTGGTAATAATTGCTTCTGTGTCTTGAGTGTTCAAACAAATTGGAAAAGCATCTACACCTGCAAATTCTTTTAAGAGCGCGCACTTACCTTCCATAACCGGCAAAGCAGCCAAAGGCCCTAAATTCCCAAGGCCTAAAACTGCACTACCGTCGGTAATAACCGCCACCGTGTTATTTTTAATAGTGTAAACTTTAGCCAGCGATGGATCCTTAACAATCTCACTACAAACCGCCGCCACTCCGGGCGTATAAATTAAAGAAAGTTCCTCTTTTGTTAAAATAGGAACTTTACTTGAAACCGAAAGCTTACCACCAAGTTGTTTATGAAGCTCTAATGCTTTTTTATTTGTTTCATCAAACATATTTGTTTATAAGTTCTTACAAACAATACAAATTATTAACATTTATTAAACTTTACTGCTAATGACTTTGTTGTCTGAAAGTTTTTTTATAAATATTCTCCCAATAAAGACTCCAAATAAAACTAAACATACAATCACAGTAGCAATAATGTTCGGGTACTGTCGGTTAAAACCGCCAGCAGATATATGTTTAAAAAGTATCCATGAGTATGCCCAAACGAGTACCAGACCATAGGCAATATTGTTGTCTTTGCGTATTCGCAAGATTCCAATTAACGCGCCAACCAAAAGAATAATGCTCGTCCAGACAAAGTCGGCAATCCCAAATCCGCTCCAACCAATGCTCACCAAAAATACACTAATGTTGGCAATTGACGCAACTGTTATCCAGCCAAAGTAAATACTAAATGGCGCCCAGACAAAAAGCTTTTCTATTGCCGTAAATTGCTCTGCATGAAGAATGTCTGCAATCTTTATAAGGAGAATGAGCAGTGTCGCCATAATAAACACTGAAAGACCAATATAGTCATAGTGCCAGGCAAATATCCAAGAGATATTGGCCAGCGAGGTGGCAATAAAAAGCGGATTAATTTTCTGGAAGAGTTCTTCTGTTTTTTTATCTTTTCTCACAAACTGATACAGCACATACCCGCCAAGCAGTAAATAAATTAAACCCCAAATGGCAAAAGCCGGCCCTGCCGGCGCAAATAAATTAGGATAGGCATCCGATATATCGCCTGTAGAGCGGTTATTTATAGGCAAACCATTAGCCAAAAAATTAACCGCCACCATAGCGACATAAACAATGCTTGAAAAAATTTTGTTAAACATAAGAATAAATTAATTAATAATTTCCACTAAAACCTCATTTCGCGTCATCCAGGGTGGAGTCCCAGGTGCGTTATAACCAGCATAAGCCGGATTGCCCTGTACCTCTATTTTGTCACGGGTGAGCGCCAAAAGCAATTTTTCTTGCATTTTTTTTATGCGGGCATTGGAACGATACCCTGAAAACCGCAGCACAGCATATTTCTTGGCGGGAACCATAACTATTTTAACTCGCGGGTCATTTGGGGTTGGCAACGTTTCAAGCGTATAAGAGCTTGGCATGCCAAAAGATATCGTCAGCAAGTCGCCTTCGGTCTTTGCTACAACCGGAGCGGTCATAGCAATGTTTTCTGAAACTTTCCTGGCTTCTCCTTGTTCTGCCAGCACAGGCGCGGTCATGGCAATAGGCTCTTTCTTTATATTTCCACCAAAAATATATCCCGCCACAATACTAAAACCACTATTCATAGCCTCCCCAAAAGAGCCTTTAGCCTCAGTCTGCGCCACAATATGCGCCGGATATTCCCGAATTTCATAGCCATTTTTTTTCTCTAGCAAACTGTACTTGGTTTGTTCAACACGAGAACCAAAAAATCCCCAAATTGACCAAAGAACAATAATGACTGCAAAAACTATTAGTAAGTTACTCATATTTTTATTCATTAATTCAATCTATAGTTAATTATAGAAGCTAGCGTAAATCTCTTTAAAAGTTGTTAAAAAGTAAAGTTATTTTAAGTTTAGCATTATTTTAACGCATACATACATTTACCCAAATTAAAACCACCTCGCAAAATACGGGTGGTTTAATTTGGGCTATTTTTACTTTTTCTGCAACGAAGTAAAAGTTATAGCCTGATATAGGGCGGAAACCCCTACTAGTCCGTAAACTATGCGAGATAACATAGACATTGGACCAAAAATTGTGGCGACTAAATCGAAATTAAAGAAACCTACCAAACCCCAATTTAAACCCCCGACTATTATAAGAGCTAAAACCAACATATCTATTGCGCTAAGATTTTTCATAAATTTAAAATTTTAATTATTAATTATTAACTAGGCATTAAGACCGAATCTATAACGTGAATAACTCCGTTATCACATACAATATCAGTCTGTACAACATTGGCGCTGTCGACCATGACGCCATCATCTGTGCTTACCGAAAGACTACTGCCCTGCAATGTTTTTGCTGAGGTTAATTTAACTACGTCGGCTGCCATTACTTTTCCGGAGACCACATGATAGGTTAAAACCGCGGTTAACTTTTCCTTGTCTTTGAGTAAATTTTCCACGGTACCTTCCGGAAGCTTTTCAAAAGCTTCGTCGCTTGGGGCAAAAACCGTAAAAGGCCCTGGCCCGGACAATGTTTCTACTAAGCCGGCTGCTTTGACTGCTAGAGCCAGAGTATTAAATTTTCCTGCGGAAATTGCTGTTTCTATAATATTTGACATATTATATTCCTTTCTTAAAACCCATTTATTCAAATAGATTTCGATTACTTGTTGATTAAATATATATTAACTGTTATTATTAAAACGTGCAAAACGTGCATTTTAAAATATGAAAATTACCACAAATTCAAAAGACTACTACTCAGCCCCGGAATTAGCCAAATTACTAAAAGTAAATGCTTCAACCATAAAACGCTGGGTGGACAAAAACCTTTTAAAGGCCGAGAAAACCGCGGGTGGGCACCGCCGAGTAAATGCCGACTCAATAGCCGCGTTTATTTCCAAACAAAAAAATTTGGCAGGGCGCTCTTATATTTTAAACAGGCTTAGTAAAAAAAGATCGGCTCAAAAAAAGTTAGACTGGCAAGGCTACTATTTCTTTTTGTATTCCAACACTAGCCTTTCCTCTAAAAATATTCTTGAGGAACAGTTGCTAATGGGCGTAGGGCTTTTAGAAATAATCGAGGAAATAATTTTGCCTGTATTGGTCAAAATCGGGCAAGCTTGGAGAAATGGTCATTTAAATATTTACGAAGAACACCGAATGACTTTTTTACTCCGCTCCGACTTGCTAAGACTAGACCGGATGTTGCCAATAATAAAAGCAAACTCCCCGATGGCCATACTTGCCTGCGTAAAAGACGAACACCATGAAATCCCTTTACTGCTTCTGCACTTACTTTTAAAACAACAAGGCTGGCGCCCAATTATTTTAGGTATAAACACACCAGCCGAACAAGCGGCTTTGGCCGTTAAAAAAAATCAGGCCAAAATCTTATGCCTGACTAAAAGCTTTTCAAAAACTAATGAATTAAATTATTTAGAAACTTTACACAGCCATTTAGGTAAAGCCAAACCCTTTATTGCCTTAGGAGGAGTCGGTTGGAAAGCTGTAAATATAGAAAATAAATACGGTAAAAAATTTAGTGAATTTAGAGAATTTTTAAACGAAATTAAAAATTCTTTTGGTTAAAAAGGGTTTTTACTCTTCACTTCTAACTTGCCGCAAGCTGTAGGTGTAAATTTAACGAATCTTGATTTAATTTATTTTCCTCAAAACTCATATTTCAAACAAAGCGTAAATTTTTTTTAAGGACACATTCTTAAAATTTTTTATAGTTAAATCTGAATGCTGCAATTCTTTAAAAGAGTGTGCGGTAGCAACCCCGACCACTTTCATGCCGGCGCGTCTGGCTGCTTGTATACCCAACATTCCGTCTTCAAAGACAACGCAATATTTAGGATTTATTTTAGCTAATTTTGCCGCTTTTAAAAATATTTCTGGGTGTGGCTTACCATTTAATACATGGGAAGCATTGACCACTTTTTTAAAATATTTTTTTGTCTTGGTCACCTGTAAAATAAAATCCACATTTTCAGGCGGTCCAGCTGTTGCTAAAACAGTTGGTATTTTAGCCCTTTTTAGCTCTTCTAAAAATTTTATTAGGCCTAAGGTTGGCTTGGCTTTATGTTTGAATAAATTCCTATAATAATTTTCTTTTTCATTTATAAATTTACGTAACTGCGAGGCAGAAAGCTTCTGTTTAAATAAATATTCTAAAATTTCTTTGTTCACCCGCCCACTAAATTTATGCAGCACAGTAGCCTTACTAATTTTAAACCCATACTGCTTAGCAAACCCAATCCATGCCTTAATATGAAAAGGCATACTATTAACAACAACTCCGTCCATATCAAACAATACTGCGATTTGTTTTGTTTTATTAAACATAGTTCTTAACTTTCTAGTCGATTGCATTATATCGCTTTTTGTTATAATAGGTAAGTTATTAATTAGGGGGCCCCAAAAAATTAGGAGCGGAGTTTCCTTTAGCATTAAGGAAACGAGCACGGATTTTTGGGGAAAGGAACAACTGCGGAAGGCTTAAGAAATTAACTTTTAGTTAATTTTAAAAGCCTGGAGTAAGTTGTGACGCGGAGAGGTCGCATAGTTGGTTTAGTGCACGGCTCTCGAAAAGCCGAGTCCGGGCAACCGGACCGAGGGTTCGAATCCCTCCCTCTCCGCCAGTAAAAAATCCTTAGCCTAAGCTAAGGATTTTTTAGTTGTTTGATATTGAACACTTAGCTTTCATAACCAGTTCCACGATGTTATGAGGTAATATAGATGAAACTAAATATTCTTGGTCAATCTTATTTAATTTTGATCAATCTTGGTCAATTTCCCCTTACCTCCCCCAAAGCCCTTAAGCACGCTGGATTCAAAAGAAAAATTCACACTGCGTTTTTCTTTATATTTTTCTTCCGCAAACTGTATTAACAGCTTTAAAAGTTCATTAAGTTCAACTCCGCTTGCTTTCCAAAGGTGGTGATACAGAGTCCCAGGCAGCGGGTTAATTTCGTTGGCGTAAAACATTTTAGTTTGTTTGTCGAGCAAGAAATCTACACGGGCTATGCCTGTGCATTCTACTGCTTTATAAACCTGCACTGCCGTGTCTTGTATTTTTTTAGTTAGCTGCGTGTCTACACGAGCAGGAATAACCATTTTATTTTGCGCTTTGCCGGTTTGCGCCCCGCCATCTGAAATATACTTGTCGTTAAAATCAAAAAGGTCTTCTGTGTAAACCGACTCTTGAAGTAGCGATGCCTTGGGAGAATTGTTTCCTATGACACAGCAAGTTACGTCCATTAAATTTTCCACCGCTTCCTCTACTATTACTTTGTGGTCATAGTACATAGCAACCTCTATTTTTTGTTCCAGTTCTTTTTCGTCCTTAACCTTTCCAATGCCAATACTGGAACCTAAGTGTACCGGCTTTATAAATACGGGAAACTTTAACGTTTGTTTTACAGAATTAATAACTTTATTTTTATCTTCATCCCAATCTTTTTTAAAGAAGTGTATAAATTTAGTTGTCGGAATATTATTCACTATATACATCTGCTTGGTTAAAACTTTATCCATCGCAATCGAAGACGCGGGCACTCCACAACCAACATAAGGCAGCCCAAACATTTCAAATAGTCCTTGTATAGTTCCGTCTTCTCCATATGTTCCATGAAGCGCAGGAAAAGCTAAATCTATTGTAATAGATTTACCAAATATCCCCTTTTTCTTAAACACCATTTTCCCAACCGACTCCTCTAGGTCAATGTAGTATTCGGCGAATGATGATTCATCCTCTGCCTTTTTATTGGGATCTGAAAATAATTTAAGATTTGAAAGCTCTTCCCCAAGCATCCACTTCCCCTGCTTAGTAATATAAACCGGAGTCACCGAATACCCCAAACCTTTCAGTCCGTTTATAATTAAGTTCGCGGTAATAATGGAAATGTCATGTTCCACACTCCCGCTGCCAAAAAATACACCTATA
>CAZAED010000018.1:0-27552 GCA_964484145.1 uncultured Candidatus Saccharibacteria bacterium | reverse complement strand
CGCCCGCTGCGTCGTCCACTGTTTGCCCCAGTACGCGGTAGTTTTTTATATCTTTCATTAGCACAATCATTGTATGCCCGCCAGAAACAATAAGCGCGATCATTGGAAAGACATTAGTTGTCAGTGGATAGTTGTCAGTGGATAGTTGCCCAAAAGGGGAATAAAGGTGTCCGGCCATATGGTTAACCGGGATTATTGGGATATTGGCCGCATACGAAAGTGCTTTAGCAAACTCCACGCCTACCATAAGGGAAGGTAAGAGTCCCGGTCCTTGGGTAACAGCAATGTAGTCAATATCGGAAAGTGATGAGTGACTAGTGGCTAGTGACGAGTCAACAACGGGACGAATGTATTTTAAGTGCGCTCTGGCTGCGGCTTCGGGTACTACGCCGCCCATTTTTGAATGTAATTTAATTTGAGATTTAACTACGGATGATAAGGTTTTTATGTTTAATAGCTCAAAACTCGTCGAATTTACTTCGCGAGTTTTGAAACTTTGGAAAGGGGAGGAGGCTTTAGCCGGGTTGGAAGGGGAAAAACCTTTTTGGGTTTTCCCCTCCAAATTTATTTCCAAAACCGCTGCCGCTGTTTCATCGCAGGAGGTTTCAATTGCTAAAATTAGTTTTTTTCCGTTGTTAATTGTCAATTGTTAATTGTTCTCTTGCTATTATCCCAACTATTTAACATTTCAGCTAAACTTTGTTTTTCTTCCGCACTAATGCCAAGCCCGAATTTTTGTACCAAAGGTTTTATGGCAATGCCGCCTCGAACATTAAAATTGCCTATTATGCGCATAAATTTCGGGTTCATTAAATTCCATAAATCTTTAAAAATGCGGTTTATAACATCTTCGTGAAATTCGCCGTGGTTACGAAAAGAAAACAAATAGAGTTTTAAAGATTTGCTCTCAACCATTTTTACTGTGGGGCTATAAACAATTTCTAAATTCGCGTAATCCGGCTGGCCAGTTATGGGGCAAATGGCGGAAAATTCCGTGCATACTAAAGGTACCAAGTATAGCGCATCGGTATGCTGGTTGTTAAAAGTTTCTAAAATTTTTACATCCGGTTTAGTCGGTAGCTTAACTTTTTTTCCTAAAGATTTAAAGGCCATATAAGTAATTATGTTAATAACTTCATTATTTTAGCTTAAATTATTAAAAGCATCAATTTAAAAAGCATTATTGCTCAACAATAATGCTTTTTAAATTTAACCCTAACCGAGCTATCCGCCAGCCTCTTTTTATCTTATTACTTTCCATTCCTTACTAAAGGAGCGTTTGAAAATTTGGTTCCAAATATTATTTAACATCCATAAAGACAAGAGCTGCGCCCAGCCGGTTTTATGCGCGCGTCTAGAGGTATGAAGTACATGTAGGCCGGTTTCTACCCTAGTTTTGCCAATGTCAGCTAGTTTTGAAAACATACGGTTGTCTTCGCCTATAACTAAACGTTCGTCGTACCCGCCAATTTCTTTAAAGGCTTTAGCCTGTATCATTTGAAATTCGCCTGAAGCAGAACCTGTTTTAAGCCAGTTATTTGCTATATAGTGAACAGTATTTACAAGCTGAAAAAAGAATTTGTCGGCTAGTGTTGCGTGCTCGGGAAACACCTTTAAAAATACTGTTAGGCCAACAAGGTCTTTTTGTTGTTTAAATAAGTTAACAGCTTTTTGAAAGAAGTTATTAATATCCGGAATTTCTACATCGGCATCTAAGAAAACTAAATATTCGCCATTGGCTACTTTTGCGCCCAAATTTCTGCCAAGAGCAATGTTTTGTTTCAATCCGTTTTCATTTTTTACTACACGCCCAGCGTATTTTTCCGCAATTTGTACAGTTTTATCCGTGCTGCCGCCGTCCGAGACAATAATTTCGTGCTCTAAAGACAGGGGAGTTAAAGCCTTTAGGGTTTTTTCCAATATTTTTTCTTCGTTGAGAGTTGGGATTATTATAGAGATCATTGTAGTGAAGGGTGACGAGTAACGGGTTACGAGGGCGCCTTTACTTGTCACCCGACACCCGTAACTCGTTACTATTGCCTATATTTCTTTCTTAACCAAATACCTATTTATGGCCCACAAAGCCGTGAATATTAAAATTATCAATAACACAATAAAAACAACGCGGAAAGGTTTTGCTACTAAAGTATACACGTTGCCAAAGAAGTAGCCTAAGGTTAAAAGTAGGGCAGTCCAAATAAACCCGCCTGCTAAGTTTAGCAGTGCGTATTTTTTTAAGGGGACTTTTAGCATGCCGGCTACCAAAAGTGTAGCCAGCGCAAATCCAAAACCCATGGTTATTTTGGAAATAAACAAAATTCTTGCGTGGTAGGTATGAAAGCGTTTTTCTATTTTAGCAATTATTTCCGGGGTTATGTTAAAGAAATGTCCGAACTTGTCTATTAATTTTCGCGCCCCATGACGGCCCACTGTGTACCAAATCATATCGGCGGCAAAATCCCCGCCCATTAAAGTAAAATAAGCGGGGATTAGCTCTAGTTGACCTAAGCGTATAAAGAAACCGGAAGTTAACATTAACACCGGGCCTTCCACAATAGAGCCTAGAAACAATAGAATATAGCGAGAGGAATGTATCCAGACTAGGAATGATTGGAATAGGGAATCCATTTAGGCAGAGTGGCTGTGGTCATGACTGGCAAAATGTTTAACTATAAATTTAGCCAGCATCCATGACCATATAAAGCTTACAATTAAAATTAAAAGCAACGCTAGACCTGCGCCTTTGGTTAAGAGGCCAATTCTTTTGTCTGTTTCATTTAAGCTTCGAGCGACTAAAATAAAACCATTTTGTTTACCGGTGTAGTGTTTTAGTACGGCGGCAAAGCGTAAAGAATTTTTTGGTTGCCAAGTAAAGCGGTTGTCAGACATTTTTTTTGCAGTGGCAAATACGCCTGCCGGTAAAGTCGGTAATTTATCGTCTAAATAACCATTTCCAATTACCGGTTTACCACTGTCGTCATATATTACTAAAAACGGGTTAGAGGTTTGGCTAATATCTATTTTACCTAAGTTTGGACCAATAGCATTTAAGTCGTCTACCTGGCCTAAATCTTTTACAGATTCTGTTGCAGTTTGTGCTTGCGGGTCGTTTGCGCTTAGTCTGTAATTTTGCTGAACCGACCAGTAGCTAAAACCAGTTAGTAAAATTGCCGTTAAGGCAACAGGAAGCCAAAGGCCAAAGGCCAATTTCGATGTATTTGCGTGGGTCATATTTATATTTTCCTAGAGGGGGTTTGTCCGCCTTTAGAGGTATCCGCTTTTAGGCGGAAATTAGTAGTTAATATTAGTTAAGTATATCAGAATGTTTATGGCTTTAAAATAGGTTGTTTTCTTGCTTTAATTAAGGCTAACTTTTTTGTTTTTGACCATTTTTTTACCTCAATTTCCCGCTTTAAAGCTTTGCTTTTGCTTCTAAATTTTTCACTATAAATAATTTTACCGCCACCCCGGCTTCTTACGTATTTAGAGCCTTTGCCGAAGTTGTGGACTTGCTCGCGGTTTTTTAGGTCGTTCGTATAGCCGCAGTAAAGGCTTTTGTCTTTGCATTTTAAAATGTAAAAATAGTACATATATTTATTTTAAAACAGTCATAGCATCCATCCAGTTTTGTAAGTCTGCTTTGTTTTGTACGTAACCTAAAATATTTACGCCTGGGCCTTTGTGTATAGCTAAGTGTAAATGTTTTCTTTCGCCGTCGGTTTCGGTGCTATAACCTTTGCCTAAAATCCCCAAAACATCGCCAGCCTTTAACTCGTCACCTCCGCCAGCTGGCGGATTATTTTTAACACTGTCTATATTTAAGTGGCCATAAATTACTGTAACATCTTCGCTATTTAAATTACACTTCTGTGAAGCAACGCCGCCGTAACCTGTTGCCCATTTTTTTAATAGTATAGGCCCGTTGCAAATTGCTTTTATTTCAACATCGGAATTTTGCTCATTGTCCGTAACTTCAAAATCTACCCCGGTATGGTACCCACTAAATTTTTCCGGCTGAATAGGTGAGTTTTGTTTTGTAATATAAATGCCAAAAGGTTTTTTGCTCACCCTACCCGCCGCGTCTGAAATAGGGAACTGCCATTCGGTATTTATAGTAGGCGTGGACGTAGGTTCTTCTGATTTTGTGGGGGAGGGAGTAGGCGTGGTTTCTGTTAATGTAACAGGCTCAGGCTGAATATTTGCCTCTCGTTTAAGCTGGTATGTATACAAACCATACAAAAGCAAAACACAAACTATAATTCCAATTATTTTTTTAATCATTTACCCGCCTAAATTTTGCCCAAACTGAAGGCAAATATTAATTTAATAAAAATTAGTATAAAAGAAACTATTTTGTTAATTTTCCCACAAAATTTGGTGGGTATTGGTATTATACCTTAGGTTAATTGCCGTACAAAGAAAAAACTCCATTAGCATGGAGTTTTTTCTTTGGTAGACCCGCTCTGTACGGGTGGAAAACTTATTTGGCTTTGGTAAGAGAAATTTATAACTACCTAATTTCAGATGGTTACCTATGAAGGTTGAAAACTTTAGTTTACAACAACTATACAGTATTTTAATAAATTAAGGATTTTCAATCTGTGTATTCAGAACATTCTTCATAAAAATCACAGAAAACTTTACGCCTTCTTTCTCTTTCAGTATATCCTTTAGGTAAATTTTTGAGTTATTTTTATAATCTTTAGGAAAATTTATGCTAAGGTATGTCATTAATTTTTTACCCTCTTCCCAAAATCTATATTTAACTTCGCCTTTATCTTTATATTCATTCAAAAATTTATCCATTGACATTCCTTCCTTTGCCCAGTTAACTAAATCTTTATTTATATAAAAATTATCCCAACTATCAAAGAATGGAAAATGAATGAGTAAATTTCTGATAAAGATAAAAAGTTCCTTTCCTATCTTAGCTTCCATCGGAGGCCTAGTTTTTCCAATATAATCAAAAACATACTGTATGGGTTCATAGTGAGTCAATTCTGAATAAATAGAAAAACATTCTCTAATTTTAGATAATCGGAAATAAGAGTCTCGTTCCCAAAATTTTTCGTCCATAATCTCATCGAAGATGTCATAAAATTTATTATAAGCTAAATTCAAAAACTGCCTTTCTGGTTCAGTTGGCTTTAGGTTATTTTCATCAAGCATAAATAATTAACGTTTAAAATACATAAAAGGACTATTTTTTACAACCACTTCTTGGGGAATAACAATTTGATAAAATGCGACGGCAATTGAAATAAGAATAGCGATGATTGCTATAATTGTTGCTTTTTTGCCCGATTCCTTAGCTTCTTCTAACTGGTCGTATTCTACTAACTTAAATCTTCCTTCAAAAGACAATAACAAAACCTCATTATTCCAATCTTGATTATTAGGAATTCGATATTTATTAGTTTTTGTAAATAATTTAGAATAATGCAAATCATTCCATAAAAATGCAAAATGCTCATCGCCCAAACTTAAATCTTTCTTTAGTTCGATAAGCGTGAATCCTTCACTTTTTTTATAAGCGTAGCGAAGTATGTTTATATATAAATCTGAATTTTCGGATTTCATAATTTAATGGTACTCCAAATGAGAATGAAAACTAACATATCTTAATTATAGGCTTTTTTACGAAATGCTTCCACAGACCAAAATTTTGGAAAACTATTCCTTCACCCATAAAACCAAATCAAAAACACCCTTTCGGGTGCTTTGAATTTCTTTGGTAGCGCTTCCGCCGTCGCTAAAGCTATGGCGGACAAGACGGAGATATTCTCCTCGCAATATACCAAAGAAAAAGCCCCATCACGCCGGAGGCGGATGAGACATTTTCTTTGGTAGCGCTACGGAGAATCGAACTCCGATTTAGTGGATGAAAACCACTTGTCCTAACCATTAGACGATAGCGCCTTATTAGAATTATGATTTAGGATATAAGATTTAAGATTTTGAAATACAAAAAATGCAACCTAAATACTGAATGATTTTACCATAATACACAGAAATAATCAAGGTTTATTGTACAGGGTGATATAATAACTTATATGTGGTCACAAAATACAAACCCTTTTAATAGCGTGGTTATTTCTGCTGTTGTAGCAGGAGTGCCAATTATCTTTTTGTTTTTTTTATTGCTCAGCCGCAAAGTGGCGGGGCATATTGCAACATTGCTTACACTGCTGCTTGGTTTAATAGTTGCCACGGTATTTTTTACTATGCCGGTAAATTTGGCGGCTATGTCCGGGCTGTATGGGTTTTTAAACGGCCTGTTTCCTATAGGCTGGATAGTTTTTAACGCAGTGCTACTTTACAATATAAGTGTAGAAAGCGGAAGTTTTAACGTGGTTAGAGACAGTATAGAACGCGTAACTTCGGACAGACGCCTTCAGGCTTTACTTATTGGTTTTTGTTTTGGAACTTTCCTGGAGGGCGCGGCCGGGTTTGGCGCGCCTGTGGCTATAACAGCCGGTATGTTAGTGGGCCTTGGTTTTGAAAAACTTTATGCCGCGGGTATTTGCCTTATAGCTAACACCGCGCCCGTGGCTTTTGGGGGAATTGGCATTGCGGTTATAACTGCCGGGCATTTAACTAACATTGACCCAAACATAGTAAGTAGAATGATAGCGCACCAACTACCTATAATTGCTTTTATAATGCCTTTGTGGCTTGTGTTAGTTGTGTCTGGCTGGAAAGGCGCTAAGGGCGTTTGGCCGGCAATTTTAGTTACCGGAGCTTCCTACTCTATTACTATGTTTTTAACTGCAAGTTACTTAGGACCCACCTTGCCGGACGTGCTTTCCGCTATAGTTTCTATAACTTGCTTAATTGCTTTTTTACAAGTTTGGCAGCCAAAAGAAGTTTGGCGTTTTCCTAAAGAAGGTCCGCACAAAATTTCGGTTATGCGGAAAATTAAACTTTCTAAAATGGAATTGCTACGCGCTTGGACGCCGTTTATTTTGCTTATTGTGTTTATAGGCAACTGGGGCATAACCGGCATTGCTAAAATGCTAAACAAATTAACCTGGCAAATTCCGTTTGGCAGTTTGCATAGCGGAATTATTAGTAACAATCATAATTTAACTATTAACTATTCTTTTGCCTGGCTGTCCGCGGCCGGTACAGCAATTTTGTTAGCCACTATTTTAACGGTTATTTTGCTTAGAATGCCTATTAAAGTTTTTATAAAAGTAATTGCGGAAACTTTTAAAGAATTATTTAAGCCGCTATTAACCATAGGCTCCATAGTCGGGTTTGCTTATGTAGCTAACTACTCCGGTATGTCTGTGGCTATTGGTAATGCGCTAACCATAACCGGGAAATTTTTTCCGTTCCTTTCGCCGCTCCTGGGCTGGTTTGGTGTATTTATAACCGGCAGCGACACTTCTTCTAACGCGCTATTTAGTAACATTCAGTCCCAAACCGCGCAGTCTTTGGGTATAAGTCCGGTACTTAGCGTAGCTTCTAACAGCAGCGGGGGAGTGGCAGCGAAAATGATATCGCCCCAAAGCATAGCGGTAGCCACAGCCTCGGCAAAACTTACCGGCCAGGAAGGCACGCTATTTAGATTTACTTTGCTTCATAGCCTTGGACTAATATTTATAATTTGTGTAATAGCTTACGTGCAGGCTAACTATGCAACTTGGATGATACCAAAACTAGCGTCTGCATCGGCTGCTGCTGTAACTTCCGGGCTTTCGTTGGCAGAAATAGCCGCCATAGTAGCATCGGTAATAATTATTTTATCCTTAACTTTGCTTGCTAAGAAGTTTAGACAACTAGACGCAGCAAAATAAAGTTAAGATAAAAAACCTCAAGGCTTTGCCTGAGGTTTTTTAAACGTAAATTATTTTTGAATGTTTACAATTACGAGAATTAAAGTTCCTAAAGCCAGCCAGCCTAGGGTATAAAAGAAAAGCTTTACGGCTTCCATTTTTTTGTTTTCAAAATACAGCATAACAGGTTTGCCTAAAACTAGTCCGCCGGTTATGCCGGCAGAGGTGACAAAGGTCATTAAAAATATTATAGGCGCGACATTTTGGTTTATAGTGCCAAAAAATTTTTCGCCATTAAAAGCAGTTTCTACTAAAACAACAATGTAAGCAGCGGTTAAAAATGCGTTTATAAAGCTGCGGGTTATAAGGTTTTGCATAAATTTGTATTAAATGGTTACATAATAAGCATATCAAATTACCACAATAAACAAAACCCCACCTTCGCCAGTTGGCGGAGGGTGGGGTTTTGTAAAATTTATTTTTTAGTGCTCCGCGTCTTCCGGAATCATCATTACAAAGAGGGTAGGGATTATAAAGAGGGTTAGGAAGGAGGAGAGCATAAGGCCGAATATTACGGCGCTGCCTAGGGAAGTCCAGGTGGCGTTACTTAGAGTTATTGGCAAAATACCAAATATAGTACAAATAGAAGTTATAAATATAGCTTCAAGCCTGGACTTGCCGGCATCTACCACCGAGTCTAAAAACCCAATGCCGCTTCGAAGGTTTAAGTTTATTTTGTCTACCAAAATAATAGCATTTTTAACTACAATGCCGAACAGGGCTAAAATACCTATAAGCCCTGGGAAGCTTAAGTAAACGCCTAAGGCCGCCATACCGTAGAACACGCCAATTAAGGCTAAGGGAATGGTAACTAAAACTATAAAAGCTTTGCGGAAGGAATTAAACTGAATAATTAAAGTTGCGACAATTAAAATTATAGCTATAAACATTGCGTATATTATAGACTGAACAGATTCGGCGTTTTGTTCGTTTTCTCCGCCATAACTTATGCTGTAGCCGGTAGGGAATTTGTAGTCCGCAATTTTCTTTTGAAATTCCGCTAAAACTATGTTGGAGTTAGTTTGAGAATTGACATTGGCAGTTAACACAACGGTACGTTTTTGGTTTATGCGGGTAATTTTGTCTACGGCCGGAGTAAGTTCTATAGTAGCTACGTCTTTTAAGAACACAGACTGTCCAAGAGGGTTAACTATCTGTAAATTTTGAACAGCGGCAAGGTCAGGCAAGCTGTCTTGACCAAAGGTGGCAATTATTTTTACTTCTTTATTACCTTCTATAACATTGCTAATTTCTGTGCCTGCAATAGCCATGCGTAGGACTGAGCCAACATAGGCGCCGTTTAAATTATTTTGGCTAAGCTTAACCGGGTCGAGCTTAAACGTGTATTGCGGAGGGGAGTCTTTTAAAGAAATGTCTGGACTAACCACGCCTTTTATTTGAGAAAGCTTGTCTTCGAATTCATGGGCAATGCTGGTTAGTTTAGAAAGATCGTCACCGGAAATTTGCGCCTGAAAAGCCGCGCCAGACGGGGGCCCTCCGGCCATGGTTGCTACGTCTATTTTAGCGCCTTGTATATCTTTAAGCTCTTGGCGAATTTTGTCAGCCAGTTCGTAAGATTTAACATCTCTCTCGTTTTCAGACTTTAAAGTTATGTTAACAACCGCGGTGTTGTCGGCCGCGCGGGTTTGGGACTGAATGCTTACGCCGCCGG
This sequence comes from uncultured Candidatus Saccharibacteria bacterium, assembly GCA_964484145.1. Lineage (GTDB taxonomy): Bacteria > Patescibacteriota > Doudnabacteria > UBA920 > UBA920 > JAEUSF01. The sequence continues at coordinate 18,039 of CAZAED010000018.1, read as the reverse complement.
TTATGGTGGAGAAGTTGGCAATTTCTTTATATTTTAAAATTTTGCTTTCTACTTGCTGGGCAATTTTGTCAGTCTCAGAAAGTTTTACGCCCGTAGGCGCGGTTATGTCTACAAAAATATAGTCGCTGTCAGTGACTGGGAAGAACTCGCTTTTAACTATACCAAAGACAGGCAAAAGCACGGCAATTATAAAAGCTATAACTGTAACGCCAATAGTTAGGCGTCTCGTTTTTTTGGTTTCTAAAACTTTTCTTAAATATTTTTCGTAAATGGGTAAGAAAATATCAAAGTGCACAATGCCGTGCATAAGGCGGCTAACAAAGTCGTGGTCGTCGCGGTTACCCTGTACGCGGAGTTTTTCTTTTATTAAATTATCGTCTTTCCATTCTTTGTTCATTAACTCTTCGTTGGCTAAAAGCTTTGGCTGGCCGCCTTTTTCATACCAGCGGAGCATAAAAATAAACACCGCGGCCATAATTATAGTAGCCCCGTAGCCAAAAATACCGCCAACGTAAATGCTTATGGCTGCAATTAAAATTACAAGGGCTTCGAGGGCATAGAAAAAGCGTTTGGTTAGTCTTATTCTTTCTAGTACTGCGGCGAGCGGGTGGTTTATCATTAAGGCTATAAGCAAAGAAGAAATTAAAGTTATGGAAACTGTAACCGGTATAGACTTAATGTATTCGCCAATAATTCCTGTAGAAAAAAGTAGTGGTAAAAACGCCCAAACTGTAGTTAGGGTGGTGGTGGTAAGAACAACTTTAAAGTCATTTAAAACTAAAAGCACGGCTTCTTCCGGTGTATATTTGCCTGAACGTAAATATTGTTTGGTCGCGCTCACAACGACAATCGCGTCATCTACCAAAAGTCCTAGTGCAAGTATTAAAGAGAAGAGGGATAGGAAGTTTAAAGAAATGCCTAAGTAAAGCAAGGAAGCAAAAGTGGCAAAAAACACAAGCGGAATAGCTAAGCCGGCAACAAAGGCTTCTTTAAGTCCCACTATAATAAACAAAATGCCGAACACCAAAATTAAAGTCAGTACAAAGTCGTGCTCAAGTTCGTCAAAACTTTTGTTAATTTCTTTAGCCATGTCCTGAGTTACGTCGTAGCGTACGCCAGGCTTAAAAGTTTTTATAGTTTCATTTAAAGTTGTTTTTACTTCTGCCACAGTATCTAAAATAGAAGAGCCCGTGCGTTTAACTACGGCAAGGGTGATGGCATTTTCTGGAATAGAGCCTTTAGTAGAAAGCCTGGCAAGGGTAGATTTTTTTATAGCTTTAACATTTACCGAAGCTATTTGACCTATGGTAATAACGCTGCCGTTAGAGCTTGGTTTAACAGCAATGGCAGCTATATCTTCTACGCCTTTAACTTTAGAATTGGTTCGAATGGAATACTGAAAGTGCTTTGAGTCAAAAGTGCCGGAAGGGAAGCTTACATTGGTGGCAGCTATGGCAGCATTTGCTTGGTCTGCACTTATGCCGTAAAAAGTGAGTTTGCCCGGGTCGTACGCTACTTCAAACTCTTTTTCATCACCGCCGGAAATTTTAACTTCCCTAACGCCCGAAACTTTTTCTACCGCATCTTTTAAGTCTTCGGCGTAAGAGCGCATAGTAAAGCCGTCGTAAGGGCCGGTTACGGCCACTTGCAAAACTGGCTGGTCGTCTACGGAAATTTGAGTTACTACCGGGTCGTTAGCGTCTTTAGGTAGTTTTGGTTTGGCGTCGTTGACCTTATCGCGAAGTGAGCGAATAGATTCAGTTAGGTTTGCTTTGGCGCTAAATTCCACTGTTATGCTGGAAACCGAGTTAGCGGATTGGGAAGTAACTTTGTCTAAACCGGAAAGCCCTGAAATTTGAGTTTCTATTTTTTTGGTTACCAATTCCTCTACGTCCGAAGGTGAAGCGCCGGGCAGGGTGGTTATAACAATAGCAATAGGAATTTTAACTTCCGGATCAGACTCTCGGGGCAGTTTTAAAAAAGCAAAAAGCCCTGCGGAGGTAAGTAAAATAATTAGCAAAAGCACCACTCGGAAGTTAGTGACAAAAAAATTCAGCCAGCTTTTTCTGAGCTCGGGTCTAAATTCCAGGCGCTCTAAATAAAGCTGGTCTGTGGTTTTGTTGTGGTTGTTGTTAGATTGGTCGTTCATGGATTAGAAAGCAGTTAATAGTTGTGGAAACCGGATTAGAAAGTGGTCTTAAGGTTTTAGTCCTGAAGCCTTTTGCCTTACGACCAAACTGGCTTCTATAACCTCCAACTATCTTTTATTGTATTTCTACTTCATCGCCGTCTCTTACGCCGTAGGCATTAGACAAAATTTGCATATCGGCATTTAGGCCGTTTGTTACTAAAACATTTTCGCCGTCTACTTTGCCAAATTTTACTTGGTTTTGTTTAGCTTTATTGTTGTCTAAAGTGTATACATAGGCCTTGTCATCAGGTGTAATTTTTACAGCTTGAATAGGAAGCAAAAAAGTATTTTCGGAAGTAACTTCCGCATTATTGCCGGCAATTAAAACCTGAACATTTTGTCCCGAGGTTAAGCCTGACTTAGCGGGTTCGTCTATGGAAATATCTACTTCCGCGGTTTTAGAGCTTTGACTTACGCTGGGAGAGAAGTTTCGTACTGTGCCTAAAATTTGGTCTTTGCCAATTTTAGCAATATCGCCAATTTTTAGTGAAGCCAAATCTATGTCGCTGACAAAAATTTTAACTTGTAAACCACCTGGGTTAACAATAGAAACTATATTGCTGCCAGCGGTAACCAGGTCGGCAAATTTTACAGGTACAGAAGAAATTACTCCGTTAAATGGAGCTCTTATAATAGTATTTTCCAAAGCAGCTTGCGCGGCTTGAACTTGACCTTGGGCAGTTAAAATTTGTGCCTGGGCTGCTTGTATGTCCACAGAGCGGGCAGAAGATTTTTTTAAGTTTAAAGCAGCTTCAGCTTGAGCAAGCGTGTTTTGCGCCGCAGAAATAGCACTTTGTCTGGTTTCTAAGGCGGTTTGGTAGGCATTTTGGTAAGTAGTATACCCGCTGGCCTGAGGGTTGGGGATATTGACTGTCCAGGTGTTGTTGGAGGGGGCTGAGAAACTGGAGAACTGGATATATAACCCCCTGGTCCCTAAGGGTTGGGGCGACGTGCTTACTAATCCTTGGCTTTTTTCTAAGCCTGAAACCAAAAAACGGGCGCCGTCGCCGGATTGATAAACGGAAATATTGTAACTACCAAGTTCTTCTCCGGTGTAGCTGCCGGTAATAGTTAAAGTAGTATCGCCGGAATTACCGGAAGAAGCTGTGGCAGCTAAACCGTTATTGGTAAGGCTTTTAAAGGCGCTGCTGACTAATACATCTTGCTGCTTTTGGGTACTTTCTAAAGCTGCTTTCGCACTGTCGTAAGCTGCTTGGGTTACGGCAATATCTTCGTTGGAAGCTCCGCTAATTACTCTATTATAGTTTGCTTCGGCTTGAGCTAAGGCACCTTTAGCTGAAGTTAAAGCCGCTATTTGGCTTGATTGTTCTAAAGTTACTAAAATTTGACCTTTCGTAACTTTTTGTCCCACGCTAACATTAATTTTAGTGACTTTGCCGGAAGCTAAAGTTTTTAAATCAGCCTGCTCTAACGACTCTACGTTGCCGCTGGCAGAGACAGTGCGAAAACCCTGCATGTAGTCTTTTACATTTATTAATTCGGCTTTGGGTTTGGAGGAACCGGTGTCATCGGAATTACTTTTTTTGTCGTTGTTTCTGGCAGCAGAAATGGCAATTAAAATTATAATTACTGCAGCAATTGTTGACACTGTAGAATGTTTTTTGAATACAGAAAAGGATATTTTCATAAAAAGATTTAATTAGGCTAAGCTTTGAAATACTATCATATTTTATGAAAAAAATCAATCTAAAATAGCGCCTTAATTTTGTTAAAATGCTATAATAAAAATATGCTTAATAGAGCTTTCTTATAAAGAAGTTTGTATGCTTGGGACAACTTAATTTGGGTATGTTTATATTATTATTTTGAAAGAAATTTTACTGGATATGTATAAAAATTTTAGCGATATTAAATTTTCTGGCGTAAAAAAAGTTAGAAAAACAGTGGTTGTAAGTAGTAATACAACAAAATTCTCGGTGCCAATGCGGGAAGTGAAAGTTCTAAGACGAAGGAGTGTAGTAACAAGTAGTAAGCCAAAACTACCAAATAGTCAGCCTTTGTTAAAGCTTCAGACAGTAAATAAACAGCGAACCCTAAAAACAAAGTCTGTAAAACAGCCAAGCAAAAAACATAATTTTTTTAAACAAAATGGAAAATATTGGCAGCGGTTTATAGAGCGAAATTTGGTAAAATCTTTGACTCCAAAAAATTTAAAGTCTTTTGTCCCAAGCAGGTATGTTTTGGGAGTTAGTCTGTCTATTATTATTTTGCTCTCTACCTACTTAAGCGGTGTTTGGACAGGTTCGGTAACAAACAAAAGCTATGCGGAGTTTATTTTTAATACCCCAACTAATACTTTGCCGAATATTAGTAAGACAAATGAAGGTTTAAAAGTCGTACCTCTAAACGGCCTTGGCCAAATTACATTGGCAAATACACAGGAAAATTTATTTGCTATGTCGCTTGACCAATTGGAGAGTTATTTTCAAAAAAAGCAGATGGAAATGACAGAGGCATTGTATGACACAAGAGCCGAGAAGATTAAAAAATATTTAAACGGAAAAAAATCACCTTTTGCCGAGTATTCAAACTTAATTGCCAGACAGCCTCATTGGCAGTTAATACTAGCCATAAGTTTTGCGGAAAGCAGTTGGGGTAAAAATTGCGTGGACAACAACTGTAGTAATATAGGTGTAAAACCTGGCCACGAACTTTGGAGAGACTATGAAAATTATGGCGAGTGGATAGTAGATTTTAACAAGCTGCTTGAAAGACGCTATAAAGACTGGACGCTAGACGATATGTGCGGAGTATATGTTAAGCCGTGCAATAAAAATTGGATGAGCGCTACCACCCAGGTATTAGGAGAACTAAAGGAAAACGGTATAAATTGAAAAGAATTAAAAGAATTAAAAGAATTAAAAGATTGACAAGATTTGATGTAAGAAATCATTTAAATTTTGTTCAATCATGTCAATCATTTAAATAAACTCTATGAATTACAAAAACATTATAAAAACCTCGTTGCCACTTTTTGTAGGCGCAATGATAGCTGTTTCCACTCACGCAGTTGGCCAAAATATTAAGTTAAACCCAATAAAGCCAACATCTAATAAGCCACTAACAGACGAGCAGCAGGCAATACTCGCCGTGCGCAAAATTAAAGCCAGTGTGGTTAATATAATAGGAGATATAAAACCGTCCACGGCTGAAGTTATTAAACTTCAGGCCGGCGAAGTTTCGGGCACTGGGTTTGTTTGGTCAAAAGACGGCTATATAGTTACCAATCAGCATGTGGTAGAAAACCAAGACGGTCAGTACTCTGTGGTTTTTGCCGACGGAACAAGTTTTCCGGCTAAAGTGGTTGGGCGTGACAAGTATAGCGATGTAGCTTTATTGAAAATTGATACCAATAATTTGACCCCTGTTGCTTTAGGAGACTCCGATGGTTTAGAAACCGGACAAAGTGTTTTTGCTATTGGTAACTCTGTGGGTAAATATCAAAATACTGTGACTAGAGGGGTAGTGTCTGGACTTTCTAGGGCCATCTCGGTTAATGCTCAAGGCACTTCAGCGCCCCGTTTACAAAATTTAATTCAGACTGACGCCTCTATAAACTTAGGTAATAGTGGCGGTCCTTTAATAAATATGTCGGGCGAAGTTGTGGGTATGAGTACAGCTATCGATGTTACGGCTCAGGGGATTGGTTTTGCGGTACCTGTGAACGTTATAAAAACTTCGGTAGAACAGTTAAAAACTTTAGGCAAAGTCAGTCATCCATATTTAGGCGTAAGCTTTTTAAGCCTAAATAAAAGCATTAAGGAATGGAATGAGTTGAAAGTAGATGAAGGTGCTTTTGTTTCGGAAGTCATTGTCGCAGGTCCTGCTTTTACCGCCGGTATAAAACCGGGTGACATAATTACAGCAATTGACCATAAAAAAATTACTCAATATAACGAATTGGATTCTATGCTGCTTAAATATCAGGCCGGCAATCAAATTTTAGTTAGTCTGCTTAGAGACAATCAAGTTTTAGATTTACCAGTAATACTTGGAGAATATAAGTAAATGACAAGAATAAAAGACAGGCTGTCATCCCGGAATTTTTTACGTCTAGGATTATATCGGGCCGTAAAAAATATCCGGGATCCAGAAATAAGTAATAAGAGAAAAGGCCGCGGATCACAAATGTGATCGACGCGGCCTTTTGCAAGTTCAGGAAACTTAGTGAATATTATTTAGCGCACGACAGTAAAGCCGTACACTCAATGAAGTTCACGTTCTGTTCCTGATTTGCCGGCAACTATGACGACTAAGAGCATCACAGCTGCGCTCATATGGACTATGTCCACATGCTCTACGGCTTTTACAAGCTCGGAGAGCTGGGCTGTCATTACCAAGGTGGTAACAACAGTCGGCAGGTAGTTGGGTTTAGTGTTTCTTTTTTGTAAGAAACTGTGCAGCTTTTGGTTATGCATAAAGCTTGCCAAAAGCGCGACTAACGCCACTACCACCATCAGGAACAGATTCATACGTTTCCCCTTTCTTCCCGATTATGTTCGGGATGAATTATCTGCCCCTCCTTTTGGGTGTCATTTCGGCTTTGGCCGCCTAAGTCCCAGTTAGGGGCCGCTTCCGGATGACCCGGCATTATAGGCTTATTTAACAGAGTTGTCAAGAGGTGCTAAGAGTGTTAAGATTAAATTATTCTAATTTCTAATTATTCTAATTGCCCTAAACAAATCCCAATGTTCAAATTTGGGGATTGGAGATTGTTTAGAATAATTAGGTTAATTAGGTCAATTAGAAATTTTTTTATTTTTTATATAAATCCTATGAAAGAAATATATAACACTATAATTATTGGTTCAGGCCCTGCGGGTTTGACCGCAGCTTTGTATGCTGCGCGCGCGGAATTAAAGCCTTTGGTTATAGCCGGTTTAAACCCTGGCGGACAGCTCATGCAAACTACGGAAGTGGAAAATTTTCCGGGTTTTGTTAATGGCATACAAGGCCCTGAGCTTATGGATAATATGATGAAGCAAGTAGAAAGGTTTGGTACGGTTATAAAGCAGGAAAATGTTACGGGTGTAGATTTTAGCAAAAAACCCTTTACCGTACGTACAGAACAAAATGAATATTTAGCCAAGTCAATTATTATTGCTACCGGAGCAGATGCCAACTGGCTAGGTTTACCAAACGAGCAAAGGCTTCGTGGTAAGGGTGTGTCTGCTTGTGCCACTTGCGACGGATTCTTTTTTAAAGGTAAAGAAATAGTTGTAGCCGGCGGGGGAGACAGCGCCATGGAAGAGGCGACATTTTTAACCAGATTTGCAAGTTCTGTAACTTTAATTCACAGAAGGGCAGAGTTTAAAGCTTCTAAAATTATGCTAGCTCGCGTAAAAGAAAACCCGAAAATTAAAATTATTGCAGACGCCACTATTTTAGATGTTTTAGGCCAGGACAAAGTTGAAGGCGTAAAAATAAAGCATAACCAAAGCGGGCAGGAAGAAGTAATTTCAGCCGGTGGTTTTTTTGTGGCAATTGGGCATACGCCTAATGGTAAAATTTTTGCAGACGCTGGCGTGACTGTAGACCAAAAAGGGTATATAAATGTTAATCACAATACTCACACTAATATAGATGGTGTGTTTGTTGCCGGTGACGTAAATGACCCGCGCTACAGGCAAGCTATAACCGCAGCCGGTATGGGCTGTATGGCAGCTTTAGATGTAGAGAAATATTTGGCAGAACACGAATAAATTCAACAATTAACGATTAACAATTGACAATTAACTTAAGTGGCAAAGTTATTCGGGGCGAAGGGTATGGGAGGAAGCTTGGTTTTCCGACGGCTAACGTTGATCGCAGGCAGTATGTTAGGGATGGCTTGAAAATAAAATTAGGCATTTATGCAGGTGTAGTGCAGGCCATTGGCCTGCCCACCAAAAAAGCCGCGATTGTAATTGGACCTACTGATCATCGCGGTTTACCAAAACTAGAAGCGCACTTAATAGGCTTTAAAGGAAATTTGTATGGGGAAAAAATAAGTATCATCTTGGGTAAATATTTACGACCCTTTAAAAAGTTTAAAAACGAAGAAGAATTAATTAAGCAAATAAAGAGAGATATACAGAGAATTCGAGAAATTTAATTTTATGAGAAAATACGGAACATATCTTATTTTTATAGCCGCTATGCTTTGGGCGACAGACGCGCCTTTTAGGGCGCATTTGACCGCGGAGCTGCCTAGTAATTTTATAGTTTTGGTAGAACATTTTTTTGACGTAATTGTAGTGCTGCCAATTCTGCTTATGAATTTAAAAGATTTAAAGCATTTAACAAAAAAAGAGTGGGGAGCAATATTGTTTATTGCAGTTGGCGGGAGCGCTTTAGCAAGCGTAGCTTTTACTCAAGCATTCCATTATGTTAACCCTTCGGTTGCCATACTTTTGCAAAAACTTCAACCACTTATAGCAATTGGCCTGGCCGCGAGTTTGCTTAACGAAAGAAGGAATAAGAATTTTTGGGTCTGGGCAATAGTTGCTTTAATTGGCGCTTACTTTATTAGCTTTGCCGGCCTTAAGCCAGAACTTTTCCCGGGAGAAAAGTTAAACCCAAACATAACCGGAGTTTTACTAGCGTTAGTCGCTGCCTTTTTTTGGGGAGGAAGTACGGTTATGGGGCGGTACGTATTGTCGAGCGTAAATTTTAAAGTTATGACAGCTTTACGTTTTTCTACCGCATTTATATTTTTACTAATTTTAAATTTTTGGCAGAAAACTATTCCACCACTTTCTAGTGTGACTAGTAAAGACTGGCTATTTTTATTTATAATTGCAATTACTTCCGGTGTAGTTTCTTTATTTATTTATTACAAAGGTCTGCAAACTACCAGAGCATCGGTCGCGACTTTAGCGGAACTAGGTTTTCCTTTAGCTGCTGTTTTGGTAAATTATTTGTCTTTTAAAATGGGCTTTATAACGCAAAACACCAGCTTAAATATAGTTCAAGTGCTTGGTATGGCAATTTTATTATTCTCGGTGTATAATCTTTCAGGAGTTAATGAGCAAATTGTTCAAAAATCTTAGATTTTTTGCTAGATATATTTCTAACAACTATTAACTATCAACTAACAATGACTAATCCTTTCGAAAGTGCCCGTAAACAACTTAGCCTTGCTGCTAAGATTGCAAACTTAGATAAAAATAAAGTTGAACAACTTATGTCGCCTGACCGTTATGTTGAAGTTTCTATTCCTGTGGTTATGGACAATGGGGAACAAAAAATATTTAAAGGCTTTAGAAGCCAGCATAACAATGCCCGTGGAGCGTACAAGGGGGGTATACGTTACCACCAGGACGTAAACTTAGACGAAGTAAGGGCTTTAAGTTTTTGGATGTCGTTTAAAAATGCGGTAGTAAATGTGCCTTTTGGCGGCGGCAAAGGCGGAATTATAGTTAACCCAAAAGAACTTTCTGAAAAAGAGTTAGAGCAGCTTTCAAGAGGCTGGGTCAAAAAAATGTATCCGGTTTTAGGTCCGGAATTTGATGTGCCCGCGCCAGACGTAAATACCAACGGCCAAATTATGAATTGGATGGTAGACGAATACCAAAAAATTACCGGCAACCCTAAGTCTTTGGCTGTATTTACTGGTAAGCCTTTAGGAAAAGGTGGTAGTGAAGGTAGGGAAGAGGCTACGGGTTTTGGCGGCGTTTATGTTTTTGAAGAAGTTGTAAAAAATAAAGTAGCGAATTTACCGACCGGAGCTAAAGTGGCTATTCAGGGGTTTGGTAATGTCTCTTCGTTCTTTGCCAGAGCCAGTGTTAAACTTGGTTATAAAGTTGTGGCGCTTTCTGACTCTAAAGGCGGTATTTATAATCAAGAAGGCTTAGATTTAGAAGCTGTGGCTGCGCATAAAAAACAAACTGGCAGCTTAAAAGATTTTGCAGGCAGTAAAAACATCAGCAATTCCGAATTATTAGAACTTGATGTAGATGTTTTAGTACCTGCAGCTTTGGAAAATGTTTTAACAAAAGAAAATGCAGGAAATGTTAAGGCAAAGCTGATAATTGAAATGGCTAATGGCCCGACAACTCCGGAAGCCGACGAAATTTTTGAAAAAAATGGCGTGATTGTTATACCCGACATTTTAGCTAACAGCGGCGGTGTGGCTACCAGTTATTTTGAGTGGTATCAGAATATGAATAACGAAGCGTGGAAAAAAGACGAAGTTTTAGAAAAGCTTAAAGACTTAATGGTCAAAGCCTTTGCCGGTGTACTCGAACAAAAAAACAAATACAATACCACTTTCCGTAACGGCGCTTATATAGTAGCCGCGAAGAGAATTATGGAAAAAATGAATTAGTTTTGTTAGTTGATAGCAGGTGGTCGGTAGTAAGTAGTAAAACCCGGGTATGCCCGGGTTTTTGTTTGGTGTTATAATGCAAATGTATCTGGCTACCAACTACCAACTACTTAACTACTTATGTACGACCTAATTATAATTGGCGCAGGAGCAGGGGGAGTGGCTGCTGCGGTAACATCCGTAAAGGAAAAACTAAATACACTCATTATTGCAAAAGATATTTTGGAACCCGCGGAAGAGGAGAGTTTAGATTTTTTAGATTTGCAAAAATTAGTAAAAAAATTCAAAGAGCTTGTTAAAAATCACAAACTTGAGTTTAAAGACAAAACAGAAGTTATTGCTTTAGAAAAAAATATTGTTAGTTTTAGCGTGGAAGTAAAAAACGGTACAGTTTTTTACGGGAAATCGGTAATTATAGCGGTTGGAAATAACAGTTTAGATTTTGACCAAATTACACAAAAATCGCAAGATGGAAAAATTAAAATAGATAGTTTGCAGAAAACTTCTGTGCCCGGGGTTTTTGCAATAGGACAGTTGCCCGGAAATATTGCCAACAACTTTTTTGTAGTAATAGGAGAGGGTGTAAAATCTGTTCTAGTAATAAAAAATTCCCGCTGAACCCGCACCACTTTCCACTGATTTTGATAGTTGATTATTTATATTTGGTTTTACAACTCTTGACTAAGAGTTGTAAATTACAAGTAGTTAAAAGTGGGGCTGGGTTGACAACACTGGTTTTTAGCGCCATAATATAATGCTAACTATTATTAATTTGAAATTTATGAAAATTTTAAAAATTGGCTTACTTACAGCAATTTTTGCTGTTCTTGGCGCAAATTTTGCCCCTGTGGCATCGGCGCAATATTACTACGGCCGAACCCCTTATTTAACAGTGTCGGGTCAGAGTGGGAGTACTCTAACTTTTAGCGTGTCTAACGCAGATTCTAATTCTAGAGTAATTTTATATGCCCGAAATACCGGCGGTACTTTGTGGTCTACTTCCATAGACAGTATTGGCCAAACAGACCAGAGCGGCTATTTAAATACTTCTTTAAACCCAGGAATTTCCGGGAGCGCTGAGTTTAAAGTTACCGTAAATGGCATAGATTCAAACATAGCCCAAAGCGGTTATGGCGGATGCGGTTACCAAGGTTGTGGCGGATGTACTTATAATTGCGGTACCCCGTACGGTTTTTCGTTAAGCCAAAACTCTGTTAATTTAACCGCAGGGCAGTCTTTAATTGTTACAGCCTATAATTCTTACGGTAGCGGCTTATATATTTCCTCAAATAGTAATTCAAGCGTGGCTAGTTATACCCTAAGCGGCAATCAAATAACAGTTTACGGCATTGCTTCCGGAAGTACTACCATAAATGTTTGCGCTTCGGGCAGTACAGGATGCGCAAGTTTGTACGTTACTGTAAGTGGTTCTGGTTATGGCGGCAATGTTTGGTTTAGTCCGTCTAACCCAAGTATGTATGTTGGACAAAGTTTAGCTGTGTCTATAAACAGCAGCGCTTACGCAACAGGTTTATATGGTAGTAGTTCCTATTATGTTAGTTCTAATAGTAACTCCTCTGTGGCAACTGCGTCTGTTTCGGGCACTGTTTTAAATTTGTATGCTTACCAGAGCGGTAGTACAACAATTTCAGTTTGTCATAACAGCCTAAGCTATTGTGGAAGTTTGTATGTAACAGTAACCGGGGGGTCGGGATACGGCAATTTGTGGCTTAGCCAAAGCAATGTTAATTTAACTAGCGGTCAAAGCCAAACTGTAACAATAAATAGTTCTAACCCTTCGGCCGGAGCTTACTATATTTCTTCTCAGTCTTCGTATAATGTTGTTACTGCAAGTATTGGCTCAAATTCTTTATATTTAAATGCGCAAAACTTTGGTAATAGCACCATAATAGTCTGCCAATATAATACCAGCGCTTGCGCCACATTGTATGTGACAGTGACCGGAGGTTCCGGGTACGGCAATGTTTGGTTTAGTCCTAGTAGTGTAAATATGACTTCAGGTCAGACTACGAATGTGAATATTTATTCCTCAGGCGGATACGGCAGCGGTTACTATATTTCTTCCAATAGTAATTCTTTTATTGCCGCGGCTAATATTTCCGGAAGTCAGTTAAATTTAACAGCTCAAAATAGCGGCAGTACTACAATTACGGTTTGCCAAACAAGTAGCAGCTCTTCCTGTGGTAATCTTTTAGTTACAGTTACAGGAAGTTCCGGCGGTAGCTATATTACTTTTAGTCAAAACAATTTAAACTTAAACAGTGGTCAAAGCGTCAATGTAACGGTTTATGGAAATGGCAGCTATTATATTTCTTCTAATAGTAATTCAAATGTCGCAAGTGCCAGTTTGTCTGGTAATACTATAAATATTTATGCCAATAATTTTGGTAACAGCGCTATTGTAATTTGTCAGAATAACCCTTATGGCTGTGGCACATTAATGGTAAACGTTACCGGAAGCGGAGGGTATGGCGGAACTTTATATTTTAATTCCACCACTTTGCCGGTTATGGTTTTAGGTCAGTATTATAACTATCAGTTACAAGTTTCTGGGGGCAGCACGCCTTACAATTTTCAAGTTATAAGTGGACAGTTACCCAACGGGCTATATATGAGTACTAGCGGATTAATTTATGGTACGCCGCAAAATAGCAGTCAAAGCAGCTTTACCATAAAGGTGAACGATAATTATGGCCGTACTGCTACCGCGAATTTCAACATTGGCGGCGGGGGAGTTTTGGGAGCTAGTATTTATCCAAGCGGGCAGCTTATTAAGGAAAATGGCACTGTGTATATTATTTACCGCGGACAAAAAAATGGCTTTGCTTCCGCAACCGCGTTTACTAATTTTGGCTTTAAGTTTTCTAATGTATTAGCTACCGGGTATACGGGTATTCCGGATAGTGGTTATGTTATAAGTAATTCAAATACCTCCCACCCTTGGGGTAGTTGGGTACAAAGCGGCAGTACAATTTATTTTGTGCATCAAGACGGGTTAATTCCCGTACCAGCCTGGGATATATTTATAAATAACAGAGGGCAGAGCAGTTTTGTTGTACCGGCCAATATTTACGATTTCCAGCGCACTATTTTAAGCCCAATGGTTAATAACGATTCAAGGTTGTACTAAGCAAGTTGTTAGTTGGTGGTTGATAGTTGGTAGTAAAGCAAAAATCTTCCCTTGCGGGAAGATTTTTGCTTAGTCATGAATTTTAGGTTATCCTGTATTAGTATTGTCTTTCTATCAACTAAAAACTACTTGTCCGCCGAAGCCTTGGCGAAGGTGGATCAACTAACAACTATGAAGTTTAAGTATTTAAATTTAAATATTTGGATGAGCGTATTATGGGACAAAACCCTACCTTTTTTACAAGCGCAAAACGCAGATGTAGTAGTTTTGCAGGAAGTTATGCATCAGGACGGGCCAAATCTTTCGCAGATACACCAGACAAAAAATTTTTTACAGGAAAATTTGGGTTATAAATACAGCGCTTATATGCCTTTAGCTTTAGACACCAGACATAAGCCCCCGGCTTTATTTGGCAATATGACTTTGTCTAAATTTCCAATTTTAGAAAGTAAAGAAATTTTTTTTGACCGCCCGTTTGAACAATGGGACGAGTCTGTAAGCGCGGAAGATTTTCCTAGAGGGCTTTTATATGCAAAACTTGAGTTGTCGGGCGGAAAAATTTTAAATGTATTTAACATTCACGGCATTTGGGGGCAGCATGGCAGAGATACGGACAGACGCCTTAATATGGTAGGTATAGTTTTAAAAAATATTTGCGATTTAGAAAACGTAGTTTTATCTGGCGACTTTAATTTAAATGAGAATATTTACCCGTCAATTAAAACCCCTGGTATATCGGAAGCTGGTTTTACATCACAAACTGATGTAATCGAAAAAAAAGATGATAATTTAATGGGTTTTAATAGGCGGGTAAACCCGGAAGCAAAAGAAAAGCCTGATCTTTCAAAGCCCCAGAGAACAAAGTCTGTAAAGCTTTTAGAAGAAAAGTTCGTAAATGTTTTTAAAGACGAGAGAATAACTTCGTTTAACCCAAAGCATAAAGACTTTGCTACCACAGGTTATGCCAATGCAGTGGTAGATATGGTTTTTGTTTCGCCAAATATAAAGGTTTTGTCTCATATTCAGCCAGACGTAGATGTTTCAGACCATATGCCGCAAATCGTAGAGCTTAGTTTATAGTTGGTAGTTTTTAGTTGTTAGTAAAAACCTAAGGTCTTAAGACCTTAGGTTTTTTGTCTATCAACTATTCACTATCAACTAACAACTACTGTGACGCTCTTTCTACATACTGCCCGTCTCTAGTGTCTATTCTTAGAATATCACCTTCATGTATAAACATAGGTGCGTCTACTACATGGCCGGTTTCTAAGGTTACAGGCTTAGTTACGTTGCCGCCGCTATTGCCTTTGGTGTCCGGGGGAGCTTCTGTTACTTTTAGTTCTACTTTAATTGGCAGTTCTATAGAAACAGGATTACCGTTAAATTTTAGTATGGAAACTTCCATACCTTCTTTTAAAAACTTTTCCTGTTCTTCCGTAACTTCTTTGTTTATGTCTACCTGCTCAAAGGTAACCTGGTTCATAAAGTGGGTGCCTTGGTCGTCGGCGTAAAGGAAAGAAGCCTTTTCTCTTTCTACGTCTGCTTCTTCTATACTTTCACCAAACTTAAAGGAATACTCGTAGACTTTACCGGTTATTACGTTGCGCAGTTTTGTTTGCATAACCGGTTTTCTTTGCGCGGTACGCATACGGTTTGACCAAATTACCTGCACAGGCTGGTTTTCCCAGAGAATAATAGTACCAATTTTTAGGTCGTTTAAATCCATAGAATAATTTAAATGATTGACATGATTGACCAAGATTTAAATGATTGTTAATTCAATCTTGTCAATCTTTTAATTCTTTTAAATCTTGTCAATTAATTATGCACTTACAAAAGGCAGTAACGCCATATGTCTGGCATGCTTAAGTGCCAAAGTCACCATTCTTTGGTGTTTTGGGCAAGTACCGGTTCTGTTATGACCCATAATTTTAGCGTGAGGGGTCATAAAGCGGCGCAAGGTTTGCGTGTCTTTGTAGTCAACAGTGGTCATTTTGTTAGAACAAAAATAACACTGCTTTTTCACAACAGGTTGTGAGTCTCTGTTGTTGCGGTTATTGTAATGGTTGTTGTTAGGGCGCATTAGTAATATGAGTTAAGTTATTAATAAAAGATTGTAAATTTCTAATTATTCTAATTTCTAATTGACCTAAATAATGACTAATGTTCAAATGTCTAATTTCGATTAAATTTAGACTTAGGTTTTTTGGTATTGGGATTTGTTTAGAAATTAGTAATTAGGTTAATTAGTTATTTCCTTTTTAGCTTTGCTAAAAAGGTATATCTTCCACTCTTACGCCTTCGTCCATACCTTGGTCAATAGTAGGAAGTTCTTCCGCCTTCGCTAAAGCTTCGGCGGACAAGTCTTCTTGTTTTGGAGTGAATGCTGGTTTGGGAGTGTAAGATCCAGCTGGAGCAGAGCCTGCGGGGCGGTCGCCCAGCATTATCATATTGTCCGCTACAATTTCTGTTTTGTAGCGCTTTTGGCTGTCTTGGCCGTCCCAGGAGCGGGTTTGAAGTCTGCCTTCAATGTAAACGCGTGCGCCTTTTTTTAAGTACTGAGCGGCTATTTCGCCAAGTTTACGCCAAAGTACAACGTTATGAAATTCTGTAGACTCAACTTTTTGACCAGTTTGTTGGTTGGTGTAAACATAGCCGGTAGCTACGCCCATTTGGCAAACACTTTGGCCGGAAGGAATGGTTCTAAGTTCCGGGTCGCGGGTTAAGCGGCCTATTATCATTACCTTGTTTAAGTCCATAAGAAAAAATTTAATAGTAAATTTTTTTATTGACAAAATTGATCATAATTGAGCAAAATTGACAAAATTTATATGCATTAAGTAATTATGTCAATTATGTCAATTTTTTAAATTTTGTTCAATTACTTGGTTAAATCTTCAGTTAACGCTTCTTCTATTTTTTTGTCTAAAGCCGCGTCGTCTATTTCTTCCAGTTTAACTACTGGTTTTTCTTCGCTCTTAACTTTTTCAATAGGCATAGCTTTGGCAACTTCGGCGTTGGTTTCCACCGGGCGCTTACTAAGTTTTGCCTGAGCAATTTTGTCTTTGGCTAAGCGACGAACGTGTTCATCCTGGTTAACTAAAATATAACGAATAATGTCGTGTTCTTGTGTTCTTAAGCGAGCGTCAAATTCGTTAATTTTTTTGCCGTCCATATTAAAATTCACCACAACATACACGCCGTTGCGGGTTTTTTTAATAGGGTAGGCTAATTTTTTCTTACCTAGGTTTTCTTCTTTGGCATCTGTGCCGCCGAAGTCCGAAATATGTTTTAGCACTCTTTGGGAGAGTTCAGGCACGTCTGTGTCCGCAACTTGTGAACCCAAAAGGTACATAAGCTCATACTTTGGCATAGAAAGATTCCTTTCTATCTCCCAAGTCTACGCAGGGGAGAATATGAATAATTGTTTACAAATTATAGCAATTATGGTGGAATTTGTCTATAGACAAAAATCGGCCAATAAACTAAAATTTCCCTTAGTAGTTTGAGGCCCAAGTTCGTAAGAACCCGAGGGCTAGTTATTTTGTAAAATTTCGTGGAGGATCCTATGTTGGAAGAGTTATTCCGTGAGATTGCTCATGACTTTGGTTTCGTCACTTTTGCCCTCACATGCTCGTTCGTCGCTGCATTTTTGGGTGTAGAGTGTCTGAGATATAAGAATGACCCACGGGAGGATATATTCCGGGTAATTGCGGCATTGTGTATCTGCGCCGTTCCTGGAGGGTGGATGCGGTGGTTCGGAGAGAAGAATCTAAGCTTTCTGGAATTGTCGGCTATTACGACGTTCACGGGTGTTGCGATTTTCATAGTGATGGGGCTAACAATCAAGCACATTGATGAGAAGGTAAGTGAGGCCGAAGGCGGGAAAAAATGTTCTCGGCCTTTATCGCTTGCTGTCGCTCTGGTTCTCCTTGTTGTTTTGATAGGAGGCGGGGCAGTACGCCACATCATCGAAGTTCCACGGTCCACAGTTCACAAATAACTGCTTCGTTAGAAGAGAGGCTTCGGCGTGCGCCCATACGTTCCGGAGCCTTTTTTAAACATTGAATAGGAAATGTACTACATCGCCATCTTGCACAATATATTCTTTTCCTTCTGTGCGTAACCAACCCTTGCCTCGAGCGGCACCGTAGCCGCCTGCCTCTAAAAGTTTGTCCCATTGTATTACTTCTGCGCGTATAAAGCCTTTTTCAAAGTCCGTGTGTATTTTGCCAGCGGCTTGGGGGGCTTTACTCCCAGCAGTGCAAGTCCAGGCTTTACTTTCTTTAGGGCCGGCAGTTATAAAGGTTATTAGGCCTAAAGTTTTGTAAGCTTGTTTTATAATTTTGTCTAAACCGGACTCGGGCA
>CAZAED010000017.1:0-28751 GCA_964484145.1 uncultured Candidatus Saccharibacteria bacterium | reverse complement strand
TAGGGTGCTGGCTTCTTCTAAGATTTTAGCTAAATGCAAGCCCCCTATAAAATGCGGGGAGAGGACGTAGTCCACCCCTTGGTCGTATAAATATTTACTTTCAAAATCATTCTGCGCTACAAAAATCATTTTAGGATGTTTTGTTGATTCTTTAACAACAGAAAGTAAAGTTAAATTGTCGTCTAAGTCCGGAACAGTGGAAATTATAAGCTTTGCGCCGGGCAAATTTATTTGTTCCTGAATGTAAGGGTCTGCCACGTCGCCGCATATAGCCGCAAAACCCAAAAGCTCATAGCGCAAAACAACATGCGGGTCAAAATCTACAATTAAAAGTTTATGCTTGTCTTTATTTAATTCTTGTAAAAAACGGCTGCCCAAGCGGTTTGCGCCAACTAAAATAATATGATTCTTAAACTGCTCGTCCTTTAACCCTCTTTCCGCCAAACCGTGCTTAAAATTAAATCTTTTTAAAAAGTTGTGTAAAAGCTGATAAAGCTGCTTTGTGTACAAAATCATGTAGGACGAGGCGGCAATAGTTATAATTCCCACCATTGTTACAAGACCCAAAATCTGGTCTGAAATATGTCCCATTCGGCTTCCTAGGGCTACTAAAACAAAACTAAATTCTGAAACCTGGGCAGTTGTTACGGCCGCAAAAAAAGAGGTGCGAGGAGTATAGCCAAGCCAGCCCATAATTAACATCATTAAAAGCGGCTGAACAATTATAACAAAGGCTGAAAAAATTATAGCCGGCAAGAGCATAGCGGAAATCCCGGCAAAAGCGAGTTTAGTGCCAAAAACAATAAAAAATAAAATTATAAAAAAGTCGCGCAAATATTTTATGCGCGCGGAAATTTCGTAGTGCACCTGACTGTTAGCTAAAGCAAGCCCTGCTACAAAGCCGCCGACTTCTAAAGAAAATCCAACTGCGGGCAAAGACATAAAAGCCGCAAGACCCAAGGCCCAACCTAAAGAAAAAATCATTAAAAGTTCGTCAGACTGCCCAAATTTGCCTAAAAACTTCGGAAAAACCTTTTTACTGACCCAGGTTAATAGCAAGATCATTATTAAAACCTTTGCGATTACAGCCACTAAATATTGCCAACCAGGCAACGCCCTAAAAACATCGCCGCTGCCCGAAGACCCGCCTAAGACTAATAATATAATTAAGGCCGCAAAATCCTGCACAATTAAAAACCCAACGGTAATTCGTGCGTACAAGCTTTGCATGTCTTTTTTCTCGCTAAGCAGTTTAACCACCACGACTGTTGAAGAAAAAGTTAAAGCAACAGCAATATACCAAGCAGCAACAGAACTAAAACCTAAAACTTTGGAAAGTAAATAACCGCCCGCCGCGGTAACCAGCATATGACCAACACCTGTATACACAGCTGTTTTTCCAAGCTGCTTTACGCGCTTAAGGTCAAGCTCCAAACCTACCATAAAAAGTAAAAGGGTAATGCCTATTTGCCCCAAGGAATCTAAGACCTCTCTATGTTCAAGCTGCATATACCCAAAAGGCCCGACAATAAGTCCGGTAATAATAAAGGCAATTATGCTCGGCTGTTTTAAAAGGCTTACGATAATGGAGATTATCCCAGCCAAAACCAACACTGCCGTAATTTGATAAAACAAACTGCTATCCATTTTTGTTTCTAACGAATATTTTTCTTATTTTATCATACTGTTGCAAAAAAACCAAAAATGTTGTAGAATAATTTGCAAGATGACATTAAATACAATATTTTTTATTGGACCCCAAGGAAGTGGCAAAGGCACGCAGGCGCGCGTTTTAGCTCAGGCCCTTGGCTTTTTTTATTGGGAAATGGGCGGGATTTTGCGCGAAGTTGCAAAATCGGATACTGCCTTAGGCAAAGAAGTAAAAGCAATGATAGACCAAGGCGTCTTACTGCCTGATGAAAAACTTTACGAAGTGGTCACATCCAGACTCTCACAAATAGCGCCTGACAAGGGTGTTATATTTGACGGCATACCAAGGCGCGTAAACCAAGCGGAGTTTTTGTTTAATTTTTTACAGAAACAGGGCCGAAAGGATTTTACAACTCTTTTTATAGACGTTCCTAAAGAAGAATCTTTAAAGCGCCTGTCTTTGCGCGCACAAAAAGAGGGCAGAGCAGACGACACGCCGGAAAAAATTGAACTGAGGCTAAAGCAGTACTACAAAGACACTTTGCCGGTTATAGATTATTTAAAAAGCAGAACAAATTTTCTTGAAATAAACGGTACGCAGAGCGTAGAAGAAGTAACAAAAGCTATTAATACTTCGTTAGGTATATAAATGAATACTTCTAAACCCTAAATTTAATTCTTCTCGAAGACCCAGCCGCCGGCCTACTAAGCTAAAGCTTCGAAGGGTCTAAGCGCTTTTACAAAATTTTTACGATGGAAAAAGATAAACCCCTAAACTTAATATTATTAGGCGATCCCGCCGCCGGCAAGGCAACTCATGCTGCCTATTTGTGCCGGCATTTTAATATGTACGATTTAGATATGGGCAAAGAACTTAGGAGAATTAAGAATGAAGAATTAAGAATGAAGATAGGCCTGGACAGAACGCTAGATAAAGGCAAATTAACACCCACAGAAATTGTCAGAAAAATCTTGTACGAAAAAATTAAAGCCACGCCAAAAAATAAAGGTATACTTTTTGACGGTACTCCTAAAATGATAGGGGAAGCAAAATTGGTTGCAAAGTGGTTACGCGAAGAAAAACGCAGCAATCCAATTGTTATTTATATGTCTATTCCAATGAAAGAGACAGTCAAAAGAATGACTCAAAGAAAAGAAGACTTTAAGGGTAAATTTTCAAAACGCGCGGACGACGACATAAAAGCTTTGCAAAACCGTGTTAAGTATTACCGGGACAACATTACTCACGTAGTTAAATATTTTAAAACTTTATACAAATTTAAAAAAATTTCCTCTAACGCGCCGGTACCAAAGGTTAGAAAAATTTTAGTTGGATTAATTACAGATTATGCCAAAGGGCTTAATTAAAACCAGGGAAGAAATAGACATAATTGCCGAAGGCGGCGAGCTTATTCATAATATTTTGCATAATACGGCTAAACTAGTTAAGCCCGGGGTTTCGACATGGGAATTAAATGAGTATGCCGAAAGCGAGATTTACAAAATCGGCGGGCGGCCGAGTTTTAAGGGTTACGGCCCTAAAAAAAACCCCTTTCCCGCCGGACTTTGTACTTCGGTTAATGACCAAGTTGTGCATGGCATTCCTTCGCGCGATGTAATTTTAAAAAACGGCGACATTATTGGGCTAGACATAGGTATGGAGTACAAAGGGCTTTATACCGACACTGCAATTACAGTTCCGGTTGGGTCGGTTTTACCCAAAATACAAAGACTAATGGATGTAACTAAAAAAAGTCTTAATGAAGGTATTAAGCAAGCAGTTGCAGGCAACAAAATTGGCGACATAAGTTATGCCATACAATCTTGTGCCGAGGGCGCTGGCTTTTCTGTGGTGCGTGACCTTGTAGGCCACGGGGTAGGCTATGACGTGCACGAAGACCCTGCTGTGCCTTGTTTTGGAAAAAAGGGGACAGGCCTTGAGCTTAAAGAAGGCATGGTACTAGCAATTGAGCCCATGCTTTGCGACGGTGAATATTTTGTAGTCTTTGAAAACGACGGCTGGACCATTTCTACAAAAGACGGCGGTCTGTCCGCCCACTTTGAACACACCGTGGCTATAACTAAACATGGTGCAAGGGTGTTGACATAAATGATAAATGCTGTATTCTCCTATTAAAAGAGTGTGCATGCAAAAAGATGATCTAAGAGTGGGTCAGCCTTGTCCCTTTGAAAAGTGTGAGGGCACAATTATTGTTGACGCCCACCCACAGTGGGGCACACTTGTTTGCTGTTCAATCTGTACGTCACATGCGTGGCGCAACCCCACTGAAACTGAAAAACCGAAGCCCCCACTTCAGCCCAAAGGCTGAGGTGGGGGATAAAATTTTAACTTATTTTTTATTTGTTATTTCTTCTTGGATTTTTTTTGTAAATTCTTCCAAACTCATTTGCCCCAAGTCTGTGCCGTCTCGTTTTCTAATTGCTATTTTACCGGCTTCTACTTCTTTTTCCCCCACAATTATTTGGTAGGGGATTTTTTGTAAGGTGGCTTCGCGAATTTTTTTTCCAATACTTTCTGCGCGTCCATCTATTTCTATTCGTAAATTATCGTTAGCGGCCAATAATTCACCCCGCACTTTTTCTGCGTATGGTTTTTGATTATCAGAAATTGGTAAAATCGCCAACTGAACAGGGGAGAGCCAAAGCGGGAAATTTCCGCCCGTGTGCTCTATTAAAATAGACATAAACCTGTCTATAGAACCCATTATGGCGGCGTGAATCATAGCAATTCTTTCTTTTTGCCCTTCTTCGTTTACGCAGGTTAAATCGAAACGTTCAGGCTGATTCATATCTAGTTGAATGGTTGCTACTTGCCACTGCCTACCAATGGAGTCGGTAGCCAAAAAATCAAGCTTAGGGCCATAAAATGCGGCTTCGCCCACACCTTCAAAAAATTCCATACTGCGCTCTTTCGCAAGGGCCCTTAAAGTATTTTCCGCATCTGTCCATTTATCTGTTCCGCCCAAATATTTTTCAGGCGACTTTGGGTCGTGAAGCGAAAGACGTAACTTTAAATTAAATCCAAAACTTTTATAGAACGGTTCGACAACTTTGTCCCAAACCGCGGCGAGTTCTTCTTTAACTTGACTAAAACGGCAAAAAACATGCGCGTCGTCTTGCGTAAATGAGCGAACGCGTGATAGGCCGGAAAGTTCTCCGGTTTGCTCATCGCGGTAACAAGTTGTGCTATTACTATAACGCTGAGGCAGCTCCCTATAACTAAACTGCTTACGCGCGTAAATTTGCGTATGGTGAGGACAATTCATAGGCTTCATAGCAAACGTATGACCTTCGCGGGTAGTTATGTTAAATAGTTCGTTTTTAAACTTGTCCCAATGCCCGCTTTTCTCGTAAAGTTCTTTTTTTGTAATGTGGGGGATTTCCACTTTTTCATAACCAAGCGGTTTTCTTAAACTCCAAACGTAGTCGTCAAGCAAATTTCTAACCAAAGTTCCTTTTGGAGTCCAAAGCGGCAAGCCAGGGCCGACTAATTCGGAAAATACAAACAAGTCCAACGCCACGCCCAATTTTTTATGATCTCTTTTTTCTGCTTCCTCAAGCATTTTTAAGTAACTTTCTAGTTCTTCTTTAGTTTCAAAAGCAAGTCCGTAAATGCGCGTGAGCATTTTGTTTTTTTCATCCCCGCGCCAGTAAGCCCCAGCTACCTTGGATAATTTAAAAGAATCCTGGTCTATTTTAGAAACATCTTCCGCGTGACCGCCACGGCATAAGTCTTCAAAATATTCGCTCGATTTATAAAAAGTTAAAGTCTGACCTTCTTTAGAAAATTCCTCTATAAGTTCTAGCTTATAAGGGTTATCTTTAAATATTTCTTTCGCTTCTTCTGCGGAAACTTCTCTCCGCTCAAAACTGCTCCAAGTTTTTTGCAGTTTTTTCATTTCTTTTTCTATTTTAGGCAAGTCTTTGTCCGTAATGGGCTCTTTAAATTCAAAATCGTAATAAAAACCATTGTCTATAGCCGGCCCAATAGTGCGTTTAGTGCCCGGATACAGCTTAATAACCGCCGCAGCCAAAAGGTGGGCTAAGGAGTGGCGGGTGTTTTGTAGGTGTTGATTGTCGTTCATATGGTTATATTAGCATACCCTCCTTCGCTAAAGCTACGGAGGGTTGTTTGCTTCGCAAACAAAAAACCCCAGGAAGCGGTCGGTCAAAAACAATATTTGACCAACCAATCCCTGGGGTCTCGCTTTGCGAGACGTTTCCGTCCCAGAATAACTTTTCATCTTTTTTAGGCTCTAGAACTAAAAAAGATTTATTTCTAATTGTTCCAAACTCCCCGAATTGGTTGTCCGGATCAATGTTTGAAGAACTAAACAAACTATAACAAACTTAATAAACTTTGACAACCCATTATATCCACAGTTTAAAAGTGCTTAATTAAAACCTTTTCTCCAAAAACCCTTGACAAAATAACTAAAAAGGAGTATAATATTATGTTAATTCTCGGGACAAAAGTCTTGGGAATTTTAGGAAGGAGGAATGCCGCATGTTTATTTTTTTTGCGTGCCGCACCCGCGGCGCATTCTTTTGAAACACGGAGCCCGAATGGGCCTGGCCGCTACGCCAGAAACCGCCAGCCACTTGGTAGCGCAAGAGGCGAGATTAGAGGAAGGGTCAATTTTGAAAGGAGGACATCACAACCCCATTGTGATGGGGGAGTATGAGTTCAGTAATGAGCTCGTCCGGACCCAAACCAAAGATCGGCAATCCCGGAAGCCTACAAAAAAATGTAGGCGACCGGGATTTTATTTTGGCAAAGTTTATTTTCCCGTTTATTCCACATCTACCTTACTTACCTCTGAAATTTCCTTTAACATAAAAACTAGCTCTTCTGAAATTTTTACCAAGGTTTGGGTTTTTATTTGCTTGGCTTTTGCGCCTACACCTACAGACAAATACACCTGCGCTTCGCCTAAATTATTTTCTAAAACTTGTTTGATTTCATTTAAAACTTCCATTACTGGCATTTCTTGCAAAAATATTACAAGGCGCTGCTTTTTTTGTAGTTCGTTTAGAGCACTGCCATAATTTTCGTCTGTTGGAAGTGCTTTAATTTCTTCGGCAATTAGCTTAAGTTCTTCGTCGTCATATTTTTGCGAGTCTTCCGAAGCTCCGTTTGGACGCTTATCTTTTCTGGTAGAGGAAGAAAGCCTACCCGAAACTTGGACTAATTTGTCGCTATCTAAATATGGTAAAGCTTTTTCCATGGCTTTAGGAAAAACCAAAACTTCCATTGAGCCGGTTAAATCTTGCAAGGTAAAAAACGCCATAGGCTCACTCTTTTTAGTAATTGTGCGTTTAAGTTTAGTAATTATGCCACCTAAAATAATACTTCCTTCAGACCTTTCTCCGTCGAGCGACTTAATAGGAGGCATTTTACTTAAAACGTTTCTGTGCGCGTCTAGCGGGTGCGCGGAAACATACATACCCAAATGCTCTTTCTCCCACAAAAGTTTTTGCTCTTTGGTAACCGGCTCGACCTTACGCAAGCGCAACGTGCCGTTTTGCATATTTTTACCAAACAAAGAATTTTGCCCCGAGCTTTCTGCTTTAAAATGTTCGCGTACAAATTCCAAAACTTCTTCGGTATTTGCAAGTAGCTCTCCTCGTTCGCCGAATTCGTCTAGCGCCCCAGCCTTAACCAAAGCTTCCCAAGACTTTTTGTTAAAGTTTTTTACGTGGCATTTAAGGAGAAAGTCTTGTAAAGATTGAAAAATTGGGGGCGCTTGATTACCCTCGCCTAATTCTCTAATTCTCTGTTTTTCTAATTTTCTTGCCTCCATAATTTTCTCTATTACATCACTCCCCAAATTCTTTATGGCATTAAAACCAAAACGAATAGTTTTTTCGTCTACCACAGTAAAGTCCCCAAAAGACTCGGAAACCGAAGGAGGTAGCACGGCTATCCCCAAAGCTTTACACTCTTCTACCGCCTCGTAAATTTTGTCTTCATCTCCACTTTCCGCTGTCATAACCGCAGCCATAAATTCCACCGGAAAATTAGCCTTCATATACGCGGTCTGGTAGGAAACCGCGGAGTAAGAAGCCGAGTGGGCTTTGTTAAAGCCATAGGCAGCAAAAGGCTCTATCCAGTTCCAAATTTCCGCGGCTTTGGCCTGGCTCCAACCCGAAGTTTTCATACAGCCTTCCATAAACTTAATTTTCTGCTTAGCCATTTCTTCCGGAATTTTTTTACCAACAGCTTTTCTAAATTTGTCTACCTCTTCCCAAGTATATCCGGCCAAGTCATGCGCAATAGTTAACAAATCGTCCTGATAAACCAAAATTCCGTAAGTACGTTTTAAAATTTTCTCAAAAGCCGGATCAAAATATTTTATAAGTTTTGAGTTATGTTTACGCGCAATGTATTCGGGAATAAATTGTAAAGGGCCCGGTCGGTACAGCGCTATCATGGCCATAATGTCAAAAATTGTAGACGGTTTCAGTTCTTTTAAATACCTGGTCATACCGGAGGAACCAAGCTGAAAAACACCAAAAGTATAGCCGTCGGACAAAAGCTTAAATGTTTTTTTATCCGGGTGAGGAAGATTATAAATATCTATATCTACATTATGCCTAAGCTTAACAAGGCGCATAGCTTCTTCTAAAATGGACAAGTTCCGAATACCAAGCAAGTCTAGTTTAACAACACCAATAGCTTTACTGTTGGCATTAACATCTAGCGCATACATATCGTACTGAGTAATTACGCGTTCGCCCTCAGGTTCTTTTTGTAGCGGCATGTAGTCAGTTAGGGGAGTAGGGGTTATAACTAACCCAGCCGCGTGCACACTAGCATGCCGCGCGCAGCCTTCTAGCTTTTTAGCAATTTCAATTATGTGCCTAGTTTCCGGATCTTGATCGTATGCTTCTTTGAGTTCTTTGTTTATATCCATAGCTTTGTCTATGGTCATATGAAAGCCCTGTTTGCCAATAGGGATCATTTTAGCCAAGCGGTCACACTTGCTATACGAAACAGCCAAAGCGCGACCAACATCGCGGACTGCCGCGCGCGCCATCATTGTTCCAAAAGTAATAATTTGGGCGACTTTTTCACTGCCGTATTTTTGAGTTATATAGGCAATGGCTTCGTCACGGCGATTATCTGCAATATCTAAGTCAATATCGGGTGGGGTAGGACGGTGCATGGTTAAGAAACGTTCAAAAGGAAGTTCGTAGTATAAAGGGTCGACATTGGTAATGCCCAAAATTCTTCCCACAATACTGCCGGCAGCACTACCTCTAGTGTTAGTAATAGCACCAATATTTCGTGCGCCCTCAACTACGTCCGCCACCATTAAAAAGTAGGTGTCAAAACCTTTTTTACAAATAATATTTAATTCGTAGTCTATTCGTTCTTTAATTTCAGGAGAAAGCTGCCCCTCTTTTCCATAAAGAGGCAAGGCTTTTTCGTATACTACCTCGTTTAAATATTCAGCGGTGGTTTTACCGGCAGGAATTTCCACAGCAGGGAAGTAGCGCTGGTCTAATTTAATTTCCAAATTACATGCTTGAGCAATTTTTTGAGTGTTTTCCACGGCTTCAGGTAAGTCATAAAAAATTTCATGCATTTTTTCCGGTGATTTTAAAGACAGGTCGTATTGGCGCATATCGAGCCTATCTTGATCCTCTACAGTTCGGGCGGTGCCAATACAAACAAGCACATCTTGCGCTTCAAAATCTTCCGGGTATATGTAGTGACAGTCGGCCGTAGCGACAATTGGCAAACTATTTCTTTTGGACAACTCTAAAAGTCGCTTATTTAATTCCAGCTCTTCGGTATTTGTCTGCCTATGGTTTCTTTGAAGCTCAATATACAAATTTTCCGAACCAAAAATACTTAAATATTTTTTTAAAACTTCATCGGCTTCAGCGGAATTCTTATTTATAACCGCTCTAGCTATTTCGCCTCGCTGACAACCCGAAAGGCAAATTAGCCCTTCAGAATATTTTTTTAGAGTTTCTAGGTCAATACGCGGTTTATAATAAAACCCGCGCATATGCGCTTCAGTGGTCAGCTTAATTAAATTTTGGTAACCTTCATGGTTTTTAGAAAGCAAGGTCAAGTGAAAATAATCACTATCTATTTTTCCTTCTTTTTGCTCCATAGAGCGTGGAGCGACATAAGCCTCAAGGCCAATAATTGGCTTTATACCAAGCTCTTTAGCCCGTGAATAGAATTCAATTGCTCCATACATAACGCCATGGTCGGTTATAGCTAGACTATCCATTTTAAGCTCCTTAGCACGTTCAAGTAGCGGGTCTACCTTGGAAAGCCCGTCAAGCAAAGAAAAATGGGAATGGCAATGGAGGTGGGTAAAATTCATAATATTAGATATTATAGATATTAGGATATTGGTAGATATTTAGCTAAAGCGCGGAGCAATATCTAAATATCCAATATGTCTAATATCTTGTATCTTGCGTGTATCTAGAATAACAAAGTTATGAGATTTTTGCTATAATGAATATATAAAAATATAAATAAAATTTCTGTTTTTTATGGCGCTTTTAAAAGAAAAATTAGAACTCGGAATAGAAGAAGCCGAATTCAACGCTCAAAGGGCTTTAAGCAGCTTTCCTCCGTTATTAAAGTGGACTTTTATCGCATTAATTATTGCCCTAATTCCAAGTTACTTTATTGCCAAAACCCTTTCTCAAAAATATTGGGCGGGTAAATTAAATATTTATCAAATAAAGGCAACCCCCAGCTTTAGTAATCCCCAAGAATTAAAAACTGATCCTGCCTTGTTACTTACTTACTCAGACGGCAGCTTGGGTGCTGTCGCACTAGTTTCAAATACTAATAATGACCTTACAGCTCAAAATGTTTCTTACTCTTGGGCTTACTATGGTCAAACAGGCGAGCAAATTACACCTTTAAACAGCCAAGCGACAAAAGGATCTTTTTATATCCTTCCAAAAAGTAAAAAGTATATTATGGTTCCAAAAATACAAACTTCTGAAACCATAACCCGGGCTGAATTAATTTTAGATTCGCCCGTTAAATGGCAAAAACGACTAAAAATGCCGGCTGTACTTTTACCAGTGGCGCCGGCTAGCACAAATCAACAAAATTCACCATTAGTTTTTTCAATTGAAAGCAGTGTTCTAAATAACAGCCCGTATTTAATTAAAGAAGTAAACCTAAGTTTCTTAATATATGGACAAAATGGACAAATAGTAGCAGTCAGCCAACGCACCGAAAACGATATTAAACCCTTTGAAAAACGCGCGTTTAAACAACTCTGGCCTGGTTTGTATGTAACCCCAAGTAAAGTAGAAATTTTAGCAGATACAAATACATTAAAACCGGGTAATTTAGTGGTTTTAGAAAGCCAAAGTAACTCTTCAGATTTAAGTCAGCCCGAAAACGAAAACACTTGGGGTTTCTAGGTAAGTAAAATTCGATATGCGATCTTTGACCTTTTACGCTCCATTCTTTTTGTTAATTGTTAATTGCTAATTGTTAATCCCTTGTTTTCAAAACTTAAACACTTAGACTGGCCGCTGCTTATTGCGATGCTACTTTTACAGATTTCAGGCTTAGCAATACTTTACGGCACAACTGCTTCGGAAAACACCGAAGTTTTTTATAGGCAATTAATTTTTACCAGCATTAGCCTGAGCCTTTTTTTATTTTTAGCTTTTATTGACTACCACTCCATAAGCAAACAAAACAGAGTTGCATACGTAATAATTTTAATTTTACTAATTTATTTATTAATTCTTGGCGCGGAGGTAAGAGGCGGAAAACGCTGGTTAGATTTAGGCTTAGGCAATTTACAACCGGCCGAATTTGCCAAGCTGGCAGTTATTTTAGGCCTTTCACGGCTTTTATATATTAAGCGCGGCCAAATAAACGACTGGAAAATCCTGCTTTGGTCAGCTGGCTTTGCCGGCCTTCCCGCTTTTTTAGTGCTAACCCAACCCGACTTAGGTTCAGCTTTGGTAATTGGGGGAATTTGGGCCGGTCTTATTTTTCTTAGCCCAATTAATAAAAAAATTATTTTAGCGCTTTGCGGGGTTGCCTTAGTTGCAATAGCTGGCGTGTGGCAATTTGGACTTAAAGACTTTCAAAAAGACCGCATTAAAGTCTTTTTAGACCCCTCCTTAGACCCTAGAGGCCGTGGCTACAATGTAAAACAAGCAGGCATAGCTATTGGGAGCGGCGGTGTGTGGGGAAGAGGACTCGGACAAGGCCTTCAAAGCCAAAATCGTTTTTTACCAGAAAGACAAACCGACTTTATTTTTGCTGCCGGCTCAGAACAATTGGGTTTTTTTGGCTCATGCGGACTTTTATTTTTGTTATTTTTTTGCCAATTTAGACTTCTTAAAATTGCTCGGAGGGCTCGCGACGACTTAGGTATGTATATTTGTGTTGGTATTTTCTTTCTGTTGGGCATTCATACTTTAGTAAATGTTGCCATGAATATGGGACTTTTACCTGTGACTGGAATCCCTTTGCCGTTTTTAAGCGCAGGGGGTAGCGGGCTTATGGTAATTTTAATTGCTTTAGGCATTGCTCAGAACGTTGCAATACAATCCAAAGTTTTGCGCTTTTAACTTTTATGGTATAATTTATATAATTGTTTTACTGCTGAAAATTTATTTTAATTTCAATACAAATATACTATGAATAACAATATGTCTCGCAAACCAGGGTCAGGCTATAGCGGAAAAAACTTTGACATCCAAAAAGTTATGGAAATGTTAAATACCATGCTTCGTTGTCCGATATGCGGCAATAAGTATAAAAAGGACGGTACCCGGGTTATAGAAAGTGAGCAAGACAAATCATACGGTGAAGCGTATATCCTTATTCATTCTGACTGCTCTAAATGCAAAAGCTCAATTGTTTTTAGTGTAGAAATTAAAGGCCCCGATGTTTTTTCGGTCGGAATGATAACCGACTTAACTCAAAGCGACACAGTAAAATTTAAGTCCTTTGCCCCTATTGCTTCGGGCGAAATTATAAAAATCCATCAAGGACTAAAAAAGTTTAATGGGGACTTTGTTGGCGCTTTGACCCAAAAACACATAGCATAAACTTTAAACCTAAAAAACCCTTGCCAAAAGCAAGGGTTTTTGATATAATATGTTCTCATTAAGATTTTGTGAGTACCCTTACCTTCATGGAAGGGGATGGGCAAAATTATTCAAAGGACACAAATGCAAAAGATCCAAGTAAACGCAAAGCCACGTGATTTAAAAGAGCTTAGAAAGTCACTTACTAAACTAGGCTTAATTCCGGCTGTATTGTATGGCCATAATGTAAAAAATCAAAATCTTTCGGTGAATGCCGTGGAATTTGAAAAAGCTTTAAAGTCAGCTGGCGAAAGTACAATTATTGATTTAGTTGTAGATGGGAAAAATCATCCGGTTTTAATTCAAGATGTTCAGTTAGATAATCTTTCCTATAGGCCAATGCATGCGGACTTTTACCAGGTTAGCATGACTGAAAAACTTAAAGCCAATGTGGTAATTGAATTTATAGGCGAAGCTCCGGCCGTTAAAACTTTGGGTGGTGTATTGTTTAAACAAACAACTGAAATTCAGGTTGAGTGTTTACCCGCAGACTTACCTCATAATATTGTTGTGGATATTTCCGGGCTTAAAACCTTTACTGACGTTATTCATGTTAAAGATTTAGTATTTAACGACAAAGTTAAAGTACTCTCCCCGGCCGACGAAACTGTAGTAAAAGTACAGCCGCCAAGAGACATAGAAAAAGAATTAGCTCCTGCTGTAACTGACGAAAAAGCCGCTGTTGAAGCCGTAGTAGCTGCTACAGACGCTGAAAAAGCTAAAGCTGCCGCAGAAAAAGAAGAAGCCAAGACCGAAGAAAAGAAATAATTACAAACTCCGTCCCTCCGCCAACTTGCGGATTATTGGGACGGAGTTTTTGTTTGCTATAATATATAGTAATGAACGAAACAAAAACTATTCCCAATAGCTGGCTAACAGTGACTGTGCTGTTTATTTTACTTGTTGCGCTTTCCGTAGTATACCGCTCAATGCTCGTAAATAAACCGGCGCAAACTTGGGATCAGATACAAAAACAAAATCTGGCAGTAGATTTATCCGGCCAAACCAATGCTAGACCGGTTCACTTTAAAACAGGCAGTCTAACAGGCAAATATATAACTTTGCCAATTTTAATGTACCACCATGTTGGTGATATTCCAAAAGGCGCAGAAAACGACCTCTTAAGAAAAGGTCTAACAGTAAGTCCTAAAAATTTTGAAGAACAAATGGCCTGGCTAAAGGCCGAAGGGTACAGTAATGTAACTTTGCAAAACTTACTAGACTACAGCAAGGGTGAATTTACTATGCCAAAAAACCCGGTCATAATTACTCTAGACGATGGGTACGATGACGCCATAGAAAATGCTCCGCCAATACTAAAAAAATATGGTTTTACCGGCAGTTTTGGCATAATAACCCAGTTTCCCGGCACCCATTATGGCACTAACCGTTATGCCTCGTGGCAACAAATAAAGCAAGCAAAAACATTAGGCATGGAAATAGTTTCCCATACCCAGGACCATTTTGACGGTACCAACTTAAAATACGACGACGCCTTTATTTTGCGCAATTTAACCGGCTCAAAACAGGACATTAAAGACAACTTAGGTTTAGATACTCAAATTCTTATTTACCCGTTTGGCCACTACGACGACCGCTATATAAAACTTGCAGAAAAAGCCGGCTTTACTTTAGGCGTAGCCATACACGACCACAAAAAAATAAGCTTAGACAAGCTTATGGAAATTCCGCGCCTAAGGGTTAACGGTGACACAACTATTGTGGGCTTTAAGAAGATGCTCTTGGAATAAATTATTTTCGCTATCATTCCTGAATTTAACGGCCGTCTTTTTTAGGAATGATTTTGTTTGATAATTTCACAATACCGCCAAATGTTATTTAAATCTTTAAAGAATTCTGCTTTGTAAAAAGGCAGGGTTTTTTTTATTAGTTTAGACAATGGAACTTTCTGACGGGGATCAAATTCTAAATAAACTATTGCCGGCTGATGTTTAAGATAAGCGACTTGACTTAAAAGTTTCGCGATAATTTCCAATCCATTTTCTTTTGCAAAAATTGCATTCTTTGGTTCAAACTTTAAATTACTTTTTAGTTTTTTGTAATCTGAGGTTGGCACATAGGGAAGATTGGCAATAATAATATCGAAATTCCCTTTTATGTTGTCTAATAGGTCTGATAGGACAAATTGGACAGATACGTTGTGTGCTTTGGCATTTTCCTTTGCAACTTTTAACGCTTGTGATGATATATCGGAGGCAGATATTTGATATCGGATATTAGATATTTTTAAATATTTAGCTAAAGATATAGCTATGCAGCCGGTGCCGGTTCCTACGTCGAGAATTTTCAATGTATTACCCGTCACTCGTAACCCGTCACTCGTAACCCTCTCAACCATTTCTTCCGTCTCCGGCCGGGGGATTAAAGTGTGTTTATTTAACTTAAACCTTAACCCCATAAAATCTTTATACCCCAAAATATAAGCAATTGGTTCGCCTTTTAACCTTCGCCTTACCATACTTGATAAACTTTTAACTTGATAACTTGATAACTTGTGCTCCGGCGCCAAATACAAAAACTCCCTGGGCTTTTTAAGCACTTCAGAGAGCAGTATATCGGTTTCAACTCCTTTATATTTTGCAAATGCTTGTTTTATTGTCATAAGTCAAAGAAGACTTCAAAATCCTCTCCGTTAGGTATTTTTTTTGATTGAATTGAAACCCAATCATCATGTTCGAACTGAACATGATTAAAATTAAATCCCGCAATAATACGCTGCTGGAGCTTGTAATGGTTTTTTATTAGAGCTATTCCTTCGATTTCGCTAATTTTTCTTTCATTTACTTTTTTTCTTATATCTAGTAGCTGATTTCTTGTTCTTTGGTTATCTATTTCAACATAGTAACTAAACCCTTCCGGAAAATTTTGACCAATTAGCCTACGAATTGTGGGGTATACCCCTTTGCTTGGCAAATTTGATTTAAGGGCAGGATCAACTAGAGAAACATAGGCTGGAATAACTCGCCTTTCGGTATAGTCAACATGGAACCAGGCATAATTGCCTATGGTCTGACCATGTCGGGTAACAGAATAAGGCTCATAACCCTCAAATTCCATTAAGTACTCGTTAGTAGAAAATTTTGCTGAATCGTTGAGTAGGTGACCCGGATGACTAATTTTTATTTTAATTTTTTTTGGAGGATTTTCATGATTTTCTACTTCCAGGTTGTTAAAAACTGAAAAAAATGTTTCTATCTTTTCAAGATCGCTTAACTCACTCTCTTGTCTATTATATTCTCGACCTTCTTTCATTTTAAACTTTGTTTTTTTAATTCTAAATCCGCCTTTTGAAGGGCGGTTATGATGGGGGAGAGTTTGCCTTCCATTATTAGGTTTATTTGGTTGAAGTTTTGGTTTATGCGGTGGTCAGTTACACGGTCTTGTGGGAAGTTGTAAGTTCTTATTTTTTCGCTTCTGTCGCCGGTACCAATTTGGCTTTTAGTCATATTTCTAATTTTTGCGTTCTCAATTTCCGCAAAGTGCGCGGCAACGCGAGAACGAATAACTGCCAAAGCCTTTTCGCGGTTCTGGGCTTGACTACGTTCGTCTTGGCACTGCGCCGTTATGCCCGTGGGAATGTGGACTATGCGAATAGCAGAGTAGGTAGTATTAACGCTCTGTCCGCCATGGCCAGAAGACGTTGTGGCTTCCATTTTTAAGTCCTTAGGGTCTATTTTATAGTCGTTCTCACCAAGTTCAGGAAGTACTGCCACGGTAATAGTAGAAGTGTGAACACGGCCTGACTTTTCTGTATCCGGAACCCTTTGAACACGATGCACGCCCGATTCATATTTAAATATTCCAAAAGCCCCTGTCCTGGAAATTTCGAGTATTATTTCTTTAAAACCACCCGCATCACTTTTTGAAACCGAAACTGTATGTAACCGAAAACCACTTTCTTCTGCATATTTACCTAAAGCTCTAAAATATTCCGCGGCAAAAAGCGTGGCTTCGTCGCCGCCAGCGCCGGCGCGTATTTCTACAATGCAGTCTTTTTCGTCGTTTGGGTCTTTTGGCAAAAGCGCCTCTTCAATTTCTGATTGTAAATTTAAAATTTCGGTTTTAAGGCTGGGAATTTCTTCTTCTGCCATTTGGGCCATTTCTTTATCGCCAGACGTTAATAATTCCTCAGCACTTTTTAAATCTTTTTCATATTTATCTAGACTATTAATTTTCTCAACAAGCGGAGCTAACTCAGACTGCCTTTTACCTAATTTGGCCAAATCTAAAGTAGCCTCACCGCTGGACATTTGGTCGGTTAAGCTTTGGTATTCGTCTACAAGTTTTTTATACGCTGGTTCCATAGATAGAGAAACAGATAGCTAGAGAATTTGAGAATTAGTCGAACAGAATTTTTCCCTCTAATTTTCTATTTCTCTAATTCTCTGTCTTTCTCTTCAACCTATTTTAACACAAAAAGACCCTCTTGTTACAGAGGGCACTTTTTAAAATTATTTCGATGTTCTTGCCTTACGCGGTTTCTTTTCTATCTTTGTAGCCTTAATTTGAGCAGCTGCGGCAGCGCGCTTTCTGAATTTGTCTACAGAACCTGCGGTGTCTAAAAGCTTTTGCTTACCAGTATAAAAAGGGTGGCAATTAGAACAAACTTCAGTGTGAAGTTCTGCCTTAGTGGATCCGGTAACAAAAGTATTGCCGCAAGCACAGGCTACTTTAGCATTAATATGATATTGTGGGTGAATAGTAGGTTTCATCTGATTTTATTGATAGTAATAAGTTAACCTCACATAGTTTATCAAGACTTGCCAATTTAGTCAAGGCCTGTTATAATATTCGAACTAATATTAATCTATCACATCCCAACAAATTCCTGTTTAAAGCGGCCTGAGGGCAAGCCTTTAGATAACCTGGGATGGAAGTAGCCTTAAGTAACCTTAAGGAAAGGAACAAAACAATGAAAGATATAAGTCTTTTAGAGCTGCTTAAAAGCGGCGCGCATTTTGGGCATAACACCTCCAGGTGGAACCCAAAAATGAAACAGTATATTTTTGCCTCCAGAGGCGATATACATATTTTAGATTTAGAAAAAACCCGAACCGGCCTTTTAAAAGCCGCTGAGTTTGCCAAAGAAACCGCTTCTAAAGGCGGCCTAATTTTGTTTGTTGGCACCAAAAAACAAACCAGAGAGCTAATTAAAGCTGCGGCTATGTCCTGCGGAATGCCGTTTGTAAACGTACGCTGGCTTGGTGGCACATTTACCAACTTTAAAACCATTCAAAAAACCATTCGTAAAATGGAAAAGTTAGAGAGCCTGAAAGCTTCCGGCGACTTGCAAACCAAGTACACAAAAAAAGAAGCTTTAATGATAGAACGCGAAATTGAAAAATTAAAAAAACTTTTTGAAGGTATTTCCAACTTAAAACGTTTACCGGAAGCAATTTTCGTAACAGATGTTAAACACGAAAGCATTTCCGTTAAAGAAGCTCAAAAATCCAAAGTTAAAACTATTGGGGTAGTAGACACCAACACCAGCCCCGAAGGCGTAAACTATGTTATTCCTTGTAATGACGACGCCACTAAAGCAACAGAATTAGTTGTAAACTTTATGGCTGCCGCAATTAACGAGGGCAGACAAACCCAAGTTACGGTTTCCACAGCCCCAGCGGTTGTAAAAGAAGAAACAGTAAGATAAAATAAAATTAATTGACAAGATTTAAACGATTTAAAAGATTGACAAGAATGCACGGTCATTCTTTTAAATCTTGTCATTCTTGTCACTCATGTCAATAATTCTATGACAAACTTAATAAAAGAACTTAGGGAACTTACCGGCGCAGGAATGGGAGATATTAAAGAAGCCTTAATTGAAGCAAAAGACAACAAAGACAAAGCAATTGAAATTTTGCGCAAGAAAGGGACTTTAAAGCTAGGTAAAAAATCTGACCGAGTAGCTAACGAAGGGATAGTTGAAGCCTATATTCATGGTGGTGGCCGTATTGGTGTTTTGGTGGAAATTAACTGCGAAACCGACTTTGTAGCTAGAACGGAAGACTTTAAAAATCTAGCTAAAGAACTAGCCCTTCACATTGCTGCCGCAAACCCGTTATATATAGATATTGTTAATGTACCTGCAGAAGTTGTTGAAAAAGAAAAAGAAATTTATAAAGAACAAATTAAAGACAGCGGCAAGCCCGAAGAAATTGTTAACAAAATGCTAGAAGGCAAAATCCAAAAGTATTACGAAGAAGCTTGCCTTATGGAACAGCCGTACGTAAAAAATCCTGACATTAAGGTTAAGCAGTTTGTCACTGACGCGGTCGCTAAAATGGGCGAGAAGGTGGTAGTAAAGCGCTTCGCCAGGTTTGTGCTAGGAAACTAATTTGATTGACAAGATTTAAACGATTGACCCAGCCGTCGCTAAAGCTTTGGCCGGCAAGCAAGAATGACAAGATTGGGCTGTTTGTATGTACAATCATTTAAATCTTTTAAATCATGTCAATCTTTTAAATCATTTTGTCTTATCAACTTCTTCCTAATTTAATTTTTTTTATTAGCGTCTTAGGCGTTATTGTTTTAATCCTGAGACGTTTGCCAGAGGCACAAAATTTAAATTCTGAAGATTTAAAAAAAGACACCCCTCACGGAAAATTGGAAGAAAAAGGCATACCTGCTCAAAGCTACAATAGACTTTGGTCCAAAATAAAATTTTATTTGCACAAATTGTGGAGCCTTGCCTTAGACGCCAAAGACTTAAGGCCAAAACCCGGCGCCTATCAGCTAAAAAAATTGTTCTTGTTTAGAACTAAAGTCAAACAGGAACCTATAATTGTTCAAAAAACAGAAAACTTGCAGGTTCCAAAAGAAATAAATAAAGAGGCCGAGCTGTTTGAACTTATAAGACTAGAGCCAAAAGAGCGCAGGCATTATGACGACCTTGGAAAATATTACTTAACGCAGCATAAATATCAAGATGCTAAAGATATTTATTTGTATTTAGTGGGCCATGAAGTTGGCAACCCAAACTTTCACGCAAAATTGGCACAATGCGCATTTCATTTAAAGGAATTTGCCTTAGCTGAAAGCCACTTTCAAAAGTCCTTAGAGCTCGACAAAATGCATCCAAATCGCTATTATAACTTGGGCTTAGCTCAAGAATGCCAGGAAAAATGGGAAAAAGCGCTGGACAGTTTTTCAAAAGCCGTAGAAATGCAACCGGAAAATACAAAATATACATTGGCTCTAGAAAAAGCCAAAAAGCAATTAGATTAAATAAAATCCAATAATTTGCGCCGTTGTAGCTCAGCTGGTAGAGCATCTCCATGGTAAGGAGAAGGTCTCCGGTTCAATCCCGGACAACGGCTCCAGATTATTGGATTTTATATTACAGGGCTGTTGCTTATAATATATAGCTGTCAGTGCTATAATTATCTTAGATATGGAAAATCCACTTTACTTAATTTGGCCAGCTTTAATTGTCATAAATTTGTTTACTTTTATTTTTGTCGGGCACGACAAAAAGCGCAGCACCGAGTACGCTGAACGCACGCCGGAAGTTATGTTTTTTCTACTTTCGGTTTTGTTTGGCTCTTTAGGTGTATTTTTGGGAATGTTTGTTTTTCACCACAAAACCCGCAAAGTCTACTTTCCGGTTGGTATTGGACTTTTATTACTACAGCAAGCGGGTCTGCTATATTTGTTAACAAAACTTAAATAAACTATGACAAAAAAATATACAATTATTCTTTTCTATAAATTTGTGAGCATAAAAAACCCGGCTATGCTTAGAGATAAACAAAAAGCTCTCTGCCGTCTTTTAAACTTAAAAGGCCGCCTCTTAATAGCTAAAGAAGGTGTTAACGCTACTTTAGAGGGGACTGATGCAAATATTAAAGAAAGTAAAGGCACAGGCAAGGCATTTACCAAGCTGGAAGTTAAAGTAAAAAAAGAGGTCGTAACTTTAGGCAAAACTTACAATGTAAAAAAACAAACTGCGAAGACTTTAACTGCTTCGCAACTAGAAAAACTTTACAAAAAGAACGAAGATTTTGTGGTTTTAGACTTAAGGAATGATTATGAAATTAATGTTGGGCAATTTGAAAAAACTGTTCACCCCAATTTACAAAATTTTCGAGAACTACCAGAAAAGCTAGGTGCAATAAAAAATTTAAAAAACAAAAAAGTAGTAGCTGTCTGCACTGGCGGTATTCGCTGCGAAAAAGCCACCTGCCTTTTAAAAGAGAAAGGCTTTAAAAATCTCTACCAGCTCAAAGACGGCATACATACTTACATGCAAAAATATCCGGGCCGCCATTTTAAAGGCAGCTTATTTGTTTTTGATAACCGAATGACCACTACTGTAACTAAAGTCAAAAACAGGGAAATAATAGGTAAGTGTTTATATTGCTCTACTCCTTGCGAAATTTTCTATAACGACGATTCAACGCGTCCTTCAACTAAAATTATTTGCTGTGACGTTTGCTACAAACCCCGCAAAGCAATTTTAAGAGAAGCAGTGACTGCCTAAATTATGGCAACCAAACAAAGCACAATCGATTATTTACTAGATCAATTAGATGGCCTTAAAAACACAAGGGCGAGAAAAATGTTTGGGGAATATGCTTTATATACAGACAACAAAGTTGTAGCATTAGTTTGTAACGACGAGCTTTTTGTAAAAATTACCGAGCCGGGCAAAAAACTTTTGGACAAAAACTATAAAGAAGGTTTTGCTTACCCGGGTGCTAAAGCTAGTATGCATATAGAAGGCGATATATTAGAAGACAAAAAATTTTTACAAGAATTAATTCAGGTTACGGCCAAAGCTTTGCCGGAAGCTAAACAGAAAAAATAATTTTTATGACTTCCGAAAATAATTTAAGTAACCAAACAGAGCCACATGAGGCAAAATCCGGGCAAAAGCTAAATTGGCTAAGAGCCTCGGTTTTGGGCGCCAACGACGGGATTGTTTCTACCGCCTCGTTGGTTGTTGGTATTGCCGGAGCTTCTGAATCTAGCGCCATAATTTTAACCGCAGGAGTAGCTGGGTTAGTTGCCGGCGCACTTTCTATGGGAGTTGGTGAGTATATTTCTGTTAGTACCCAACGAGATACGGAAAAAGCATACATTGAAAAAGAGCGTTTAGAACTTGCCCAAAACCCATATTTTGAACTTAAAGAGCTTGAAAAAATTTATATTGCTAAAGGACTTTCCGAAAAAACTGCAAATATGGTGGCTAAAGAGCTTTCGGAAAAAGACGTCTTTGCCGCTCACTTAGACGCTGAACTAGGCATAGACCCAAAGAATTTAACAAACCCCTGGCATGCGGCTTATGCTTCGGCCGCCGCATTTTTTTGCGGCGCTATCGTCCCCATAGCTATTATTACTTTGTCCCCAAAGTCAATTCGCGTGCCAATAACTTTTTTCGGCGTATTTTTAGCACTTTGCGTAACCGGTATGTTAAGCGCCTATGCCGGCGGCGCAAATAAAACCAAAGCTACCATAAGGGTGGTAATAGGCGG
The DNA here is from genome assembly GCA_964484145.1 of uncultured Candidatus Saccharibacteria bacterium. Taxonomy (GTDB): domain Bacteria; phylum Patescibacteriota; class Doudnabacteria; order UBA920; family UBA920; genus JAEUSF01. The sequence continues at coordinate 6,474 of CAZAED010000017.1, read as the reverse complement.
CATGCTGGCTATGGCCATAACCTTTGGTATTGGTAAATTATTTGGCGTTAGCGGAATTTAAAAAACTTATGAATATTACATCTGCAAAATTTGTTAAAGGAATTGTAAACGAAAACGAAATTTTAGACGACGGCACCCCGCAAGTAGCTTTTATTGGCAGGTCAAACGTAGGCAAGTCTAGTTTAATAAACGCTCTCACCGGACAAAAAGACTTGGCTAAAACCAGTTCCTTTCCGGGCCGCACACAACAACTTAATATTTTTCTAATTACCGCCACAGGCAAAAGCAAGGTCTATTTAGTCGACCTTCCGGGCTATGGTTTTGCCAAAGCTTCAAAACAAGACCAAGCTATGCTCCAGCAACTTATACACTGGTATTTACTCGGTTCACACTACGAACAAAAAAAAGTTGTGTTAATTATAGACGCTGTAGTAGGGCTAACAGAAACAGACTTTAGAATGCTAAACAGCCTAGAGCAAGACGGGAAAAATGTAGTTATTGTGGCAAACAAAATAGACAAGTTAAAAAAGAATGACGTACAAAACCAATTAAAACGCATTAAAGAAACAGCCGGTGACTACAAAATAATCCCAATTTCCGCCGAAAAGAAAATTGGTATTAATGAACTAGCAAAAGAACTTTTTTTCTAAAATGACCTTACAAAGTTTAAAACAAGATGTTTCTAAATTAAAAAACCCTGCCAAGGCTAAACTTTTGCAGCGGTTTTTTAAAACTGGAGAAGGGGAATATGCCGAAGGCGACAAGTTTTTAGGCATAATGGTACCGCATTCCCGAGAGTTGGTAAAAAAATATTGGCAAATACTAAGTTTAAAAGAAGTTGATAAATTAGTTAAAAGCCCTTGGCACGAAGAACGACTTATAGGGCTTTTAGTCCTAGTTAAGCGCTTTGAGGCACAAACAAAGTATTCGGATAATTCGGATAAAGTTCGTAGGTTCGGATCGGAAACTCAGGTTTACGATTTCTATCTTTCACACACCAAATACATAAACAACTGGGACTTAGTGGACCTAACCGCCCCAAAAATTGTTGGCGCCTACTTGAGAAACAAAAATAAATCTATACTAATAAAATTAGCAAAATCAAAAAGCTTATGGGAAAGAAGAATTGCGGTTTTAGCAACTTTTGATTTTACATACTATAAAAAACCGGAGTGGACCTTAAAAATATCAAAGCTATTACTAAGCGACAAACACGACCTAATTCATAAAGCCGTAGGCTGGATGCTAAGAGAAGTAGGCAAGCGGTGCAATGAAAAACTACTCACCGATTTTCTAAACAAACACGCTAAACAAATGCCACGAACAATGTTAAGATACTCTATAGAACTTCTTCCAACAAATAAAAAAGCTTATTATTTAAATTTAAAATAAACATATGAACACAAATTTGTTTTATGTTTTAGGCTTAGTGGGGCTCTTAGACACGGCATACCTTATTTACCACAAAATTAAAGGCACCGACGTAGCCTGCCCATTCTTTCCCAAAGAATGGTGCAGAAAAGTCCAGTATAGCAGTTACAGTAAAACCTTAGGCGTGCCAAATCCGGTTTTAGGGTTTTTTATGTACGTCGTAATTTTGCTTTTAACCTATTTAATAGCCAGTAGCCAAGCACCAATGCTTTGGCTTAAACTGGTGGTTGGTTTTGGTTTTTTGTTTTCCTTGTACTTTACTTACATTCAAGCCTTTGTCCTGCGCGCCTTTTGCACTTGGTGCGTTCTTTCCGCGCTTAACTTTACAATAATGTTTATAGCCATCTTCCGATGAAAAAACTTTACGAATACATTATTCCCGGCCTAGTTTGTTTAGGTCTTTTGTTATTTGGCTTTTTATATTTTTTGGGCTACAAAGACGCAGATCATAAAATTTTAGAAGTCACGCTTATAATTGGCACCGCTCCATTGGCTTACAAAATTTTTAAAGCCCTTTTAAAAGGCGAATTTGGAGTAGATATAATAGCTATTTTAGCTATTATTACTTCGTTTATCCAAGGACAATACTTAGCCGGTTGCGTAATTTTGCTTATGCTGTCGGGCGGGGAAGCTTTGGAAATTTACGCACTTAACCGCGCTAAACGAGAACTTACGCATTTACTTTCTTTAGCGCCTAACATAGCCCATTTAAAAATTGACGGTAAGTTACAAGACATCCATTCAGATGAAGTAAAAGTGACAGATATACTAACAGTTAAACCTGGTGAAATAATTCCGGCAGACGGCGTTGTAGTAACAGGCCAAAGCGACGTAGACGAAGCAGCTATAACCGGGGAAAGCCTGCCAATTTTAAAACAAGAGGGGAGTTTAGTTTTTTCCGGTAGTTTAAACAAGGACCGCTCTTTTGAAATGCGTGCTACTAAACCCGCAAGCGAAAGCCAATACCAAAAAATTGTGGAATTGGTACAACAGGCGCAAAGTGACAAAGCGCCGGTAGTTAGGCTTGCTGACCGCTACGCGGGTTGGTTTACAGCAATTACTCTAATTATTGCGGTTGGCGCTTGGCTACTTAGCGGCGAATCGATTCGTTTTTTGTCAGTGCTAGTTGTAGCCACTCCTTGCCCGCTAATATTAGCAACGCCAATTGCCATGATGTCCGGAATAAGCAAAGCTGCCAGCCGCGGCGTAATTATTAAAAATGGTAGCGCACTTGAACTATTAGGCGAGGCTAAAACTTTTGTTTTTGACAAGACCGGCACGCTTACACTCGGGACACCTAAAGTTGTCAGTGTCAAAAGTTTTAACGGAGTTAGCGATGCTAATGTTTTAAAATTTTCAGCTTCCCTAGACCAACTTTCTGCCCATATTTTTGCTCGAAGCCTTATTGAGCATTCGCAAAAAGAAAAAATAGATTTAATTTACCCACAAAATTTTATTGAAGCTCTGGGCAATGGCGTAGTGGGTGATATAAATAATAAGAAATATATTTTTGGCCGATTAAGCTATTTAGAAAGCTTAGGCGTCGTAGTAAATGAAGAAGAAAAAATGAAACGCGAAACCGAAGAAGCCGCAGGACATATACCTGTTTATTTAGCTTCTAATAATAAAATTCTTGGCTACGTGGTGTTTGCCGACGTAATAAGGCCGGAAATGAAACAAGTGTTTAAAGAAATAGCTGAACATAAAATTAGGAAAATTTTAATGTTAACCGGGGACAAAAAAGCAGTGGCCGCAAAAATTGCCGCGTCTTTAGGCCTTAAAGATTTCTTAGCCGAAATGCTGCCGGAAAATAAAGTTTCTGCTGTTAAAAATTTGCCGACAAATGAACGGCCTGTGGTTATGGTGGGGGATGGAGTAAACGACGCGCCGGCTCTTGCTGCTGCCGAAGTTGGCATAGCCTTAGGTATGCATGGCACAAGTGCCGCCTCGGAAGCGGCTGATGTTGTAATAACCCAAAACAATATGATGCGCGTCCACGACGCTCTTCACATAGGCCAGCGCGCCCTAGGCCTTGCCAAACAAAGTATTTTTGCCGGTATAGGCATTAGCATAGTCCTTATGCTAATAGCCTCATTTGGCTACATCCCACCGGTCTTAGGCGCCATGCTTCAGGAAGTTTTAGACGTAGCGGTAATACTAAATGCCTTAAGGCTTAATTTTGAGAAGATAACGTAACTATAAAGTAGTAGGTAGCCGACAGGCATTGATTTTTTTGTCTAAAATTGTTATTATTAGCAAAGTGAAAATTTAATATAAGGGCAGGTAGCGAAGTGGTCAAACGCGACTGACTGTAAATCAGTTGGCTTTACGCCTTCATAGGTTCGAATCCTATCCTGCCCACCATAAATTTGTTGACAGTTAAAAACATATTGTGTAAAATTTTTATATGATTCAGATAACAAAAAACTTGCTTAGCCTTAACCACCTTCTTTTTAAGACGGTTGTTTAGGTTAATGCAGAACTTTTTAGCCTAAATTGTCCGCCTTAAAAAGGCGGTTTTTTATTTAAATGCGACTATCTGAGGAGAGTTTTCTCGAGAGCTCTTCTAAGCTGAATTTTTAGTCGCATTTAAATTTGGCGGAAAAGCTCTCCCCAAAACCCTGCTCAAAAGGCGGGGTTTTACTTTTGGTCTAACCAAAAAACAATCCAAAGGAGACATTATGTCGCAAACTATTTTTCGGAATGGATTACCAAACCAGCAAGAGCTTTGTAAGAGTGTTTTGCTGTGCGAATCGCGAGATGGCAGAATTACCGTTTACTTCGATGAAGACCTTGCGCTCGCAGGTCTTGGAAAACGGATTATTATTGTAGATCGGCACCGCAAATATTACTGTGGGGTTTACAACCCAGCCCTAGAAGATTTTCTACGACTCGCTCTTGGAATGGATTTAGATGCGGATTTTATACAAATCGCTATACAAGACCTGCGCGGGAAAAATCCAATCCGCTAGAAAACAGAAGCCGCCCGGCGCATCGTGCGTCCGGACGGCTGTTTGTTTCTTTTCTCTTATCTCTATTCTCTTTTCGCTTTTTTAAGTTCCTCCCTGCCCCTCCTGGGCTAAAGCTTCGGAGGGCAAGCAACTCTAGGTTCCTTCGGTCCAAGAAGCTAAATACTTTTTCTGCGCTGGAGTTAGTTCGTCTATTTTAACATTCATAGCTTGAAGTTTTAGCTTTGAAACTTTTTCATCTACTTCTTTGGGTACATCTAAAACTTTGCCTTTTTCAAGGCCTTGATAGTTTTTAGAAAGCCATTCGCACATTAGGGCTTGGTCAGCAAAACTTAAATCCATAACAGCACTAGGGTGGCCTTCGGCCGCAGCAAGGTTCATTAAACGCCCTTCGCCGATTAAATAAACCTTACGCCCGTCTTTCATTTCATATTCCATCAGGTTGTCCCGTACTTGCTTTTTGCTAACTGCTAATTTGCTTAATTGCTGTTCGTTTATTTCCACATTAAAATGTCCGCTGTTACCAAGTATTGCACCGTCTTTCATTACCGAAATATGCTCTTTTACAATTACGTCTTTGTTGCCGGTTACAGTTATAAACACATCACCAAGTTTAGCAGCTTTAAGCATTGGCATAACTTCAAACCCGTCCATAGCAGCCTGAAGAGCGGGGAGTGGGTCAATTTCGGTTACTATAACCTTTGCGCCCATACCTTTTGCCCTAAGCGCTATACCCTTACCACAGTAGCCGTACCCAGCTACAACTACGGTTTTACCGGCTAACAAAATATTGGTCGCGCGGAACAAGCTGTCTAAAGTAGACTGCCCGGTGCCGTAGTAGTTGTCGAACATGTGCTTAGTCGGCGTGTCGTTTATAGCCACAACCGGGAATTTTAACTTGCCGTCTTTGGCCATAGCTTTAAGGCGTATTACACCGGTAGTAGTTTCTTCCTGACCTGAAAAAATTTCTTTAAGCTGACCTTTTCGTTCTTTATGCAAAACAGAAATTAAGTCCGCGCCGTCGTCTACTATAATTTGCGGGTGAAAGTCCAAAACTTTGTTTACACACCAGTAATATTTTTCATCTGTAATTCCGCGCCAGGCAAAAACGTTTATACCTTCCTCGGCCAGCGCCGCGGCAACATCATCCTGAGTAGAAAGGGGGTTACTGCCGCACAAAGCTACCGTGGCTCCACCTGCTTTTAAGGCCTTCATAAGCACTGCGGTTTCTTTTGTTACGTGCAAACACGCTGCTATGGTTAAACCCTTAAACGGCTGGTCTTTTGTAAAACTATTTTTAATAATTTCCAAAACCGGCATTTCCTTTTCGGCTAATGCGATTTTCATTTTTCCCTGTTTTGCAAGAGCAGGGTCTTTTACTTTAGACTTTGTCATAGCTAAATTCTATTCTTAATTATTGTTTTTTTAAATTTTTAAACTATTGCTTCAGCAATTACTTTTATTCCGTCCAAATGTTTTTTTATTAAATGCTCAAAAAGGGGAAATAAAGACTTTATTAAAACTTTTTTCGGTCCACTGCCTTCAAATACTTCAAGGTCGCATTTAATTTCTGTGCTTTCGTCTGTTAGTGCTTTAAAATGGTAAAAAACTGTTCCGTTTACACCTTTATAGTGCTGGCCAACCCCGAGCAAAACCGGCTTAGAGTAGGCAATTACCTCGCCATTAATTTCTGCCAAGCCCGATATTTTGTGGCGAAATTTCGTACCCACCGGGTTTTCCGGGTCTTTAAGGTTTTTGTACTCAGTTTTAAGCTGTCCGCCCATCCATTTTTTTATGTTTTCTTCCCTGTCGACCGCGTCAAAAACCCTTTCAATTGGGGCATTTACAATGAGATTAAAACTTTTGTTCATTGACTTTATGGTTATTATAACAGAAATAAAGCCAAAACGCACATATAAACATTGATATTTTAAAGCATTTATGTTAAAATATTCAAAGTCACATTTGGTGATATTATCCGCCTAGCGGATCATTTGTGCCGGCTTAGCTCATCCGGTAGAGCAACGGTTTTGTAAACCGTAGGTGGTCGGTTCGAGTCCGACAGCCGGCTCCA
>CAZAED010000016.1:22926-29468 GCA_964484145.1 uncultured Candidatus Saccharibacteria bacterium | reverse complement strand
TTCTCTCCATGCCGGCACTATACCAATTTTGTTTAAAACAAAACCTAAAATAAATATAAACACGAATAACCCAACAATATAACCAAACGCGCCAAACATTCCGTTAAAAAAACTTCGCCATATCCCCTGTTTCTGATTCTTCTTCATTTCCACCAAATGCTGATTAATCCCCGAAAGGTAATGTTGTAATTCTGGCTCTATCATATATTTTTGTTTTTAATTTTAACTGTCTTTATTATACACCCAAAAATATTTATGGTGCCCTCACCAGGAGTCGAACCTGGATCTAGACGTTAGGAGTGTCTTGTTCTATCCGTTGAACTATGAGGACTTAATTTTTCTCATCGCATATGGTTTTCGGTATTCAATCCATAGCGGAACCGGAGTTGCAAGACCCATAATATCAGAAAAACTCAATCTAATCAATGAATGCATTAGCTTTAGTATCTTACTCCCCTTTTTTAAAGTAATCCTGCACATTCCATATTTTGCTTTTCCACTAACTCCCCCGTCATTATATCTGACTACAATATTGTTAGGATCAATATTTAAATTGTCTACCCAATATTTTACACATGCCTCTTGATCCATACCGGTAAACACTCTAATAGCAAATTTTATTCGTTCCTTAGCAATGCCTAAAACATCATACAAAAATTTGAGGTATAATTGCATTAGCTTGGGGTCGGTATTAATTATATCGCACTCTTTTTTTCCACCTTCTCCCCAATATAACATAGCAGCTGCGATAGCTAATTTCGATTGTTCACCTCTCAAAATCTGTTCTGCTTGGGATTCTGCTTCCTCCCAATCTTTTTTAGACCTATTTGAGCTACCTCCGCGTTTTGATTTTAGAATATCTCGAAAAGCTTGATTCACCTCAACATGCCGAATATGATGCCAAACTGTAGTTTTTGGAACTTGTAATTCTTTTACAATCTCATTAATACTAAAACCTCTACTTCGCAGTTCCTTTATAGATTGAATTTTGTTATCGGAATGGACTCTCATATAAATATGATAGCAAAACTTATAGATATTACAACTTCTTATATGTTGAAAAAGCTAGTTCTATTAAAAAATAATCAATTATATAACAAAATAATTGATATTTTACTATTTCTCTTTATTTTAAGCCTATTTTTCCCAATTAGGCATGTTTTTTTAACATTTCAGGCCTATCTAACAGGGCAATATTCAGATTTTACTAGTTTTTCCTTATATTTAAGCGATATTCTTCTTTTTACCACGTGCTTTTTGCTCTTCCTACCACGTGGTAGAGGGGTTTTGGCTAAAATCAAAGGATTTTCTTTGGGTTGGCTACCTACTACTTTGCTTATTATTTGGCTTATTTTAGGCTTAATTTTACATTTTTCTAGTTCTACACTATTCTGGACTCTAAAGTGGCTTGAATTCATTGTTACATATGGAACAGTCAAACTAGTGATTAGTGAAAAGGGAATAGAGAATAGGATAGGACAAAGTTTAGCCGCCATTTTTGTGAGTATTTCAGCCACTCAGTCAATAATTGGACTTTTTCAGTTCTACAAACAAACATCTGTAGGCTTATACAGGCTAGGGGAGCCCCATTTGTCGACAAACATAGATAATGTGGCAAAACTCATAGTAAACGGTAAAACGTATATTAGGGCCTACGGAACATTCCCGCATTCTAATCTTTTAGCTGTATTTTTAGTAACAGCTATAATTATAAGCATTTACTTATACCTAAATTCCACGTGGAAATGGCGAATTGTATGGGGGATTGGCATTTTTCTTAACATTTTAGGTCTGACGGTAACCTTTTCACGTGGAGCATACTTAGCTTTGGCTCTAGGATTAACTATATTCTTTTCCATCATAATTATCCGCCAGCTAAAACATCACACAAATGATTTTAAGAAGGTAGTTATGGTTATGGTTATAGTTATCGTTTCCTCCATCTCCTCCTTCCTTCTTTTCCGCTCCTTTTTACTTACACGTTTTACAATTTCCGACAATGCGGTTAGTGAAAGAGTAGAATACAACAATATTGGGCTAATGATGATAAAAGATAACCCAATCTTTGGTTTAGGAGCAGGGGAGAGCGTGCTTCATATGGAACAGTACAGTAAAAGCAAGTTAGAACCCTGGCAAAAACAACCCATTCACAACTATTTTCTGCTTTCTCCGGCAGAACTTGGTCTCCCCGGCGCGCTATTGTTAATCTGGATATTCCTGTCTCACCTAAAAGCTATAGGCTACTTGTCCGCCGAAGCTTTAGCGAAGGAGGATAAACTAAGAGCCACAACAGATTTCCCTCTGGCTACCTACTACCTACTACTTACTACTCTTCTATGCTCTTTCCTCGTCCTAATGCTCTTTGACCACTACTTCTACACCCTAGAGCAAACCCAGCTATTACTTTGGATAACACTAGGGATAATCGCCAGCCAAACAAAGGGTTCTCGGGTAGAGGGTTAATAAAGGCCGCCGAACATCACTATTCGGCGGCTTATTTAGTATGCGCTCAATATTTTGGTTTCTTTTTGGCCTCAATTGTAGCCAACAAATTTTCGAGCGCACGTTTCCAGTCCTTTGATGCGCTTTCACCCTGTTGGTCTTTTGGGATTTTCAAGTGCACTGAATCAATCATCGGAAATAAACCCAAAGAGGGAAGCAGCCAATTTATCCAGTTATATTTGACTTCATGGTGATAACCAGCGGTGCAAATGATGCATGGAATTTCCTCATATTTCGCAATAAGAACAACTGCCAGACCGCGCGGCTGATCCGGTTCATCGGGGTATGGTAACCCGGAAACACCATCAGGCAAAAATAAATCTGTGATTACACCATCAATTCGGCTGCAACCAAGGAGCTGAACTGCATCAATTGCATTAGTTTGCTGGATCACTTCATGCCCCGCCGCTTGAAGGCAGTTCACTGCATCAGTCATGTGCTTGGGATCATCTTCCACTACCAGGATTCTCATATAACCTCCTACCTTTTACGTATTCTTGCCCCGCCGGGTATTTTGTTTTAATGTGGTATTATTTATTTATTTTAAAAAATCGTCAAAATATACGGCAAAATGTACATACAAAAATATCAATATTTGCTCATATTTACAAGATTTGCTATAATGTTGACGTAAATAACGTCAATTTATGGAAAGTATTAAGCTAGCTTTAATTGAATATGGTTTAGACGCAGGCGAAAGCGCTTTGTATTTGGCGTCGCTTAAACTGGGCGAGGCAGGCATGTCGGAACTTTCAAAAGAAGCCGGGTTAAAACGTACCTCTGCCTATGTAATTTTTAAGGCTTTAGAAAAGAAAGGTTTAATGGGCAGTTTTAAAATGCGAAGTGGGCAAAGGTTTGTGGCCACTTCGCCTGACTTTTTGTTAAAAAAAAGTGAGCAGCAAACAGAAAGTTTAAAAACATTACTACCGCAATTAAAAAGCCTGGCTCAAAAGCCAAACCAAAAACCACAAATTACTTATTATGAGGGGAAAGAGGGATATTTACTTGCCTCGGAAGAATCCCTGCAAGTTGCAAACTCAACAATAAGGCACATAGGCTCTATTAGCGAAACCCACAAGGTAGTGGGGGAGGAATGGGATTTAAACCATTACATCCCGACCCGGTTAAAAAGACACATTAACTTTCAAGCTTTGTACTTTAAATCCCAAATGCCTAAATCTTTTTTAAATACTAACCACGCAGAACTTTTAAGGCTAGTTAAATATTTGCCGGAAGAGAACATTTACAATACCTCTAAACTAATTTACGGCAACAAAGTGGCAATGTTTAGTTCAAAGAAGGAGCTAGTGACTGTAATTATTGAAAGTGCTGATATTGCCCTTAGCGAGAAACAAAACTTTGATACTTTGTGGAAACTTTTGTAAATTCACTTATGATATTCGCGACCAGCCAATATCATACAAGCTCGATAAATTTGTTCTTCTAATATTATTCTAGCCATATTGTGAGGAAAGGTAAGCGGGGATAGGGAAATAGTATAGTTGGAATGCTCTTTAAGCGAAGAATGTAGGCCTATGCCGCTCCCAATTACAAAGACGAGCTCTTTGCCTAAAGAACCCGTACGTTCTAAAAATTTAGAAAAGTCTTTACTGTCGCGCAAACTCCCTTTTTCTTCAAGCAAAATTACTACGCCATCTTTTGGCAGCACTTTAATAATTTTTTCCGCTTCTTGTTCTTTAACTTTTTCTAAATCCTCATTTTTGCCATAACCAATTTCAGGTAACTCAACAACTTTAATTTTACCAAAAGCAGCCAGACGCTTTAAATACTCTTTTTCAAGCTCCCCATAAGCTTTTTCTTTAAATTTACCCAAGGCTATTATCGTGATTTTAAACATAGGAGTATAATATAGTTAGTACTTGTATACTAACAGAAATGAAAAAAATAAAAAAACAAAACCTGCCTAGCACCTCTTTTCAAAAAAAACCTTTTCATTCTCAAAATAATATTTCTGCTACTACAGGATATAAAAAAATATTATTTGAAAGCGATACTGGGTTTACTCTTATTGAGCTCTTGGTCGTTATTTCTATAATGGGACTTTTGGCCAGCTTGATGTTGGTTTCGTTTAACTCGGCTAGAGAAAAAGCCAAAAGAACCGTAGCGGTTTCTAACCAAAGACAGCTTCAAAAAGCTATGGAGCTTTACTATAACGATATGGGTTTTTATCCACCCGACGTAAATAGAGGCTGGGATCCGGGAATAGCAAAAGCCTTGCCTTACAATACAGACTTAGGAAATAACTGCGCCACTAACCCCGCCGACTGCCCGGTTTGCACAACTTGTCCTACAGACTGGATTGCACAGGTTCAAAGCAAATGGCGTGGACCTTACACCGCGGTTTGGCCAAACACTGCACCTTGGGGCGGAAAATATGATTTCAATAATTGGAATATAGCGACTACACGATATGGCTGCTTAGTTCCTCCTGGTGTTTATATTGGCACCCAACGAGACTACAATGACGGCAGTCCTGTGCCTGTCGAATCTGAGCAATGGTTTTTAGCCAACGGACTAGACGCCGATATGTGTCTAAATGGCGAATCGCAATTGCCTTTGGTAAAATACTAAAATTCCCGCTGCCAAGCGGAAATTTTTTTATTGATATTACAATAGTTTTGTATTAAAATAATACAGTTATTTTAAGGATCCGTAAGTTGTGTGGCCCATCACCTTTTTTGGGGATATAGTAAAGTGGTATTACGCAGCATTTCCACCCCACACCAAATTTGAATAGGGCCTATGGTCCAGTGGTAAGACGTGGCATTCGCATTGCCAATACGCGAGTTCGATTCTCGCTAGGTCCACCATATAAACATGAAATCGGTGTGGGGCAAGTTGCTGACTTGTCCGCCATAGCTTTAGCGACGGCGGAGGCCCGGGTTCGATTCCCGGTATCTCCACCAAAATTAAAACTCGACTTGTGTCGAGTTTTAATTTTGTTCTGAGTGAATCCTGGGTCGCCTTCAATATTTATATATCTTTATAATTAAAGATCTAGGGCAGCCTCTTTGTTAAAGTAAAACAACTAATCCTTATGACTATTCCAAAATTCTTTCAGCCGGCCAGATATAACATAGTGTTCAAACAAAATTATTAAAATTAACAGGCCTAAAAGTCCAAACTCAACATAGTGCAAATAGTCTTGAAGTAAATAAAATACTGGCTTACTAACACTATAACCAACCGCAAATAGAATAATTACCCAGGGAATTAAAACTGGTACAGAATATTCCAAATATTTTTTAAATGGAGTCCCTATGGCAGCGACCCGAACAAGGGAATTACGATGGATTCCATAAATAAACTTTGTTAAAAATAAAGCGGTGTAGGGTCTTTTAGCAAAGTGTCTATCAAAGTGCCCACCGGCTTTTGTAAGCCATTTCCAGGCAATGGAATTATTATTTTTTAATTTAAACCCTGCCCAAAATAGTATAACTTGTTCAATAAAACCACCTAAAGTACAAAATAAAAGCCCTAAACCGGGGTTAATAGCCCCTCCACTAGAAAGAAACCCTACAACTAAAACTGTAATATTACCATCTAGTATCATGGCAACAATAATGCCCAAATACAACCACTCGTGCCACGAATTTATATAATCTATCATAACTTTAAGTAACTAATAACAATAAATTTATAACAAGTAACTGGCTTTAGTTATCAGTTATCAATTACCTGTTATTTGTTAAGCTCACAATCCCCGCATTATTTCTATTTTCGCCCCAAGGGATCTTAGCCTGCTAACCAAATCTTCGTAACCACGAGCTATAGAATAAACATTGCGCAAAACAGAAATTCCTTTAGCTGAAAGCATGGCTATAAGTATTATAACAGCCGGGCGCAAGGCCGGTGGACAAATAACTTCCGCGCCCTTTAGCTCCGTAGGACCTTCTATAATTACGCGGTGGGCATCTAGCAAGGTAACATTCGCCCTTAGCTTGTTTAATTCTAAATAATAAATCGCCCGATTTTCGTAAACCCAGTCATGAATTAAAGTTTTACCCAAAGCCTTAGCA
>CAZAED010000016.1:14579-22916 GCA_964484145.1 uncultured Candidatus Saccharibacteria bacterium | reverse complement strand
AGCAGCCACCGGTACAAAGAAGGGCAAGTTGTCTATGTTTATACCAAAACCCGAAGGTAGGGGGTGAATTTTTTCGTCCAAGGCAGTTAAATTAGAATTAAATGTCTGTATGTCCGCCAAATTAGTAAAACCATTTTTACTTTTATAGGTTTTTAAAATTTTATATTTAAAACCCATTTTTTCTAATTTTAAAAGCTCAAGCTCTAAAAAGTCTATTGGGCACCTTTCAATAGTAAAAGATGAGTTAGTCACAACCGCTAAAGACAAAAACATCATGCTTTCTATCGGGTCTTCACTTACATAAAATTCATAGTCTTGGTTTATCTGGCTCAGTCCGTTTATTGTGAGGGTAGATGTACCTATTCCCTCTATTTCAACACCAAGTCCCTGTAAAAACAGGCACACATCTTGCACCATATAATTAGCCGAGGCTAATTTTATTGTGGTTTTACCAGGTATAAGTGCCGCGGCCATTAAGGCATTTTCAGTTACAGTATCTCCCATTTCATATAAAACAACTTGGGCAGGTTTTAACTTTTGACCCGAAACTTGATAGTGGTCATGAACTGTTTCTATTTTTATACCCAACTTTTCTAAAGCAAACAAATGCGGAGCCACAGTTCTTTCACCTAACTTACAACCACCGGCAAAGGGTAAACTAAATTTTGAAACAAAGTGCGCCAAGGGCCCCATAAGCATAACAACACTTCGAGTTTTAATGGCCGCTTTCTGATCTAAGCTGTTTAAATTAAACTTTTTTGGGGGTTTAATAACCAAATCATTACCTTGCCAAACCAAGTTTACTCCAATACTTTGAAAAACTTCGCTAATTCTAAAAACTTCCTCTATTTTAGGTACATTTTTAAGTCTTGTCTGTCCTTTGTTTAGCAAAGAAGCGCACATAAGACCCAATGCAGCGTTTTTTGAGGTGTTGGTGGTGATTTTGCCTGACAACTTTTGACCACCTTGTATTTTTAAGTTTATAGTTTCGTCACCTAGAGTAACTATTTCTCGGTTTAAAATTCGGCTTATTTTAGCCAAAGTTTGGGTAGAAAAATTCTGCTGGCCTTTTTCCATTCTCGCTACTACCGACTGGGTGGTGCCAAGCTGCTTAGCCAAACTATTCTGGGTTAAGCCTTTTTGTTTTCTAAGTTCGCTAATAAACTGCCCGATTTTTAAGCTTTCAACATTTGGCATAAATTTATTAAATTAAATCTAATATAGCGTATATGCTATATATTAACATAAAATTATAAAACAATCAAAAAAGCCCCCTTTTTAGGCGGCTCAAAAATTTAATTAGTTATCCGCCTTCGCTTAAGCTATGGCGGATAACCCGCTATAAATACTTTTCATTCAGGTAGGTCAAAACTGAAAAATTTTGGAGAACCAGGCTTCTAAAAAACCAGATTGCTTATTGCTGAAATATAAAGCCAAAACTGCGGCTAAATATACTGCGTTTAAGATTATAACTTTAAGCAAGTCATGCTTAATAATACTATATTCTATGGCATGATCTTTACTTACCGAGTAATTACCCTGATTATGATGTTTTTTTGACATAAGAATAGTTTATAATTAGAATCAATAAATTTAATGCTAATTTATGAATCGCGAAAATTACATTACCAATTCGCAATTTGGAGATTTGCATAACATTTGAATATTGGCATCATAGCTGTTTTTAGATTTGAAAGCAACCCAAAGCAGTGCTACAATACCGAAGCTATGAACAGTACTTTACTTACAATTTTAGCTTTAACCGCATCAATTTTAGGCCTTTTTGCCTCAGGTTTTGCCCTATGGCAGCTTAGAGAACTTAATACTTTAAGACACAATTTTTTTTCCGGCGCAAAAGGGAAGGACCTAGAGGAAGTAATTAATCAACTTTCAGAAGGACTTCACACACTTCAGGAAAATCAGGTTATTTTAGAAAACAGAATAAAAAATTTACGTTCAGACTTTGGCCTGGCTGTACAAAAAGTAGGATTAGTTCGCTTTAATCCATTTTCAGACGGCGGAGGAAATTTAAGTTTTTGCATTGCTTTTTTAGACGGGCACAACAGCGGAATGGTTATTACTTCAATGCACGGGCGCGAACAAAACCGCGTATACTCTAAACAGATTTTTCTGGGCAAGTGCGACATTCAGCTTACAGAAGAAGAACTTTTGGCCATAGAACAGGCAAATAACGAATATTATAAGCATATTAGTAAATAGTATTTATTTTTAAATAAGTAAGTGAAAGGAATTATATGAATTCTAGCCTAGACGACAGCTTAAATGCGGCCGCTGAAACAGTAGTTGGCCCAAGCGTAAAAATCCAAGGGGACCTAAATAGCGAGGGCAATATAAAAATTGAAGGTCAGGTAACCGGTAAAGTTAAAACGACGCAAGGTGTTTATGTTAATGAAGGAGCTAAGATTACGGCGGACGTTATTGCTGGGAATGCTGTTATTGGCGGTGAGGTTTTAGGCAATTTAAAAATCTCCGGTCATTTAATTTTACAAAGTACCGCTAAAATAATAGGCGACATAAACTGCCAAATTCTAAGAGTTGAAGACGGCGCCCAATTTACCGGTAAATGTGTTATGGGTAATGGCGCTAGTAATGGTAACGGAAAAAAGTCACCGGTTGTGCAAATTGAAGAAGAATAGTTCTTTACGGATTACGGAAACTTACGGATTTACGGATGCCGTAAGTTGTTCGAATTTTCCAGATCCGTATATCCGTATCAATCTGTAATCCGTAAAGCTATGTATTACTACATTTTAGACCAAAATGGACTTCCTTTGGACAAATTTGAAAGACTACAAACGCATCTTTCAGGTCTTTTAGCTGAGTTTAAAATTGGCGGAGAAATGGCTAGAGTCACACCACTTCGCACAGTACAAGACTTAGTAGAAACCGCCAGTTCCAGAGCCTGCAAAACTTTGGTTGCTTGCGGCTCAGATGACACCTTTAACTTAATGCTGGCTTCACTAAAGGGGCGTGATTTTACTTTAGGCTTTATACCCCTAGACGAAAATTCTTTTTTAGGAAAAATTTTAGGCATGAGTGATTTACTAAGTGGCGTAAAAACAATTGCGGCAAGAAGAGTGGAGAGAATAGATTTGTGTAAAATTGCGGGTAACTATTTTATTTCCTCTTTGGAATTTGGCGTCATGTCACAAAATATAAAATCTGCCGGATTCCTTTCAAGCCTTAAGCTTCTTTCTACCGAACCAAAAAATCTTGTCGTACGTATAGATGACTCCTACAATTTAAATTTAAATGCGCTCGGCGGACTTGCCGTTAACATACGCTCAACTTCCAGCAAAGACAGAAAAATTGCCAACCCCACAGACAGCAATATGGATTTACTTATTTTAGAACCTTTAAATAAATTTGAAATTTTACGCTACAGATCAGACATTTCTGAAGGTATTTTAGAAAATGTACCAAAAAGCACAGTTATAAAATGTAAAAAAATTGAATTTTTAGAACCCCGCGGCATGCCTCTTTCCATGCTCGGTCGCATAGTTGCCAAATTTCCGGCCACGGTAGAAATAATTCCGCAAAGACTTAGAATGATAGTAGGAAAAAACAGAACTTTTTAACTCCGCTAAACGCGGGGTTTTTTCTTGCTTTTCCGCAGTATTTCTGGTAAAGTAAATCAGTTATGGATATTTCATCACTCTCGTCACAACTGAACATATCTACTCAAGAACTCCGCTCGCGCGCGAAGGAGAAGGGTTTTTTCATTTCACCTAGGGCAAATAAAATAGACAATGCGCTTGCTAAGAAAATTTTAGAAGCTTTTCCTCCCGCAAAACCGGCGGTAGTTTCTACAGCTCCTGCTGCCAAAAAACAAATTAAACTTCCAACCTTTATAAAGGTGCGTGAGTTTGCGCAACTTTTAAATTTACATGTAGTAGACGTTATTCGTGAACTTATAAAAAATGGGGTAATGGCCACCATTAATGAAGAAATAGATTTCGACACAGCCTCGGTTGTAGCATCGGACCTCGGCTTTGAAGTTGCAGTAGAAGCCGACACCACGGAAGCGCATTTTGGCATAGGCTTTATGCAGGAAGTGCTAAAAAATGAAAAACCGGAAAACTTAAAACCCAGGCCGCCTATTGTTGCTTTTATGGGTCACGTTTACCACGGTAAAACTACCTTGTTAGATACTATTCGTAAAACTAAGGTGGCGGAAGGGGAAAGCGGCGGTATTACTCAGCACGTGGGCGCTTACCATATAAAACACCAGGGTAAAGTAATTACGTTTTTAGACACGCCGGGCCACGAAGCTTTTTCTGAAATGCGCGCTAGGGGGGCGAACGTAACAGACATTATTGTGCTTGTAATTGCGGCAGACGACGGCGTGCGTCCACAAACTTTAGAAGTTATAAACCGAGCTAAATTTGCCAATACTCCAATAATTGTCGCAATAAACAAAGTAGACAAACCGGAAGCCAATGTTTTACGCGCCAAACAGGAACTTGCTGGTGCAGGTGTTTTAACCGAAGAATGGGGCGGCAAAACTATTGCAGTTGAGATTTCTGCAAAGCAGAACAAAGGCATAGACACTCTTTTAGAAATGATTTTGCTTACAGCGGAAGTTGAAAACTTTAGCGCAAACCCAAACGGCAAAACCATGGGCACAGTTATTGAGTCTAAGGTTATGCAAGGCAAAGGCGCGACTGCTACTATAATTGTTCAAAATGGCACACTTAAGCCAAGCGACATTGTTGCCGTTGGCGCTGCTTTTGGCCGCATTCGTTCACTTGAAGACGAAACCGGCAAACGCCTTAAAGAAGCAACTCCTTCCACCCCGGCTCAAATTTCCGGACTTTCCGAAGTTCCTCAGGCAGGCGACATTTTGCAAGTTTTTGAAAACTTAGATGAAGCAAAGCAAATTGCCATAATGACCAAGAGAAAGCTGCAAAGTCATAAGCTTCACTCTAAAAACCAAATACAAGGTGACCTTAAAACTAAGTCTTTAAACTTAGTACTTAAGGCCGATGTAGGCGGCTCACTTGAAGCCATTAAACAAGCAATTGCCAAACTAAAAAACGACGAAGTTAAAATAAATATTTTAGCCGAAGGCGTAGGGGAAGTAACCGAGAACGATGTACTTAGCGCGAGCGCCGGTAAAGGCGTAGTGCTTAATTTTAGAAACAAAGTCAGCCCAAGAGCGGAAAATTTAGCTAAGCAAAAAAACGTAATTGTAGACTCTTACGAAGTTATTTACGAACTTTTAGAAGACGTTACCACTGCGGTTATAAAACTCTTTACACCGGAAACTGAAAAATTTGTATTGGGCAAAGCAAAAATACTACAAGTTTTTAGAACAGAAAAAAACCAAATGATAGTCGGCGGCAGAGTAGAAGAAGGCCAAATAACTAAAATTTCCAAAATTTCCATAATCCGTAATGGCGCAGAAATAGGCAAAGGTGAAATAGAAGACCTCCAGCACAACAAAGCCGCGGCAAAGTCAATTCATATGGGTGAAGAATTCGGCATCCGCCTAAAAACTCCGACCAAAATAATGGAAGGGGATTTGCTGGAAAGTTATGAGGAGAAAATAAAGATTAAGACACTTTAGCAACAATTGACAATTAACGATTAACAATTGACCCGCTAACCCAAACCCCCGAAAGGGGGTTTTATTTTGACCCTTGCCCAAAGTGCTGAAATGGAATATAATGTTTAGCTGCTTGGTATAATAAAGTAGTATTTATTTTACTACTAAAACCTAATAGTTAACACCTATAACCTAATCATATGAAGCCAACCAAACCAACCAACACCAACCGCATACCAAGAGTTAACTCACTTATTCAGCAAAAACTGGGGGAGGTTTTGCGCGAGTATTTAGACGGGGAGAAGGGGCTTACTACTATTAGTAAAGTAGAAACAACGCGCGACTTAAAACACGCTAAGGTTTGGCTGTCTATTTTTAATGGCGACGATGACAAGATATTAAAAATAATTACGGACAATATTTACGACATTCAAGGCCAGCTTAACAGCGCCATGAATACCAAAATTTTTCCAAGACTCACTTTTCACTTAGACACCAGCCCAAGGTATGTGGAACATATAGACGAGCTAATTAGGAAAGTGCATGAGGAAGAGTAGATCAATTTAACAAATAAGCAAATTAGCAGCAAACACGCTGCTTAATTGCTCTTGTGCTAAATTGTTTAATTGCTAAATTGACCATGACCCAAAACTTTGACCAAGCAAAAAACTTAATAGAGCACTCGCAAAACATTTTACTCACAATGCATGAAAGAATGGACGGGGACGATGGCGGGAGTGTTTTGGCATTGCTCCACCAACTTGAAAAAATGGGCAAGAACGTGGAAGCGGCCATAAAAAAAGGCGTCCCAAAATCTTTGAGCTTTTTACCGGGCAGCCATAAAATAAAAGATGATATTAACCATGAAAATTTTGACTTGGTAATTACTTGCGGCTGCGGAGAAAAAAAACGTACCGGCAGTGAAAAAATTACGGCTTTAAATGCTCCTTTCATAAATATAGACCACCACCCTGACAACAAAATGTTCGGAAATGTTAATGTAGTAGACGCAGGCAAATCTTCGGTCGCGGAATTAGTTTATGATTTTTTCAAACATAGCGGCTGGAAAGTCACTAAGGAAGTAGCAACTTGTCTTTTAACCGGCATAATTACCGACACCGGCAGCTTTCGCCACAGCAACACTCAAGGCTCTACTTTTAAAGCCGCAGGCGAACTTATGCGAAAAGGCGCGGACTTAAATTTAATTATAAAAAATACTTACAAAAATAAAACTGAAAAAGACCTAACTGCCTGGGGCAAGGCTTTTAAAAATACCTACTTTGATGAACAGAGCAAAGTTATTTACGCGGTCATGACGGAAGAAGATATAAAAAAGCTAGACAGCAACTTGCCGCAAAATGTTTTTGAAGGCTTTGTAGAAACTTTAAATACTGTGCCGCAAGCTAAATTTGCCATGTTTTTAAAACAAGATGGCAATATTATAAAAGGGAGCCTTCGTAGCGAAACTAAAAAAGGCGTAGACGTTTCCGAAGTCGCCCGTGTCTTTGGGGGCGGGGGACACAAGCTGGCAGCAGGGTTTTCGGTTGCGGGGAAGTTGGTTAAAGACGAAGCAGGCAAGTGGCGGGTGATATAAAAATTCACTAACCATTCAGAACGCTAGTGAAGAATCCCTCATACCCGGAAAAGGGGTTCCTCGCTCCGCTCGGAATGGTAAAACATCATAAACATAAAAACCCGCACAGCGCGGGTTTTTATGTTTAGTATTTAGTTTATTTCGTATTTAGTAGAAAAAAAATTTATTTCAACTCTGGCCTTATTTTTTTCATTGCCTCTGCAAACTCTACCAATACTTTTAAAAGTCCGTCTATCTTTTTTAAATAGCTTTCATCTATAAGCTTTCCTTCGCTATCAAAAGCATCTTGTACCGGGCCAAAAGGCACAACTTCTCTCATAGCCACTGCGCCAAAGTTTTCTATAACTTGCCTTAGCTGTTCCATTCCGCGCATAGCTCCATATTTACCGTCCGAAACCCCAACCATACCAAAGGGCTTACGGTTAAATTCCATATACAGCCAGTCTAAAGCATTTTTAAGTACTGCGGAGTAGCCATGGTTATATTCGCTAACTATTAAAACAAAGGCGTCAGCCTTGCGCGCTATATTACTCCACTTTTGCGCATTTTCGTTTGGGTAAACACCTTTTAAAGCCACCGGTACGGTGTCTAAATTATAAAAAGGCAAAGGCATTTCTTTAAAGTCTACTAATTCCGACTCATGCCCGGCTGCAATAATTTTTTCCACCATTAACTTGGCAGGAGCCAAGCTTCTGCGCTGTTCTCTAACTGAACCTAATACAACGGGTATAAACATAAATCTAAATTAATAAATGCATTATAACAAAAAGACCCCGCTCGTACCATATTGAGCGAGGTCTTTTGAAGTTGTTGCATTGGCCTAAGCAGCGATCTTTTCGAGACGCTTGATCCGGCGCACCATAACGACAGTGCCGTTTGCTCTGTCGCCGAAGTCACCAAGACCTTTCACAATGAACTTCTGATCGTTCAAGTACTCGTCAACGGCAGCGGTCCAGATCATCACGGTCGGGTGTTTTTTGTGAAGTTCTAACACCCCCTCAGGTGCAGCCACAATGCCCACATAGTGAATCTGCTGGGCGCCCGCATTCCTTAAAAGATCGATCGTGAAGCAAGCTGAGCCAGCCGTCGCAAGCATAGGGTCGGTGACAATGTAGATTCGGTTGGGGGAAATGCGCCGCCGAATCTTGTTGAGGTACATTTTCGGACGCGCGCC
>CAZAED010000016.1:0-14569 GCA_964484145.1 uncultured Candidatus Saccharibacteria bacterium | reverse complement strand
CGCGGTAAACCCCAACGTCTAAAACTTGGTCCGCCGTTGGGATGGTATGAAAAAACGGACTCACCATCACGTTGCCGGCCCGGTGAATTGGTACGAGCGTGACCGGTGTCTCCAAGCGACTCCCGGTAAAAGGGCCGAGAGGTGTTTGGATTTCAGACACACTCGACCCCAAAGTTGCCCCGACCTCGTAAGCCAACCAATTCGATATGCGTTCGGCCTCAAGCCGAAAACGACGCATGCGCGTTCGCTTGTCTCGCATAATCGTAAGGGCGTCTTGGGTCAAGGAATTATTTACTACAGTGAGCGCTGATGGCGCCAACACTGACAGATCATGTTGTAAAACAGCGGCATTAGCCATGGGCCTCCTTATCTTTCGATGCAGAATAGGTCCGCATTCGCTTCATCTTAACCGCCCAATAAAGTATAGTCAAGCGTTTGCTTGTTTTATACATTTTAAGTAAGATGTTTAAACTAAACGGAGGAAAAGACTTTTACCTAGGCACAGCCTTGTGCCAGAAGGAGTATTAAGTGTACCAAGGTACGACCGAAGAAATTGCGCGAGACCTTCTAGCACAAGGGTTTGCGCATCCAGAAATTGAGGCTTCTCAACCAAACCTTGCCAGCCTCTGGGTAGACGAAGGCAATGGAGAATACCGAGAAGGGGAAGCCTGCAACTACAACTGCATTTCAACCGACGAGAAGGGTAACCCGACAGGCAACGACTACGACTGCGACGGAGCAGCGGTCCGCAACCAAGGCATGAAAATTCAAAGTATGGCTCCTGCGGAAGAAATAACCCAGCGGCTTGAAATGATTTTCGAAGCTCAGCACAACGTCTGGACCAAATGGGTGCAAAGCCCAAGCTTCAATATGCTCATGGAGCGCCTTCAGGTCTCAGACTCAATTGCTGCTGGGTTTAAGCTGCCTATCGCGCAAAGCAAAAAAGACTCGCGCAAAAAGGTTGCTAACTTTTTCGGCGGCAACACAGAGCTCTACCGGGAACTCGACGCGATGTTTGAGTGGGCCGCCAAAAACGGCGTTAGCTACAACCTGACCACCGTAGGCCAGCGCATTGCCAAGGACAAAAGCGGCACGTTCGTAAACATGCTCCGCAGAAACCCACCGGCGGTATTTGCTTTCAGCTTTGACCACATCGAGAGCGTGCAAGACCTTGAGTGGGTCTTGGGTCTGACCGAGGCTCAGCTGATAGAAGAACATGACAAGCAGGGCCAGCTCCAAGGACCGCGCAGGAAACTGCTTATGGGAGTCGCGGCAACGCGCCGCATCCTCCGCGAAACGGGATTTGAAAAATCACGCATTCTGTACAACGTGGTTTTCAAACACTCTAACGTCCGCCACCTGATCGCAATGGCCAAAGCCGTGCATGCGGTCTTTCCCACAGTGATCTTCAACCCATATCCTTCCCAGTCGAGCCCGTACAATATGAAGGCAATTTTCACTCATGACGACCTGCCTTTCATTTACGGAATCATCGACTGGGCAATGGACGAACACGATCGCCCACAAGGGCGCTTCATTCCCGCACGCTACCACTTCTGGCAGCTCCTGGAAGCCGCCAAGCGCCGCTGGCACAATGACAAAGACCAACAGTGCCGGGCGTACTCTGGTTACGACCTCTGGCGGTGCTACGAAAACGTTGGCGCCGGCTTCTACACCCAGATGGGTGTGACTGGCGAAACCTACGGTACTGTGCAAATTGGCAACGCCGTAACAACTGCTCTGCCTCCTTGGCAAACAGGAGTTTGGCCAGGCCTCAAACTTGCCTGCTACTGGAATCGGCGCACGGTTAGCGACCTGGTCCGAATCCAGTCGGTTAAGCAGGTCGAAGGGTATCTAAGCGGTGGCATGGCACAACTCGCAGCGCAAACTCCGGCAGCCGACCGCTGTCCCAGCTGCCTCATGGGCAGACTCATGGGCGGCGCTCTCTCAACCTGGGCTGGTATTCCGAACGACCAGCCCGAACTCGTAAAAGTCAACATCGCCGTCCGCAAAGAGCGGGTCGGCTGGTAGCTCTCACCGAGCCTTGGCGTTTTGGAGGAACGCTAAGGCTCGGTTTTTATTTTTCAAAATAAAAACCGACCAAAGTCGGATTTTTAATTTAAGCTATAAAATCAACCTTCAAGCGCTACGATGCGCAGTCAAAATTTATGAACGAAGTAAAATGGTGCCCGAGGGGAGAGTCGAACTCCCATGACCTTGCGGTCGCTACCACCTCAAGGTAGTGCGTCTGCCATTTCGCCACCCGGGCTTAAAATATAAAATTGCTTAACAATTATACCCGATTTAAAGTTTTGCTTCAACCCCAACCGCCTCGCTAATATTTTCAAATCCATCCCTTTTTAAAAATTCAACCAAACCTTTATTTATTTTCTTAACCAGCCCCGGCCCTTCGTATACAAGACCAGTATAAACTTGAAGCAGAGATGCGCCTGCTTTTATTTTTTCGTAAGCCGTTTCCGCACTATTTATTCCCCCAAGTCCAATTATGCACGGTCGTTTAAGTATTTTGTATGCGTGGCGAATCAATTCTGTAGACTTTTGTCTAAGCGGCCTACCCGACAACCCACCTTTACCTATGCGTTCAATTATATCTGTCGGTGTTTTTAAGCCTTCGCGCGACTTGGTTGTATTAGTTAAAATATAACCATCTATTTTATGACTCTCACAAACTTGCAAAACTTTTTCTAATTCTTCAAAAGCGAGGTCGGGAGAAATTTTTATTAAGATTGGTTTATTAATTTTTGACTCAAACTTTGCTTTAGTAATTTCAATTAAAAGATCATTTAGCGCACTTGGGTCTTCAAAGGTCTTGCCCTCTGCGGTATTGGGGCAGCTAACATTTAAAACGCTAAAGTCAGCCAATGGATATAAAATTTTAAAACTGGCAACAAAATCTTCCACTGCTTTGTCGCCTAAAATATTTGGGTCCGGGGTTTTTACCAAACTTACGCCGAGCGGAATAGAAACTTTTCTGTGTTTAATTTTTCCGGCTAAAAATTCCGCACCTTTGTTATTTTGGCCGAGCCGGTTTATAAGCGCCTGGTCTTTGGGCAAACGAAATAACCTGGGCTTTGGGTTACCCGGCCAAGGCAAACTTGATACATCGCCTACATTTAAAAAACCAAAACCTAAATTAGGCAAAAAATCTACTATTCTTGCTTGTTTGTCAAAACCAGCAGCTAACCCAACCGGATTTTTAAAGTCTAAACCAAAAACTTTTTGCTCTAAGCTTTGGTTTTCGTAATTGTATATCGGCGATAATGCTTTATCTAAACCCATGCTATGCAAAAAACCACCCAAGGCTAACATTTTGTTGTGGATGGTTTCGCTGTCTATTTTAAACAATAGTGGACGAATTAACTTATACATATTATGTATGATAATGTTTTTTCACGGTCGTGAAAAAACATTATCCTTATTTTTAACGATACTTATTAATTTCATTTCTTAGTTTTTTTGCTTCTTCGCCAGGATTCTCTGCAAATATTATGCCGCGGGAAGAATTTATAATCATTCCTAAATTTTTACTGTTCTTTCCGGCCTTAACAACTGCTTCTACGTCACCACCTTGTGCGCCCACACCCGGAACAAGTAAAGTCATTTCTGGGGCAATCGATCTTATAATTTTCATTTCTTCCGGATAAGTCGCACCAACTACCAACATACAATTGTGATTGTAGTTCCAATCTTGAGAAACTTTTTCTGCTACGATTTGCCAAATTGTTTTAGGAAGCAGGCCAGGGGCCTGCGCTACATTTAGATCCTGAATCTCGCCTGCGCCAGGGTTAGAGGTTCTGCATAAGATGATGGATATTTTATCGGAACGATCAAGGAATGGCTTTAATGCCTCTTTACCCAAATAAGGGTGAAGCGTAATTGCATCAAATTTTAATTCGTCGAAAATTGCTTTCACGTAACCATTGTTGGTGTTACCTATGTCCGCGCGTTTGGCATCGCAGATTGTAAAAATGTCGGGGTATGATAATGACAAATAATCCATTGTCATTTTAAGCTCCTTCCACCCCTTCTCTCCTCGAGCTTCATAAAACGCGCTGTTTGGCTTAAACGCAGCTGCAAACTCGGCAGTCTGGTCAATTATGTATTTATTAAACTCAAACTGCGGAAATTCTTTTTCCTTAAACTGTGCAGGCAACTTTTCAAATTCACTGTCTAAACCTACACAAACCAAAGAATTAAACTTTTCCGCTCGCGTATTATATTTTTCTTTGGCTGGCGACATTATTTAATTCCTTTCGCTTCTAAGTATTTTTTTCCATGGCCAACCCGAACGTCTATTGGTATGCCGGTTTTACACAACGGGCATTCGGCTTCTTCATACACGGGAACTTCTAAAACATCTAGAAAGTAAAACGGTACACCAAAAAATTCGCTAGTTACTTCTTTCGGATTTTTATTTACCATAACGACCACGCCCACAACCTCTGCTCCGGCCGCCTTAGCGGTTTCTACAACTTTTTTAGCACTACCGCCGGTTGTTGTTAAATCTTCAACTATAATAACTTTTTTACCCGCTACCTGTTTGTCATACCCTCGTTTTAAAACCTGATTACCTTCTTCATTTTTTTCTGTATAAATTCCCAGAACTTCTTTTCCTTTTATTTCAGAAAGGTGACTTGCAGTCCATTGCGACAAAATTATTCCACCCACCGAAGGCCCAATAACCGCATCTATTTCTAAATCTTTAATTTTTTCCGCCATTAATTTACACACTTCCGATGTTTCTTTAGTATGCGGGTAAAGTGCGTCTTTGTTTATGTAGGTGGCAAAATGTTTTCCAGAAGTCCCAACAAAATGGCTGTCGGTTAAGACTGCTCCGGTCTTTTTTAGTAAATCTAAAATTTGTGACATAAGATTACAACTTCATTAACTTGTCTTTTATTGAAACCATTGCAAACTCATTTTCAATTGAGTCGGTAGATATTATGCAGTTTGTAAATTTTTTTAACCTGTCTACACAGTTAAACAGAAATAGTCCGTGGGTAGCCGCGGCACACACAGTTTTTGCTCCTGCTAATTTTAGTATCTCTAACGCACGGATCATGGTATTACCGGTAGATATCATATCATCTAGCACCAAAAAGTTTTTGTCTTTGGTTTCAAAATTACATTCCAAACTCTCTATTTCCCTATAGCCAATTTTTTCGTCTTTATATTCTTGCCTCACCTTTTTAAAACTCTTGCCGCCCTGACTTTTAACTAAATAGGTTGCCCCGGCGTCCGGTGCCACTACTTCAAAGTCTTCATTGCCAAAATGTTGCTTAGCCCGCTTTACCAATTCTGCTCCCATGGAAATATTTTCAATTTTAAGTCCGCCAAATTCCGCTGGGCCTTCAGCATTTAAAAAGTGACAATCAAAAGTCACAAGCTTGTCGCAGCCGGCTCTGGCCAGCAAATTACACAAAGCATAAGCACTTTGTACCTCGCCATTTAATTTTTTCTTGTCCTGCCTTGAATAGGGAAGATAGGGCGCAACCAAAGTTATGCTTTTTGGGTTTTCTAGCTTAACTGCGTCTAAAATTAAAAGCAGAACCACAATACCGTTGTTCTGCTTTGGGTAAAGCCTATGAAATATAACCACGTCTTGCCCTGACACTTCTGCAATTTGAGGAATTCTTACATGACTATCGCCGTCCGGGAACTGCCCAATTTCAATATTCGGCTCAAAAATATCGCTAAAATTAGGAGAAATAAGTCTCATATAAACCAATAATATCATACTTTTTTTCCCCGTGCTATTATTTATATATGTCAACTTTTATTAAAAAAGTAGAGAACTTTACCTGCGGTCATTGTAAGCAAAAAGTAAAAGGCAATGGTTATACTAACCATTGCCCAAATTGCCTATGGAGTAAGCATGTGGACGTAAGCCCAGGCGACCGGGCAGAAAAATGTAAAGGACTTATGGAACCTGTAAATTTAGAACTTAAAAATGGCGAATATATTTTAACTCATAAATGCATAAAGTGCGGGGCGGAAAAACGCTGTAAAACATTGGAGATTGATAGTATAATCGCCCTCACAGAGCTAAGTAATAGACTTGTCAAAAAAACTTTTTTTTGATATAGTATTTCAGTTAGTTAAAAGCTAAAGTGCAGATTTTTTACAGCCCTAAAGTCTCTGCCAAAAGCTAATTAATATTGTAGGGGCGATTAGCTCAGCTGGTTAGAGCGTCTCGTTTACACCGAGAAGGCCAAAGGTTCGAATCCTTTATCGCCCACCAGACTTCGCATAAAGCTTCGTCTGGCTTCGCCACATTAGTTAGTGATTGATATTAAATTATCTGATAAGTAGTAAGAAGCGAAGTCTAGCGCGCCGAAGTCCCCAAAGGGACGAAGGCGGGCACCGACAGTTGAAGCTTGATAACTAATATTTACGCCGTGGTAGCTCAGCGGTAGAGCAGACGCCTGAAGAGCGTCGTGTCGGGTGTTCGACTCACCCCCGCGGCACCACGTACCATTCACGAACCGTCAGGTTGGAGAATGGTACGTGCCGTGTACCCGAAGCCACTTTAGTGGCAAGTGGTTCACAGCTTACTGGTTCGCTCAGGTACATGGCGCAGCCAAAAAATTTAATAACCATGCGGCTATGGTTCAATGGTAGAACTTCTCCTTGCCATGGAGAGGATAGGGGTTCGATTCCCCTTAGCCGCTCCAACGAGAATATGCACCCCCTAAAGGGGTGCTTTTCGTTTTATCTACGGCATAAGTACTTGGTTCTAACCTAGCACTTCTTAGAGGCTCAGCTTCTAGCCCTTGTTTCAGAGTAAGAAACGGTTTTTGCAAATCAATGTGCAACTTTCCGTTGTTAAATACAAAGTTCTGACCTAAGGCTCCTAAAATTTGTGTTTTCTGTTCAAAGTCGCCTTTCTCAAACCAATGCTTAGCGTAAGTTGCAAACTCAAAAGTTTTTTCTGTAAGTTCCAGCCACTGGTCTACATTTTGCTCTAGCTTTCTAATTTCTGCCTCTATTTCTGCTTTTTCTGCCATGAGGTGGCTTTTCTGCGCTTTGTATTCATCTTCCGTTAAAAGCTCTCTCATTGCGTTAGAAGGGCACACGTACATGTTTATTAAATTATCTATACGCCTAAGGCAAGCGTCTTGGTTGTTTCTGTGATTAGCCAGCATTAAAGTTCTGTTGCTTTCCTCAAGCTGGTTATTGTCCTTAAGCACCTCTAAAGCCCAACCTAAAAATTCTTTAGGAATGGTAATTGAGTCTAGGTAATCTGTAACCTGCTTACTTAACTCTTCAAACTTAATTGGCTTTTGGTGGCACTCCACGCCTTTTTTTCGTTTTGAGCAGCGGTTGTAAATAAGCTGCTTAGTTACTTTTAAGCTTTTTATGTATTTATATTTTTCTTCGGCAGTTATCATGCCTCCACATTCACCACATTTAATAACTCCAGTGAATGGTAAGCGTTTATGTGTAAGCCGTGGTTTTCCAAGCCTACCTAAAATCTTTTGAGCTAAATCGTATTCTTGTTTAGTTATCATTGGCTGGTGTTTGCCAACAAACCATTCACCGTTATATTCAAACTCTCCGTAGTAAAATGAATTAGTAAATAATTTATAACCCGCACTAACTCCTACTTTATTACCATCTCTATTTCTCAAGCCTAATTCTTCATTAGCCTTCTTAATTAACTTAGGAACTGAATACTGTCCGCTTAAAAGCCAGTCCCACATTTGCCTAACTAGCGGAAACCTTTCAGGGTCTGTAAATATTTTCTTTTCTCCTTTTAGGCCTGCTCTGTCATTTAAATACCCAATACACGCTCTCATAGGCCGCCAGCCTTTTACAACTTTACTTTTCATTCCTCTAGCCACGTCACGGCTTAAATCTATACTAAATTGGTTTGCCATTCCAAGTTCAACCGCCATCATAATAATATTGTCAGAAGGCAAATAGTCTTTGCTAGGAGTTGTTATGCATTCAATAACTTTGTTTTGCAAAAGCCACTGTATTTGTCCGCCGTCTACTGGGTTACGGGAAAGTCGGTTAATTTTCCAAGCTAAAATAGCATTTGCTTTACCTTCAGAAATAGTACCGAGCATTTCATTAAAACCAATACGCCCCAACTTCTTTGCAGACCCAGACTCCCGGACAATCTTAACCACATTTAAATCTAACTGCCTAACCAATTTATTTAACTCATTCTCTTGGTCTTCAATGGACTGCACCTGCCTGTCTTCTAAGTCCGTAGACTTACGCAAGTACATAATATATTTAAATTTTGATTTTTCTGTTTTCATATTAATTTTTTAATTTACAAAACACAAAGGGCGACCTCTGGTTGACCCAACGCACAAACCAAAAAGGATTGATTGCTGGCAGAGGCCGCCCAAAAGGCAGCAAGGCAATAAAAAAACTTTTTGGTATTAAATTGTGCGGGGTCAACATATGTATTATAGCAATTTTTTACTTTTTCTCTAAATTTGCCAAAGCTTTATTAAGCTCTTCCGAATAATTATCTAGTCTATCCATCCTTTCATAAATTCTTAAGAGTCGCCTTTGTTTCCTGGTAGGTCTACCCGCCCATATCTTACGCTTTATTTTTTCTTGAATTTTTTCAGCCTTCATTTCTAAATCCAAACACCTAAATAACGCTTTCCATTTACCTCCACGGTTTTCGTTTTGGTCAATATAAGCAAGGTTAAAACAGCGTCTACAACCCCAATACACACTACCGCAAGGCTTATATAACACACCAACCCTCCTTCCACACATCCAGCCGTTCCTAGAAAGACGACAAATGAACCAATACCTCTTACCCCCGTAATTGCAGGGTGTGGTTGTTAGACTATGGTCGTAGTTTAAATTTACTTCCTCACCCGTCCAATACTTTTCGTCCTTATAAGCCAAGCGAATATAACTACCCTCTAAACTAAGCTCCATATTCATTCTAAAATTATCACCCCAACTCCAAACGGCATAACAAGAGCTTTTTAAAGCTCCGTGCTTTCTAAGACTCCAAACTGACAACCTTAAACCTTGTTCAACTAAAACTTTTCCCATATTTACCGAAATCATTAAGGATTGAAGAGTTTTTCAAAACCTCTAGAAGCACCAGCTCCTGACTTTGAGAAACCTCTTTTAAGAGCCTCGTACTTGCTTTTCCCTACAGGATTGTATTTTGCTTCACTCTCAATTGTGTTATCTTCTGAAGTAATCTGTTGGGTAGTCTCTGTAATAGATTGAGAGAAAACATCCATAGCTTCAGGGGTAACCTCGCTAGGCACTTTGTCAGTATTCCCCAAACTGTAAAGATAGGAAATCACATAGCTTAACTTAACCTTAAAATGTCTGGTTGCTGGTATTCCCGCAAGCTTGGTTTCTAGAAAACCCAAAGCTGTACATTTTTTTATTGCACTTTCCTGCTGGTATCTACTTAGACCTGTCTCATATTCACATTCCTTAATAGTCTTGTAAACCCAATCACCCTTAGCTCCTTTACCATGCCAGTAAAGCAACTGCCCAAAGAAGATTGCAGCTTCTACCGAACCCAAAACCTTAACCAGCCCGGGACAAAAAGAAACGGGCTTATGGTCAAAAAATTGATAAACTTTAAGCTGGTGTGGATTGTGTGACTTTGTCATTGTCATTTTTCTTTATAGGTCGGTAAACTTTCTGAACTAGGGTAACTAAATTCAGACCTATTTGTTGCGCTTCCTCATATGGAATAGAGACGCCAAATCGGCTTTGGTATATATTCTGAAACTTTAAGATTTGCCGTTCTGTTAGTTGCATTTAGGCTTGGCTGTATAATTGGGCTTTAATAAACGAAATCTGTTCCCAATAAGAAACAGGGTCTACCTTAAGCTCACGGCGGTAGTAGCTTTTGACAAGCTCATCCAACTGCGCATCCCGCTTAAACAACCAGTAGGCCTTACGGGGGTTTTGTTTATCTATGGCCTCAATGGGGTAATACAAAGAAATAAGACCTGCCAAAGCCATATCAGCGGTCTTATAAGTTTCTGCTTCTAATAAATTTTGATAAGTCATATATTTTAATTACCTAATAAAAAACAAAATAAAAACCCAAATCACAAAGCTTTTAAATATGCTCTGTGCTTGGGTTGCAGGATTCAATTGTCGTAGGATTTGCCATTTTGATTTTTAAAATCATCAAATCCTACATAATAATTATAGCTTTTTAGGTTTTATTGAAATTTAAAATTTCTGCTTTAAATAAAGCAAATAAAAAACATATCCACAAAAATTAACCCTGTGAAATTTTGTTTTTTTCCTTATTATCAAGCCAAACTTAATGATATTTTCCAAAAAAACAGTACCGTGTCAAGTGAAATATTCAAAATTGTGATAAAATTTAAGCAATAAAATAATTGCCTAAACTTAGCGGTTTTTAGCTGCTAGGCATGGCAAAAAAGTCCCAATGAAAATACTGACCCCCGTGGTCAGCGATTCTTCATTGGGTCATATCCCGAAAGGGGTATGGGGCGCAAGCCCTGCTGGCGCGGGGCTTTGTGTTAAATATTAATAAAATGAAAATGAAAACAATAAAGTTACTTTTAAAAGGCGCAGCGCTTATTTTAGTGCTATTTTATTTATTTAAAAATGCAAATTTTTCAGATAGCCAAAGCTTATTTCTTAGCCTAGTGGTTGTGGTAGTTGTTGGTTATATACAAGAAAGAACTGCAGTGTCAAAAGAACAGAAAGAGTTTCGTCCTTTCGCAATAAGAATAAGCCCTAACTGGCGCGAGCTGTTAAAGGATTATGGTTTATTTAGCGAAGAGAAATGGAAAAAAATTCAGAACAAATCCAACAATCAAAAAAGTGATGCTTACAATGTATACACAAAAGGTATTTCATTCACTATGGTTCAACCAGAACTTGTATTTATAAATGACCATAACGAATTTGCAACAAGAGTAGATATTAGTGAACGCATGGAAGAATTAAAGGACGGACCAGGTTTCCTTGATTATACCCCTAGATTCTATATAAAAAATGATTGGAATGGTTACGATATTGGAGTTACAACTCCAGAGTCCTACCACAAATCTCATATGGCAGGTGACGATTTAGAATTAATCAAAGTCGCTACAATACCTTATGGTCTTTTTAAGCCATACTTCGGACATAAGCTAACTGTCAATGAGCATAAAAAATTAGAAAAATCATTAAAGGACGAAGGTTGGAAAAGAGAAGAATACACTGCCGAGGACAGCTTAATAAATTGGCCTCAAAGTATTACTCATAAATATTTTATAGTTTACTATACGGAGATATAAACTATATGACTATTATTGATAAAATTATCTCCTTCTCTCCACCTAATAGACCCAAATCTATATTTCTACCAGATTTACTTGACTCCATCCGTTCTCAAAAGGAAATAAAACTTTATGTGCCTTTTGGTTTAACTTGGGATGAACAAAAGCTGTGGCTTGACTTCAAAGATTTAGGGTCTCTGCTTATTGCAGGAGATGCGGGTTCTGGAAAAACTACATTTATAAATTCTGTGCTTTTTACCTTAATTCATAAATTGCACAAAAATGAATTAAAAATACTCTTGGCTACCACACAGCCATCTCACCACGAAATCTTAAATATAAAGGGAGATATTACATCAAAGACTATTACAGATTTTGATAATTTGAATTTGGAATTAAAAAACGTGGTGGATGAAATGGAAAATCGTTTTAAGACTTTGGAAAAGGCTTATGCGATGAATATAGGTGAATATAACCAAAAGTCTAATTCTTCCATAAAATACATTTTTTTCGTAATAGATAACTTTTCAGACTTAATTAAAGGTTCAAACAAAAAAACAGCTAAAGAAATAGACGAATCTATAATTACGCTTTTACAGCTCGGCAAGGCAGTAGGAATTCATATACTTTTAGCTACTAACCATATAAGTGAAAAAGTACTATCTGGCGTAGCAACAGCTACCTTTATTAACCATTTATGTTTTCGAACAGCAAGTGCAAAAGACTCTGAGTATATAATGGCCTGTACAGGAGCTGAAAAACTTTTAGGGAAAGGGGATGCAATCCTCTCTTACTTTCACGACGGTGGAGCTATAAGAAGAATCCAAACTCCTTTGATATAAAAATAATTCAACCTATATGGACAAAACTAAACTAATTTTACCGATATCTATTGTTTCGGGTGCAATAATTCTTGGTGGATTCTATTATGCTAGCGAGATAAACAAGTAAAAATCTATAGAACGACAACAGGAAGCAAAGTACGAATACGAAGCAAGAGAAAAAGAGTCAGAAAGATTAATAATCGAAAATGCTGAGGCTAAGATAAAACAAGAAAAAGCTTTATGCTCAGATAGGGCGGAAGAAATAGCAGTAGAGTTATATAAAAACTATTGTACAAAGGAAAATTTTTGCACTTACAAAGAAGGAGAGTACTTAACACCACAATATGAAAATGCGTATAACAAGTGCCTTCAAGGAAAAGGTTTGAGTGATTAAGTTGAAATAATCAGCCGCGTAACCTTTCGGAACCGCGGCTTTTGTATTATTATGACAATATGTGCGGAGCTTTTTCAATTTTAGCTTTTAGAGAGTTTGAAGAAAATTATGACTTGAGTCATAAGGCTTATTCGTTTTCGCCCCGTTATAACGCAAGACCAGGACAGAGACTGCCTGTCATACTAAACACAGACCCTAAGACTATCCAGCCAGTGCTTTGGGGTTTTGTGCCACATTGGGACAAAGCTAAACCCATAATTAATGCTAGAAAAGAAAGCTTGGACACCAAAGTTACCTTTGATAAATCATTCAGAGAACGTAGGTGCCTAATTCCAGCAGATGGCTTTTATGAATGGGGTATAGTTAATGGAAAAAAATTGCCGTTTAGGTTTATATTAAAAACACACAAAATCTTCGCCTTCGCAGGTATTTGGCACCAAGACCCTAAAACCGAAGAACCAGAATTCGCTATTATAACTACCGAACCAAACTCTCTAGTAGCAAAAGTCCACGACCGTATGCCAGCTATACTTCCTAAAAATAGAGAGCTTGATTGGTTAAGAAACGATTTGCACCCAGAATTGCTTTTAAATCTTTTGGAACCTTTTCCTGCTAACCTGATGGAAGCATACCCAGTCTCAACGTTGGTTAATTCGCCCCAAAATGATTCCGCCTATATAATAAAAAAAATTAAAATCTAACGTTATGACTCTAATCAAATGCTTCGAATGCGGTAAAGATGTGTCAGACAAAGCTCTAACATGTCCAAATTGTGGTAATCCACTAAATAGCAAAGCACAGCAAATTCAGATACAAACAAACCCAACTCGACCTATGCTTGTAGAACCTGTTATGGTAAACAAAAAGTGGAAAAAGGCAAAACTTTTTTCTTGGGTTGCAATAATTTTAGGTTTGATATTTATGGGAAATAGCGGCGGCTCTTTTAATTCAAGTAACCCATATTTTTGGATGGGTTTTTGTTTTGTCGGATATGGAATTTTAGCTTTGATAATCTCAAAAATCGGAGCTTGGTATACGGATAGACAGTCAAGATAAAGTTACATCATGACCGAACTCGTAAAATTTATTTTAAATAGTAAAAAGAGGTATTTTTGTAATGTCCTTGAACTAATCTCCAAGGTTGAACAAGAACAGATTATTGAATACAAAAAATTGGCAGCAAAATATGATACCAAAAAAAATGACTTGAATGACAACGGTTACAGCTATGCGGATTACCTTGGTGATGTAAGTCACGAACAAGAAGAAACTTTAAATATTTTATACAAATCTTTTATTATCAGCATAATAATGTTTATGGAGTCGCAATTACTGCAACTTTGCGAACATTTACGACAAGAGTTTGGCCATAAATTTAGCGTTTATGATTTAAGCTCATCGGGTAAAAGTCGCTCAATAAATTATCTTAAAAAATTAGATGTGGAATTCCCTAAAAATAAGAAAATACTAAATAGTTTTAATTTAGCTTTCCAAATTAGAAACAACCTTGTGCATGCAGATGGAAATGTAGACGACAAAGAGCAGTGGCTAAAGTGGATAGAGATTGGTAATGCAAAAGCTAAAATCACTGTTCACTATGGTGAATTAAGTTTTACCAAAGATTACTTAAACGATTTAATAGATTTAAATGAAAAGGTATGTGATGAAATATCTGATAATTGGCTAGAGAAAGACCCATTCAAACTTTACTACAAAAACCCTTAGTAATTAGCATATAAGAAACTCAAATACGGAAATACTTCCTTTTGACTGCTGAATCTCAGTTCTAATATCCAATACCAAGGAGCTCCAAAGAAAAATACTCCACCCTGTGTGGAGTATTTTTCTTTGAGATCGATAAGGCGGCCTTTCCCCCTTGCCCCGCATACGAGTCTTTGAGTTGTGCGGGATTAGCAGATTACTTGTTGACATAAAACTTCGAACGACACGCCACAAAAAACATCTCTTAATTGAGATGTTTTTATACATAACACTTTTTATAGAGCGCAAAGATTTTAAACCTTAATTTTATAAAATTCCTCTTATTTAAGAGGGCTGAATTTTGCCAAAAGTAAGGG
>CAZAED010000015.1:0-30517 GCA_964484145.1 uncultured Candidatus Saccharibacteria bacterium | reverse complement strand
GTCTAGTTCGGCGAGTTCAAAGCCGTCGTTGGTTTTGGTAAAGGCGGTTAGGCGGGCGAGTGTATCATCCGCTGCGCCCTCTCCTCGGCCCTCCCCCAGAGGGGGAGGGAGGACTGCAGTATTGCCGGTTTGAGATGACATAAAGAGAAAACAATAGCTTTGGTGGCCACTGCGGCCAACGCGGCCGCGGAATTGGTGGAGCTGGGAAAGGCCAAAGCGTTCTGCTCCTTCTATAACCATAACACTGGCATTGGGCACATCTACACCCACTTCCACAACCGAAGTGGAAACTAAAATTTGGACTTTATTTGAAAGAAAATCTGCCATAGCTGCTTCTTTATCGGCACCTTTCATTTTGCCGTGCAGAAGTCCAATTTGTAGGTTGGGGAAAATTTTAGCCAAATTCTCTACCTCAAGTTTGGCAGATTTAGTGTCGCTTTCGCCTTCTTCTATAAGCGGAGTAATTACAAAAGCCTGACGGCCATTTTTAATTTCTTGGGCAATAAATTGGTAGGCTTTTTGCCTGCCAACATTACCAACTAATTTTGTAATAATTGGTTTTCGTCCAGAAGGCTTAGTTTTTATAATAGAAATATCTAACTCGCCAGTTAAGGCTAATTTTAAAGTGCGGGGGATAGGTGTGGCGGAAAGAGATAGGAGATGAGGAACTTTTTTTCCTGACTTTACTAGTTGTGACCGCTGTTCTACGCCAAAGCGGTGTTGTTCGTCTATTATAACCAGCGCAAGTTTTTTAAATTTAATATTTTTTTGAATTAAAGCGTGAGTGCCAATAAATAAACCGGCAGCACCTTTTTTTATAATATCCTGCAAATCTTTTTTAGACTCCGCGCCTTCCAAATAATTGTTTGTGAATAAGAACGTCTTACAAAAATGACGGCCGTCATTTTTGTAAGACGCCAGGAATTTGTTTGATGTTTCAAAATGTTGTTTGGCAAGTATCTCCGTTGGTGCCAAAAGAGCAACCTGGAAACCATCGGCAATAGTCTGCAAGGCCGCAATTAGCGCGACCAAAGTTTTGCCGCTGCCTACGTCGCCCTCAAGTAGCCTGTTCATAGGCTCTGGTTTTTCCAAGTCTTGTAAAATATCCCAAGCCGCTTGTTTTTGCTCGGTCGTAAGCTTAAAAGGCAAGCTTTCAACAAAAGTTTTTATTAATTTTTGGTCGAATTTAATTTTAAAAGCGCCCTTTTTAATATTTTCTAGTTTATGTTTTTGGGCAAGTAGTTGGGTAATAAACAGCTCTTCAAAATTAAATCGTGTTTGAGCCTTTGCTACATCATCATCGGAGGTTGGGAAATGGCTTAGTTTTATGGCTTCTGTTATTTTCATTAACTGTTGATTCACTACAACATCGGCCGGTAAAATATCTTCCAATTCACTTGCCATTGGTAAAACCTCTTTTATAGCATTTCTTAAAGTTCGGGGGTAAAGGTTTTTTGTCAGGTGATAAACTGGGACAAGGCGCGAGGTGTGCACGGGGAAATCAGAAACCTTTTCGTATATGGGGTTGGTTAGCTGTAAAACATTTTTATAGTAATCCGGCTGGCCGGCTAAAAAAATTTCGTCTCCGGGTTTTAGGGTCTGAGCCAAATAGCTTTGGTTAAACCAGGTTACTTTTAAAGATCCGGTGTCATCGGACACCACGGCCTCTGCCAAAGACATTCGTCCGCGAAAAGAGTAGCGGCTAGATATAGATTTAATTATAACCTGAATGCTAAAATTTTCACCGGCGCGTAATTCGTTAATTTTAGCGGTTTTGGAAAAATCTAAATACCTATAAGGCAAGCTAAAAAGCAAATCGCGCACAGTAAATAGCCCCAATTTTTTAAAAGCCGCAACTTGCGGCTTGTTAAGTTTTAGTATTTGGGTGAGGGGGGAGGAAAGTGTCATGGAACAGAAAGTTATACTCACCTTCGCGTAGGCTTTGGCGTGCTAGACGCTGTGTGTATCCACGGCGTCTGTGCTTTTAGTGTATATGTGAATTAAAACTTAAGCCAATGCATTACCTTTTGAGCAAAAGTCTCACGAGTTTTTTCCGGATGCTCCGGCAAATAATTTAGCAAAAAATTTCGTATTTCTTCCGGATCCTGTTTTTCTAATTCTAAAATAATTAAATTATTTAGGTAAGTGGTACTTTCTAAATTTAGGGTTTTATGATTGTCTGAGTAAACTATCCAAAAACTTTTTAAGTGTTTGTATGGGAAAAACATGTTACCAAACTTTACGTGTTTGTGGTCTAATACTATGTCCACAGTTTCCGGGATTTGTCGGGAAAAATAAACCATCATAGCGCCAATTATGGCAATGGTAATGGCGCCAAAGTAGTCTTTTTGAATAAAAAAATAACCAACAATTAAAATAGTAATGGCAATAAGCGTGGTATACCAAGCCGGGTCTTTTTGATAGTGCCGAAACTCCGGCGCTTGCCAGGAAATTGTTTTTTGGTTTTGGTGATACATTTGTCTTGTTTTTTATTAAAATATACTAATATGGAGAGGTCGCATAGTGGTTTAGTGCACCGGTCTTGAAAACCGGAGTGTCTTTATCGGCACCGAGGGTTCGAATCCCTCCCTCTCCGCCAGCCTTCGCTAAAGCTTCGGCTGGCCTCCGGCCACTGTGACCACAACATTATAACATTATTGACCTAAAAATCAAAACAACCGCGGCTCTAGAACGCGGTTGTTTTTTTATAAGCCACAAAAATGGCTTGGTTTTTTGTTTCAGGAATACCCGGAATTTTCGGGAATTTGCTATCCTGATTTAAACAAAGAGTTTTCTCTTTGCTTAATCAGAACATAAATTACGGCTTGTATTGAGGATTGGGGTTCTCAATAATAAAACTGCCTAGACGGGGGTTTTCAGGTTCTAAAGGTTGCAAATTCGTATTTGCAGGTTTTGGTATGGAAGGGGTGGTGGTACCGGTTTGTGCCGGCCCGCCTTGCTCTCGCAACTGCGAGGCAGGAGTTGTTGTGCTTTCGGGCGTGCTAGTAGAAGCGCCTTTAATTTGACCGTCTAAGTTTTCGTCTTTGTTTAAAACCAGAATGCTTTGCGCAACAATCGAAGTGTTTTCTTTTTTTCCGCTGATTTTAATTTTTTGTTCTAATTTTAAATCATCGAAATTTAGTTTTTGCCCTTTTAAATTTTTAATATCCGTTTTGACTGTAATTTGAAATGGGGTTTTTTCAACAGTTATACTATACAACCCAATTTTTTGAATAACACCGGAAATTGAAACAGTATTTGGATCTGGGTCGGAGGATAAATCTGCTAAAGTTATAGGATCTACGGAACTTTCTGCTATGGTCAAATATTTTTTTATTTGGCCAGCTTGATTAGTTGCGCTTTCAGAAGCTCCGGCCGCATTGTTTGCTGCAATTTTTACGTCAGCATCTTGGTTTTCTTCTTGTGTTTTGGCAATTAGCTGAGTTTGTTGTTTTGCCAAAATTTCTAACTTATTAACCAAGGGGTGACTACTTAAGTCCAGTGGTTGGTTATGGGCGACCTGCTGAACACTTTCTGTGGCGGTTTGAGTTTGTTTGGAAAGCTCTTGCAGCGCGGCAATTTCTTGCTGCTTATTGCTTTCTGGGTTGTTTAAAATAGCCTGAGCCTCGTTTAGTCGACTTTCCACCAAAGCAAGTTGTAACTTTGCCTTGGAAGCTTCACTCATAACAAATTTTAGCCTAAAACTTTCGGCTGTTCGTTTTACTGAAAATAGCTTCTGGCCCGGGTAGCTTTGTAGGGCTTTGTAACCGCCTAGAGCGAATACGACAAGTAATAGAATAAAGGCAGTACTGCCTGCGGCAAAACGGGAAATGTGAAAAATTGAAGCCCAAAATTTTTGTTTTGCCGGTTCTAAAATATATTTTCGTCGGAATGCCGGAGTTGGGGCATCTAGTTTTGGTATCTTAGATAGTAATAGGGAAGTTTTAAGTAATGATTTTAACTCTTCTTGGTTTTCTTTAGGCATGTTTAAAACAGCTTGTTCTAAACTGTATCCTCGGCGGAGTTTATTTATAGATTGTTCTAATAATTTTTCCATTACTTGGGGTTATCTTTAATTAATTTTTGCAGCTTGCTTATTGTTCTATGCTGCATAACTCTTAAAGTAGCTTCGGTTTTGTTTAATACGGCGGCAATTACGGAGTTTTCTAAGTTTTCAAAAAACTTCATTTTTACTAGAGCTTGTTCGTCGGCGGTTAGAAGCTTGAGTAGCCTTAAAAGAGTTTTTTGTTGCTGTTCTAAATTTAAGACGTCTATAACATTTGATTCGTATTCTAAAGTATTTTCCACGTCTTCTAGGGCCACGGTCATTTTTTGTTTGCGGTAATAGTCTATAACTAAGTTACGAGCAATTTGGTAAAGCCAGCCTTCAAATGCGCCTTCTTCGGCAAGACCAGAAAGCTTAGAGTGGACTTTTAGAAAAACTTCTTCGGCCAGGTCTTCCGCGGTTTCTTTGTGGCTTACGCGGTAATATATAAAGCGGTAGATTTTTACAAAGTACAAATCGTAGAGTTTGCCAAAAGCAGCCGAATCGCCAGACTTAACTAAGTTAAGTAAGGCAAAAAGTTCGCTTTTGTCCGCTTCGGTACTGCTAAATTTTAAGACGTTGTAGCTCTCCATTTGTTACAGGATAGTTGGTAGTTTATAGTGGTTAGTTATAAGTAATACAAAAATTACACAATAATATTGCAATTATAGCAAAAAATCGCCCTGTTAGGGCGAAAATTTTAGACTACTTGAATTTTGGCGGAGAAGGAGGGATTCGAACCCTCGGAACCCGTAAAGGTTCGGCGGTTTAGTAAACCGCTGCTTTCGACCACTCAGCCACCTCTCCATGTCGCAATTTTCTCCGGGCGTTTCAAATTCTCTAAAGCGAATTGTGAACTGCCCTTCGCAAGTTATTTCTTTACCCCAAAAATCCGTGCTCGTCACGCCAAAGCGTTGGCGGGACTTACGCTCTTTATTTTCGGGGGTCCCCTTAACACGTTTCACAAAAGTTGTATGTTTGGCCAGAGGCCATCGTAGCCTTTGCGAAGTGTGGCGGAGAGGGAGGGATTCGAACCCTCGAACCAGTTTGACCCGGTTAACACCTTAGCACGGTGCCGCTTTCGACCACTCAGCCACCTCTCCGTAATTCCTTGATCGATCTCTAGTAGTTTATCAAAAACTTTAGTCCTTAGCAACCGTTAAACACCAGACGTTTTTGGCACCGTTTTGCTTTAAAATTTTTACAGCCCCAAGTAAGGTAGACCCGGTTGTGGCTACATCATCAACTAAAATAAAATTTTGATCCTGAATATTAACATTAGTATTAGTTTTAAAGACATTCTCAACGTTTTGTTTTCGCGCGTCTTTTTTTAAATCTTTTTGTGTCCGAGTAAACTTGTATCGTACTAGTACGTTGTTATATGGGAGACTAAGATTTTCCGATATAGATTTCGACAGTATTTCTGCCTGGTTAAATCCGCGCCAGTTTTGGCGGGTAAAGTGCAAGGGGATAGGTGTTAGGTTATAGCTTGTCCCATAATATACCGATTTATCGGTTCTGCTACCGGGGGTTTTGGCTGTTAGGAGATGGGGGTGCTTGGTTTTTATTTCATCTGCCAGCATTTTTCCTAAAATTATATAAATATCGGCAACAAAATAATATTTGCCGTGAATAATTAATTTGCTAACGCGTTCGTCGTGGTAATCGTAAACCGAAATTAATCCGTCAGGCGCGTAGGAAGTTTTGCAATTTGGGTGCGTCAGTCCGCCAACAGAGGGCTTGTGGCACATAATGCAAATTTGGTGAACTTTAAGCAGTTTACTTGCGCAATCACTACACAAAAATTCCTTGCCTTCCTCGCTACAGGCAAGGCAGGAAATGGGGAAGAGGATGTCTAAAATAAATTCTTTTGTATCTTTATAGAACGGAATAAAAAAATTTGTGAAAAGTTGCATTTGACTGACCTTAAATTTCTAATATCTAATTACTAATTTCTAATTACAGTGTCAGTTTAGCAAAATTTAGGTAAAAGAAAAGACCCCTTTTGGGGGTCTTTAAAAATATTTTTATGCCGGTACCGCTATTTTTTGCACAGCTGGTCTTTTTATGGCAAAGACAATTTTGTCTTTTTTAACGTCGGCGGAAATTAAAGAGCCAGGCTTTGCTTCACCGGATATTATTTTTTCCGCAAGTTGGTCTTCTAAAAGTTCTTGAATGTTTTTGCGTACAAAACGGGCGCCTTGAGCCGGGTCAAAACTTTTATCGGATATAAACTTTATTAAGTTAGCCGAAACTTTAAGCTGGACTTGTTGGTCTAGAAGCCTATTTTGCAGCTCCATTAACTGAAGTTTAGTTATGGACTTTAATTCTTCGGTGCCAAGCGGCCTAAAAACAATAATTTTGTCTATACGGTTTAAAAATTCCGGACGCATTTCTTGCTTCATGGTTTCGAGTACACCTTCTTTTATTTTGTCGTACTCGGCTTTTAGTTTTTCTTCATCTGAATTTTTTTCTTGTTTTTCCGCAAAACCAATTTTCGCTGCTTGCATAGTTAATTCCTGCATGCCCAAGTTAGAAGTCATAATTATGACTGTGTTTTTAAAGTTAACTTTTTTGCCTTGCGCGTCGGTTAACTGACCGTCTTCTAATATTTGTAGCAAAATATTAAACACATCTGGGTTGGCTTTTTCAATTTCGTCAAACAAAACCACGGAATAAGGTTTTCTGCGAACAGCCTCGGTTAACTGACCGCCTTCGCCAAAGCCAACATAACCGGCCGGAGCGCCAATTAACCTAGAGACATTGTGCCTCTCCATAAATTCCGACATATCAACCCTAACTAAAGCTTCTTCGTCGCCAAAAATTTCTTTGGCTAAAACCTTGGCAGTTTCGGTTTTGCCTACCCCCGTGGGTCCTAGGAAAATAAAGCTGCCTAAAGGGCGAGATGGGTTAGAAATACCGGCTCTGGAACGGCGTATGGCACGAGAGACTTCTTCTACCGCTTCGTTCTGTCCAACTATTTTAGCTTTTAAAGTTTTTTCTAAGTTGGCAAGCTTACCAATTTCGGTTTTAGTTAATTTGGAAAGCGGGATTTTAGTCATCATAGAAACTGTGTGCGCTATGTCTTCGCCCGAAATTTCCTGCTCTGGCTTTTTTTCTTTGGAAAGTTCGCTAGAAAGTTCGTCTTTTTGCTTAACCAGTTTTTCTTTTTGCGCGTTTAAATGAATAGCAGTAGGGAAGTCCTGATTGTAGACTGCTTTAGTTTTTTCTTGCTCTAAGGCCTCTAAGTCG
This sequence comes from uncultured Candidatus Saccharibacteria bacterium, assembly GCA_964484145.1. Taxonomy (GTDB): domain Bacteria; phylum Patescibacteriota; class Doudnabacteria; order UBA920; family UBA920; genus JAEUSF01. Next base: position 23,220 of record CAZAED010000015.1, on the reverse strand, counting down.
CCCTCAATTTTTTTTATGCTACGCAAAACTTTGCTGCCGCTGTTTATGCTTCGCAGGAAAGCCGCGGTCTCGTCAATTAAGTCCACCGCTTTGTCAGGTAAAAAGCGGTCAGAAATGTATCGGCTGGAAAGGTCCACAGCAGAATGTAGTGCTTCATCTGTAATAGTAACAGAATGATGCTTTTCGTAGTTTGGCCTAAGACCCTTTAGAATTTCAAAAGCTTCTTCACGGCTGGGTTCGTCTACTAGAATAGGTTGAAAGCGGCGTTCTAGTGCTGCGTCTGTTTCAATATGTTTTTTGTATTCTGCTAGTGTGGTGGCGCCTATGGCTCTAAGTTCGCCTCTGGCAAGAGCAGGTTTTAAAATATTGGCAGCGTCTAAAGAGCCGGTGGTCGCGCCTGCGCCTACCATAGTGTGAAGTTCATCTATAAACAAAATTATATTTGGGTCGGCTTTAACTTCTTCTATTATTTGTTTAAGTCTATTTTCAAATTCGCCCCTAAACATACTACCGGCAACTATTAAAGCTAAATCTAAAGAAAGGATTTTTTTGTCTAGCAGGGAGTCGGGAACTTCGCGCTTACTAATTGCCAAAGCTAGGCCTTCGACTATTGCGGTTTTGCCTACGCCTGCTTCGCCAATAAGCAGGGGATTGTTTTTGGTGCGGCGGTTTAATATAGAAATAAGGCGTTCTATTTCTCGCTTTCGCCCAATGACCGGGTCAACCAGGCCGTCCGAGGCTTTTTTAGTTATGTCGGTTGTAAAGTATTCAAGCAAAGTTTTTTCTTTTTTATTGGGTGCTCCTACGGAACTTGGACTCCCCGGCATAACTTGGCCAAAACCGCCGGCAGCTTGGCCTTGTTCTGGCATTTCGGGGAATTTAGAAATATTTTCAAAAACATTCAGTAAATTTTGCTCAAGTTCAAAAGCATCCACTCCTAATTTTGAGAGTATAACTTTAGCTTTACTTTGCTGCACAGTTAAAAGTCCGTACAAAAAATGTTCGGTGCCAATGAATTGGTAGCCGTACTGGCTGGCAATTATAGCCGCGCGCTCAATTACGTTTTTTAAGTTTTCGGAAAGTACCGGTTTCCAAGCGGCGACTTTGTTGTTTGTGTTTACAAAAATTAGTTCTTGTTTAATTACTTCGGGTACTAACTTAGTTTTGTTTAAAATTTCCGCAGCAAAAGAAGACTTTTCAGAAACCACGCCAAAAAGTAAGTGCTCTGTGCCAATATGGTCATGCTTAAGTTCTTCGCTCGCGAGCTGTGCCGCAATAAGCGCGTTTTTAGCCCGAGAAGATAGGCGTTCTAATATAGAGGAGAAGTTGGTCATAAGGGGAGAAACTTTTGACATTTGACCATTGACCTTTGAAAAACGGCAGTCAAATGTTACATGTTAAAGGTTAAAAGTCATGCTATATTTATTATAGCAGATATATAGAGTATATATTTCATTATCACTCGTGTCAAGAGAGTGATAAGCCTACGAAATACGAACTAAACGAACTACGAAAAATGCAAAGCGAAAATAAAACAGAAAAAGCCTATTCCTATGCGATTTATTTACTGTCTTTAAAGTTGCGGACTGAAGGGGAATTACGGGAAAAATTAAGAATTAAGAATTATGAATTTGGAATTACGGACAAAGTAATCGCTCAATTAAAAGAAAATCGATATTTAGATGATCACCGTTACGCTGAAGTTTACTTAGATAACTTAAAAAAATACAAAACTTTTGGCTACTATGGTATTAAAAAAAAACTGATGGAAAAGCGTTTACCATCAGAAATTATTGAAAGCGTTTTAAGCGAGGGTTTGGGCGAACAGGAAGAGTTGAAAATTGCTAAGAGGTTTGTTAAGAAGTTTGAATTAGGAAGTATGGAGTATAAAGAAAAGCAAAAAATAGCACAAAAAATGAAAGGTAAGGGGTTTAGGATGGGAGTAATTGTTTTTTATATATCATAGCCAAAAAATAAATTAACTATGATAATGTTTTTTCACGGTCGTGAAAAAACATTATCGACCTAGTCCGAATTTTTTTATTAAGTCTTTATCGTAATCAATTTCTGAAACTTTTAGTATTCTTATATAGTTAATTAGTCCGGTTTGTTTTAAATACGCGATTGCTTCACGGTTTAAGCTATAGGGGCTTATGAAAACACTACTTTGCAGTTTTATAAAATGATTCTTTTTTAAAAGCCAGCGCAGTTCGTCGCGTTTTTCTCTGCTGGTTTCCGGTATGTCAAAAATTATTAATCGCCAGTTTTTGTCCCACTTGTTAGTTTTTAAAACCGAGGCCTTTTTTATAAGTAATTCCAACTGGCCATTTTGCGTGCACTCAATAAATTTTTGCCCATTTTTTTCGGTAATTTTTATTAAACCGCGTTTCTTCATTTGTTGAAGTGTTGAGCGGTAGTTCCTCATTTCCCATTTACGAAACCTACCTACAAACTTATAAGGCATTTCAAAAGGGTGGGGAATGGGTTCTGTGCTGCCGGTTAGAGCTTCTAAAATTAGTCCAATAAGGCTCATAAAAAAATTTTTGTAGATAATGAAAGTTCACGGTCGTGAAATTTCATTATCATTTTAATATTTTAAAACCGCTTTGGCAAGCGGCTTTAAAGGTTCATTTCTCTAAGTCTTTTAACTCTATCTGCAATTGGTGGGTGGGTGTTAAACATGCCGGCGAACCAGCCAACAGAACTTTGACCCTTGTGTTCTTTAAGTGGGTTTACTATATATAGGTGAGCAGTGGCTTTGTTAGCAGCTTCTAAGGGTTCTGTGTCAGCAGAAATTTTTTCAAGTGCCTTTGCTAAGCCTTCGGGGTAACGAGTTAAGAGCGCGCCCGATGCGTCTGCCAAGTATTCGCGCTGGCGGGAAACTGCGAGTTTTATTAAAGTTGCAATAATAGGCGAGAGTAAAGCGAGTATTATACCAACTATCATAAATAAACTTTTTAGCTGGTTGCCTTCACGGTCGTTACCACGGCCAAAAAACCTAGCTCTAAGCATCCAGTCCGCAAGTAGGGTAATTGTTCCAACTAAAACTACAACCAAAGTCATAACTCTTATGTCGTAATTGCCAATGTGTGAAAGCTCGTGGGCTATTACTCCTTCAAGCTCTGTTTTTTCGAGCTTAGCCAGAATGCCTGTGGTTACGCAAACTACCGCGTGCTTGGGGTCTCTGCCGGTGGCAAATGCGTTTGGCGCAGTATCATCGATTACATATATTCGGGGCGTAGGCAAACCCGCGGCAATACATAAGTTTTCTACAATGCGGTATAACTCTTGGTTATTTTGTCTATTAACTTCTTTTGCTTGCGAAAGGGCTAATGTTATTGAATCGGAGTAGTAATAACTTATAAGACTAGATATTACGGAAAACCCTACAGCAAAATACAAAATGTTGGAATTACCGTAAGCTTGGGCAAACACAAAACCGAGCAGGCTGATGATTATTAAGAAGCAAAAAATCAACAACCAACTCTCTCGCTTGTTTTTGTTTATTAGGTCGTATGTGAGCATATGTAAATTACGGACAGAAAAAGAGATGCCCTAAATTAATTTCAGATTGATGGCCATGGACCACTTTTGACTATGTATAACCAAAAGAGTAAAATCGCTAACCCAAGAAAAAACAAAATAATCATTGATACTACGATAGTCGTAGTACTAAGTTTATTATTTTTTTCCGGCGGAAGAATATCCATAAGTTATAAGTGACTTTACCCTTCGACTCATATCGCTGCGCGATACTCACTCAGGGTTAAAGTTCAATTAAAATTGAACTTTAACTGCTTGTCCCTCAGGGCCTTTTTCGTCTATATCAAAGAATTCGCGTTTTGCAAAGCCGAACATAGAGGCAAAAATATTGCCGGGGAATTGTTGAGTTTTGGTGTTAAAGTCGCGCACTGTGCCGTTATAAAAGCGCCTAGCTGCCTGAATTTTGTCTTCAGTGTCAGTTAAGTCGCGCTGCATTTGCATAAAGTTAGTGTTGCTCTTTAAATCCGGATACGCTTCGCTAACTGCAAATAAACTTTTAAGAGCGCCTGAAAGCATGTTTTCATCTTTTAATTTTTCTTGCATACTGCCAGCGCCCATAGCCATTGTTCTGGCTTTGGTAACATTTTCTAAGACCGAAGATTCCTGCTTAGCGTAACCTTTAACGGTTTCAACCAAGTTAGGGATTAAGTCATAGCGGCGTTTAAGCTGCACCTCTATGTCGCTCCAGGCTTCGTCTACGCGGTTTTTGCTTTGAATCAGGCCGTTGTAAATGGCAATGCCCGCAACAACCAAGACTCCTAAGACTATCCAAAATATCATCATAAATTTAATTTTCACGGATCATAAATAGCACAAATACACGATTGGTAAGCGGCTATTTATGATTTAATTTTTAAATTAATCTATTTTAAGTTTATCACAATTTCACCAAATTATGAAGTTGCTTAACACGCAGCTCAATTTGAGAATGCTTAAGATTTTGCAAGGCTTTGGTGCTAAAATTCTGCACGCAAAAACTGGCCATGGCTGTGCCGTATACGCAAGCGTGTTTTAAGTCATCGATCTTTGATTTGTCACGCATTGCCAAATAGCCAAACAGGCCGCCGGCAAAGCTGTCGCCCGCGCCGGTCGGGTCTGTTACATCTTCTAGCGGCAAGCCGGGGAGATGGAAAATTTGGTTTTGGCTGAACATAAGCAAACCATATTCGCCGCGTTTTATTATTAGGACACGATGTGTAGCGTTCATCATCGCTAATATTTTTTTTGCGGCTTTGTATATGTTGTGTTCTTTGGAAAGTTGTCTTGCCTCGCTGTCGTTAATTACAAACACATTTACTTGCGCTATAACTTTTTTTAAATTGGGCAACGCGGTTTCTATCCAAAGGTTCATGGTGTCTAAGCCTACTAGCTTTGGTTTTTTTATTTGTGTTAATACATCTAATTGCAAACTTGGGTGAATGTTGCCTAAAAAAATGTATTCTGCTGATTGTTGTGAATCTGAAAGCTTGGGTTTAAAGTCCGCAAAAACTCCAAGCTCAGTTTTTAAAGTATCTCTGGTATTTAAATCAAAATGGTATTTGCCAGCCCAATGAAAAGTTTTACCTTTTTGTTTTTGTATGCCCGAGACATCTACCTTTCTTTTTTTTAAAATTTCTAAAGCCCCAAAATCTTCGCCCACAACGCCAATAACTGAAGGCGAAGTAAAGTAGCTCGCGGCCAAGGAAAAATAGGAAGCGCTGCCGCCTAAAGTTTTACTAACTTTTCCAAAAGGGGTTTCTATGCTGTCGTAAGCTACGGAGCCTACAACCAAAAGAGGTGTGGATTTATTGTTTGACATATTTTTATTCATAAATTAATATTAACATATGCAGAAATTCTTTTACAGTTTTGGAAAAATGATGATGCCTCTTTCTTTCTGAAAGCGGCCTCTTTGAATGTGAATTAATTCGTCTTCAAAAAAGTCCCTTTCATGAGAAAGGGGCTTTTTATTTAACAAGGGGGAGACATGGCACATCTTAGGCAGGAGCAGCGTCAAGCGTTGGAGGAAGTTTTTCGGAGTTTTGCCCCCCAAGATTTTGATTTGAGTGGGGCTGAGTTTGAACTTGAGGGCAAGCCCTTGGCTTACTGGGGAACGAGCGAAGGCTACGGAGTTTGTTCTCGCATTCATGACGTAAATGTCGCTATCTTGGGAGATCCGACGCAAGGGTCGATCCCCACAGACAGCGTGGGAAGGGTACACTACATTTTTTTCTTGAGACCTGCCACTAATGAGGAAAAAAGTAATTATGAAAAAAGGCACAATATCCTCGTAATGGTGGTGGAAATGTTAGTTCCCGTTGAGTATAAAAGCCAAAAACTCGTTCTCGCAAGAACGAGTTTGAAAAGCTGTTACGTGAAGCACTCTATGTAACAAGATGTTTTTTGTGAGAGCCGCATGGGTTTGTGGCTCTCTTTTGTATTTTTAAATTTCCTTACCCCATACTATGCCTTAAAACCGCTTGGCGCTCAATAATGTGCGACAGGGGTTTTTTGGCTTTTAATTGTTTATCAAGTTTTTCACAGAGTTTGTAGTGGGCTTTTTCTTCCGGGGTTTTTGGCCCTAGTTCATCTATTAAATACTTTTCTATTTCTTGGACATCGTCCCAAATATTTTTAAAGGCCGTGTGTTTTTTAGCTAAAGTTTCCAGTCCTGGTTTGTATAAAAACCCGCCGGCTTTAGTTAGGTCCTTTTTAAAGTTTATATAATACTTTTCTAAAAGTTTTATTTTGCCGCTTTTGCGTAAAATTGCAAGGCCGCGGCCCGTGCCTATTAATTCCGGCGGAATACCTAAAGAGTAGAGTGAGCCGGTAAAAGAAATGGCGCGGGGGAGTTTTACTTTGCCAACACCTCTGGAATATCCAAACAAGCCAATATGTTGTACGCGTTCGCGGCGTTTTGGAATGTGCGCGCTTACTTCGTTTATTAAGTGGGCAATGCCTTCTATACTTTCTTGGTACGGCTTTTCAAAAAAATGTAACTGCGCAATTAAGTCGCGCTCATCGTTTGGCTCAATTATTACTGCCTTACTTTGAGGCAGGGTTTTATGTAAATAATTTATAGCTTTTTTTACCAGCGGTTTTTTAAAGTCGTAGCGAAATGCGCTTTGAATAGTAGCAGTTTTTATACCTTTATATTCATTTGTGAAATCTTCTATGTAAGCGGGGGAAAGACCGCCTCTAAAGGGGAGACTGCCGGCGCCAATAACGGGAAAAAGTTTTATATTGTGCTTTTTTTCAAATTTTTTATAACGTGATAGTGCAATTTTAACACCCAGCACTGTAGGTACAAGTCCGGAATTTAAAGCCGGGTCAGAGCGGGCAACAAACGGCCTTAAATAGGGCGGCGTTTTTTTAAAAGCGTGTTTGTAAAGCGTTAAATATTTTTCTAAAATGTCGCTGCTATGAATTATGGTTTTAACAGTTTCAAAAAGCGGTATGAGTTCTAAAAACATATCGCAATCGTTTTCAAGACGGTTAAGCGGGTGGCGTAGGCAAGCCATTTCGTCAAAGGCTTCTTGAATGGCTACTATTTCTTCCGCCGACTCGGTCATTGGTAAAATTACTTCAAACAAAGGCGGGGAGTATAAATTAAGTTGCCTGGCAAGTCCTGCGGCGGTAAGAATACCCATTATTGCCCGGCTAACTCTAAATTCTTCCTGAACTTTAGGGTTAGGTAGACGAAAAGTTAAAAACTTTTCTTTGCCAATTTGGTTTTTTTGAAAATATTTATAGTGCTTGGCTACTAGCCTTTCCATTACGCTTTCATCTACAAGCTTACCTTCCCAGTCCCACATGTATTCGTCTATGTCTAAATCGCTATAACTTAAAAAGCATTCCCTGGCTTCTTCCACGGTGGGAATTAGGCTATGGGAATGCCAAAAGGGCTTACTTGCGTGGTCTGGGTGCTGGGTGGCCATGGTGGCCGGAATTTTGCGTAGTATTTTTACCATTAATTTCATTTTCACATATAGTTTCAAGTATGTCAAAAGTTTGTTATAATAATCGTAATTAAATCATAAGTTAGCTATGAATATTCATCCGATTGTTGTGCATTTTCCAATTGCCCTTTTAACGCTATATTCAATTTTTGAAATTGCCCGCTTCCCGTTTTTAGTAAGGCAGCCGTGGTATTTTTTTATTAAAGCGGTATTGGTTATTTTAGGAAGCGCGGCTTCCGGTGTCGCTGTTTTAACCGGGCAGTTTTCCGAGAAATTTCAGGAAGGCAATCCGGTTTTGGAATACCACGAATTTTTTGCCTATTCCACGGCTGCAATTTTTGGCTTAATTGCTTTGTTGTACCTAATTACTTGGTATGCGGATTATAGAGCGCAGCAGGGGATTATTTTGCAAAGCAAATTAGTTGCGGTGTCTAAGTTTGTTGTTAAGGGCAAGCTGGCCATACTGCTTTCCCTTTTAGGTCTTATGTGTGTGACCATAACCGGAGGTCTTGGCGGTGTTATGGTTTTTGGGCCCGAAGCCGACCCGTTCTTTAAGCCCATATATAATATTTTGTTAGGAAAATAATCGGGCGGGTATCGTATAGTGGTAGTACGCGACCTTCCCAAGGTTGTGGCAGGGGTCCGATTCCCCTTACCCGCTCCAAAGAATTTTAATTTATGAAAATTGCAATTTGTGGAAGTTTAGACTTTATAACTGAAATGAAAAAAACGGCTGATGAGCTAATTCAAGCGGGTCATAGTGTTATGTTGCCTAAGAGTGCTGAAATGGTTTTGGGCGGTGAATTAACCAAAGAAAAATTAGCTGAAGAAAATTTAGACGCTTCAAAACGAGTTGAAAGAAAGCTGAATATAAACGCCATAAAAAGGCATTATGAAAAAATAAAGGATAGCGACGCGATTTTAGTTTTAAATTTTACTAAAAAGAACATACAAAACTACATTGGCGGAAACACTTTTTTGGAAATGGGTTTTGCGCACGTTTTGGACAAAAAAATATTTCTGCATAATCCTGCCCCAGAAATGCTTTATACAGATGAAATTTTAGGAATGCAACCAATAGTTTTAAGTGGAGATTTAACAAGTCTTACTAAGACCAATTGATTAATGCCCCGGCTATTTAAGTGAAAGTTTGACATTTGGTTGAATTTAGTAAATTTTGCCAGGCTTTGACTTTTTATTTTTTTAAGAATAATATTTTATTAACGCTAAAGGAGGCGTTACAAGTGAGGGCTTGCACGGCTCTTTTTTTGTTTGTAATTTTATGCGCCTCCCAAGTAAAGGCGCCGGAGTATAAGAATTTTGAGCAAAGTGTAGTTGAGCGCTCAAGCAGCGCAAAGTATGCTCTGCCCAGCGTTGTTTTGGATATGTTGTCCGAGGCGGTTGAATTTGCTTTAACCAGCGGAGCAGCTGGTGAGGTGAGTCAGCAGGATTTATTTCATGCTCACCTGTTAGCTTCGCAGGGAGCAGGCCTTGCGGCACTAGACGCGGTGCTTCTTCATACTCAGGAAATGGTCAGCTTGAGTGAAGAGGCGTTCAAAAAGCGGAACGTAGTCTTGTTCCGTGGTAAACGGCCAGAAATTTTGGGCTGTTCGGTCGGAAAAAGTCATAGGCGGTTTTTTCCTCCGGAAGAATGGCCTAAACTTTGCGTCGTAGACGAGCACGACTTAGGGCTTAAAAACCCCGCGGATGTGTATATCATCCGCGCTGACTACCTTACAGCTCGTGAGTTGGCAAGTCTTGCCAACAACACTCGCGTTATTCGCGGCCAGAAAATTTTATTCATCAGCTTTGGGCTGGTGGTTAAAAACGGCCGACTCACCCTACCTTAACCCACGAAACTCCGATTGTATGATTTCGTTGGTTTCGTTTGTAAAGAAAGGCTTTTTTTGTTAAAATTAAATTAAATTTATGCAAAATCAACAATCAAAACTTTCACTAGAACCTTACAAAGGCACACGGGATTTTTATCCTAAGGACCAGTTTATTCAAAACTATATTTTTAGCGTTTGGAAAAAAGTTTGCGAGTCTTACGGGTATTTGGAATACAACGCATCTATATTAGAAGAGACTGAACTTTACAAAAGTAAGTCCGGAGAAGAAATTATAAATGAGCAGACTTACAGCTTTATAGATCGCGGAGGCAGGAACGTAACCATTCGTCCGGAAATGACGCCGACAGTAGCAAGAATGGTGGCGCAAAAAAGAAAAGAACTTTCTTTTCCTTTGCGTTGGTTTAGTATTCCGAATTTGTTCCGCTACGAACGACCGCAGCGCGGCCGTTTGCGTGAGCACTGGCAACTTAATGCCGACATGTTTGGGGTAGATAGTATAGAGGCAGACGTGGAGATTATCTCATTAGCTTATTCGATTATGAAAGGTTTTGGAGCCAAAGATGAGGATTTTGAAATTAGAATAAACGACAGAAGAGCTAAACTAGTTGGTATTGAGGAAAATAATTTGAGTGAAGAACAAAAGCACAAAATTGTAAAACTTATAGACAAAAAGTCAAAAATGTCACCTGAAGTTTTTTCCGAAGCTACAAAAGAAATTTTGGGCAAGGTTATAGACTTGTCTTACGAAGAAACAGGACACACCAAGCAAGTCATTGGGCTCTTAAATGACAGAGGAATTGTGAATGCTAAATTTAACTCATCGCTAGTTAGAGGTTTTGACTATTACACAGGGATGGTGTTTGAAGTTTTTGACACGAACCCGGAAAATAGCCGCTCTATTTTTGGCGGAGGAAGATACGACGATTTGGTAAGTATTTTTGGCGTGGAAAAAGTTTCGGGCATAGGGTTTGGTTTGGGTGATGTAACAACCAGGGATTTTTTAGAAACGCACAATTTGTTGCCCGAATATGTTTCGCCGGTTAAGTTATACATTTGCCACCTGGAAGGCTATTTGGATGCCGCCAGCCAACTGGCAGCCGAACTTAGAAGCCAGGGGTTGAACGTAGCAGTGGATTTGTCAGACCGCAAAGTTTCCCAGCAGGTAAAAACCGCAGATAAGGAATTAATTCCTTACATAATTGTGGTAGGCGAAGAAGAGATAAAAAGCGGGAAATTTAAGTTGAAGAATTTGAAAGATAGCAGGGAAATGGAGATTGAAAAGACTAATATCTATAATTTTATTGTCAATGTCTAAAAAAATATCCAGAGAAACTTTCGGCGAATTTAGAGCTGTTATTCGCACTCAGCGGGATAGTTTTTCGGAATCTAAAAAGCGGGAAGAATTAGCAGCGTCAAAAAGTGAGTCTCATAAACCATATTTTATGTATGATGACTCGCTAGAAGATGTAGAGCATACTTTTAATGAATTGGCGCCTTGGGGTTTTGAACATTATTTAAAAGTAAGATTCCCTGAAAAATATGGTAATTTAGTCGGTTTGGAGCTTGGAGGGCCGGGTTCTAAGCTTTTTAAAGGTCTGCAACATTGTTTTGTTAAGTCTGTGGGAGTTACTGTGCTTGATTTACGAGAAAAATATCAGTCAGTTACAGAAAAAGAGACAGACAAGCTGCTGCAGCATGAAGTTATTTCTGCAGATATTTTTAGCAAAGACGCTTTAGACAAAGTTGATAAGTGGCTAAATGGGGAAAAAGCTGATTTTATAGTTGAAAGAATGCAAGCCGGCTGGCATCAACAATCAAAAAACATGGCTTTTTTTGCCAAATACTTTGCAGGCTGGTATGAAAGACTTGGTCAAAGGGGATCTATTTTTGTTCAGACTCCTTTTATAACTGGTAGCGGCAAAAATTTAGATTTAGAGGCAAGCATCCAATACAAGCACTGGATTGAATTGATGCAGAATAAATATAAAAATTTAATTAATATAAATGCGCCAAAGTTTCAGACTTTATTAATTGAAAAAACTGATAAGTCGCCGGAAAAAATTCAAGTGTTAAATTTTTAGAATTATAATCGTGTATGCAGCTTCAAGTTGGCGTAAAAGTTTTATTAAAAAATAAAGAAGGGAAGTTTTTGTTAGTCAGAAGGAACCCAAAAAAATACCCTGAAGTAGGCGCACAGTGGGACATAGTTGGTGGGAGAATAGAGCCGGGGTCAAAGCTTTACGACAATTTAAAACGCGAGGTTATTGAAGAAACGGGGCTTATATTAACCTCGGCTGTTACTTTAGTAGCAGCTCAGGACATTTTAAAAGAAGATAGGCATGTGGTTAGATTAACTTATTTGGGCGAAATTGAGGGTGAGCCAAAAATAGACGAAGAGCATACAGAATTTAATTGGTTTACTGGGGAAGAAATAAAAAATTTAAAACCACTAGACAGGTATTTTAAAGAGTTAATTGAAAATAAAATTGTAGAATTATAAAATCTATGCCAAAAAAACTTTTGTTTTTTTTGTTTGTAATAGTTTTTTTAGTTGTCGTAATAATTATTTGGCCCAAAAAAGGCGTGCAAAGAGCTGTGAATAATTTTGCAGAATGCGCCGCTGCAGGAAACCCAATTATGGAAAGCTATCCAAGACAGTGCACGACCAAAGACGGTAGGAATTTTGTAGAAACAATTTTGCAGGAAAATTAACTTTATATATTTATGGCTGAAATTATTGAATTTAATCAACATGTTGAACCGGAACTTAGCCGCAGAGCGGCCTTAATTACTTTAGCCAGGGTTAAAAAATATTCAGAGCTAAACGCGGGCAGCTTAGAAGTTGGCGATGAGTTGTTTAAAGAAAAAACAAGAGAATTATGGAAAGAGCTAATTGTTTCAGGTAAGGTGAAGGTAGACAAAAAAACAGGTGAGACTTATGTGGCGGCAGAAACTGACCTAGACGGCCGGTGTTCTTTAGGAATGCTTTGTTTGGCAGGTATAGATGTTAGCAAGGCAAAGTATGTAGCCCCCGGGCAATTTGAGGACGGTTATATACATTTTGACACAGGAAACAAAGACGGTTTTTCCGTAGAAGTATTAATTAACGAGGCGGGATTAATTGAGCCATTAAAAACCGCTTTTATGGACCATCATTCTAAAGATTCCAAAAGTGATACCTCCTCAACAAAAATAGCTTACGAAACTATGGCAAGTCTGGGAATGATAAGTAAAAGCGAAAGTCTTGAAAAATTGGTAAATTTTGTAACCCAAGTGGATAATCGATCCTTTCCCAAGGAGAAGAATTATTATAAAAATTCTTACAAAACCGTTTGGGGACTTGAAAGATTTATGACCTTTGAGCAAATATATAAGTATTTTTCTTCGGGTAAGAGTCCCTTGGCCGAACTTTCTAAAGAAGAGATTGCCGCTTTAGGTCTTTCCCAGGTTAGTGAAAAAAGTCGTGATTGGATAAATATATCATTGCGCAGTTTGGATGAAATGAAAAAGAATGGGCTCATTGTAAATTCGGCTAAATATGGCGATATAGCAATAGATATTACCAAAAATGGCAAAAAGAATGTGCCGGGTGGGTATGTTGCGGCAAAGTCGCAGGGTTGCGGGGCTTATATTATTTGGAGTCCCGAAGAACAAAGTTTTTTTATTTCAACCACTGTTCCTTTGCAGGAAACTTTTGCGCAAGGTAAACCAATACGAGAAACTATGTGGATTAAGCCTCGGGGCGACAACGAAACTCTCAGCACAAAATTGAACGATGTTTTGAAAATTTTAGCTGGTAAAAATTTTCAGGCAAGAGGAGACTTAGAAAAGTTTTTGAGAGAAGAGAGAAAAGGGGTTGTTACTTTAAGAACAACAGGTAAATAGCTTTATATTTTTTATATGGACGAAAATGCACCAAATAGTAATAAAAAAGAAGAAATAGGCGTAACACCCACTTATAGCTCCAGCGGAAAAAAATTAGTAATACTAATTTTAGTTTTAGCCCTTTCAGTGGCCGGTTTTGATTTTTACCAAAAACATCAAACTAAGCTCGCGGGTTTTGCTGGTGAAAGTTTGGACAAAATAAGCCAGCTGGCTACTTCTGCTAAAACTGAAATCTCTACTCCTGGAGGTTTACGTTCAAATAACAACGTTTCTGGAGCTTATTTGACTAGGGTTGGAACCATTAACCAGACAAATTCGGAGCGACAGCAGAATGGTTTAAAGGCATTAACCGAAAACAAATTGCTTAACCAAGCGGCAATGAACAAAGCTAAGGATATGTTTTCCGGCCAGTATTTTGAACATATTTCTCCACTTGGAAAGGGTCCGGCGGATTTGGCAAGCGATGTTAATTACGAATATATTGCCATTGGAGAAAATTTGGCACTAGGTAACTTTAAAAACGACCAAGATTTAGTTACCGCCTGGATGAATAGTCCAGGCCATAGAGCCAATATTTTAAATTCAAAATATGAAGAAATAGGTGTGGCAGTTTTACAGGGAACTTACGAAGGCCGTAAAACTTGGATAGCTGTGCAGGAATTTGGAAAGCCCAAAACCAGTTGTCCAAGCGTTGATCAAAATTTAAAAGCGCAAATGCAAAATTATAAATTAGAAATTTCTGTTTTGAAAATGCAGTTAGATGATTTGAGAAATTATTTAGATACGCATGATCCAAAAACGCCAAGTGAAGTTGAAGAGTATAATCAAAAAGTGGCCGAGTTTAACAATTTGGTAAAAAGTTATAATAACAAAATTGATTGGTTAAAAAATATGACAGCCCAGTATAATACCCAGGTTAACATGTATAATGCGTGTATTGGAAGCTAAAATAGCCAGCAGTTCTATGATTTTGGTCGGAATTTTGCTATAATTTGCTTATAATTAATTTTTATCACAAATGAAAAAAATACTTGTTTTGGCAAGTCTATTTTTATTCGCCAGTTCAGCCAATGCCGCAGAACTAAGGGCTCCTAAGAAGTCGGAAAGTCCTAATTTTACAATTTCCGCTTCTGAGCAGCACAAAAATTTGTATGTGGCTGCCCCAAATTTAACAATAAATAGTAAAACTTTGGGTGATTTGACTGCAGCGGGCGGGACAGTAACTTTAATCGGCGAAGTAGAGAATGGACTTTTGCTTGCCGGAGGCAACTTATTTGTTAACGGACCGGTAGGTGGCAACGCGCGAATAGCAGGAGGCAACATAAATATTTCCACCTCAGTTGGCGGAGATTTGGTTGTGGTCGGGGGTAATGTAACTATTTCAGAAAAATCTAGTATTGGCGGAGACTTAATTATTGCCGGAGGTAATGTAATTTTGGAAGCGCCGGTAAAAGGAAACTTAAATTTTGTCGGCGGTAATTTAACAGTTAATTCAACTGTTGATGGTAATATAAACGCCAGGCTTTCCGACAGACTTATTTTTGGTTCTAGCGCAAAAGTTTTAGGAGTAGTATCTTACAAAGCTCCAACCAAAGCTTTAATAGATAGCTCGGCAAAGCTCGGAGCGGTTACTTATAACCCAAGCACAGATAATTCTAAAGCTAAAATAGCCACTATTCTAACCGCGGCCTTAATTATAAAATTATTGGCATGGATGCTTGCAGCGTGGTTACTTTTAAAACTTAGAAAAAAACGTGTTAAGGAAATAATAGAGATTATGCAAAAAAAGCCGTGGGAGTCTTTAGGTTTTGGGCTTTTGGGCTTAGTTGCTTGGCCAATAGTTACAGTTTTAGTTTTACTTACCGCAGTGGGGTATTATACCGCAATAATATTAGGAGTATTTTATATTTTAATTTTATTAATTGGCGGTTTAGCGGCTTCTTTATTTGTTGGCCATTTGGCTATGCACTATTTAACTAAAGCTTCCGAAAACGTACCAGCCTGGCAGGTGGCGGTTTTGGGTGTTGTTCTTTGGCAGTTAATTGGCTACGTGCCAATTGTAGGTTGGCTAGCATGCGCCATTATATTTATAATGGTTTTTGGCGCAATAATTAGAATAATAAAACTGCAATTAAGTATTAAGGAATAAAAATATATTTATGGGAATATTTGATAAGTTGAAGGATATAAACGAAATGCGAAAGCAGGCAAACCAAATGCAAAGCTTGCTTTCCGCGCAAACAGTAACCGGAGAGTCCGGCGGCGGAAAAATTAAAATTACCATGGACGGCAATATGGAAGTAAAGAGCGTGGAAGTCGCCCCGGAAGTAGCGGGCGACAAGGCAGAAGTCGCAAGAAATATTCGCTCAGCTTTAGAAGATTTGTTTAAACAGCATAAAAAAATGCTTCAAAAGAATTTTAGCGGAATGATGCAATAATTGGAATCATGAATTAGGAATTAAGACGGATCTATAATTCATAATTTCCCGCGAAGCGGGATCCCGCTTCGCGGGATTTAACTCTTAATTCAATATTTTGTTTAAAAAATCAACAATAAAAATATTATTAGCAATTTTGATTGTCGGGGTATTGCCAATACCCGCGGCGGCTTTAAGCATGGCGGAAATTATGCCGGGAGCGGATTTTGCGTTGGGGCAGGTAGATTCTGGCGCAAAGGCTTATGTGGTTATTGATAGGCAAACTGGCAAGGTATTGCTCTCAAAGAACTCAGATATGAAATGGCCTCCGGCTAGCTTAACTAAGCTGGTAACCGCTATGGTTTTTATGGAAAGTAAAACTTCTTTAAACAAGGTGGTAGCTATGAAGAAGGAAGACGAGGTCGGCGGGCAGAGGCTTTTCACTAAACCAGGAATTTCTTACACCGCGCGTGATTTGCTTCATGCTGCTTTAATAGCTTCCGACAATAACGCTGCTCACGCTTTAGGTCGCTCTACTGGTTTGACCGACTCTGACTTTGTTGCTTTAATGAATAAGAAAGTTAAGCTTTTAGGCGCTGGAAATACTAATTTTTTTGAAGCCACGGGTATGAACCCGAAAAATTATACAACTGCGCTCGACTTTTCTAAAATAGTTGACGCGGCTCTTTCCGACCCTTATGTTAGCTTAGTAGCAAAAAAAAGCACCTATAGTTTTAGAGCTGTTAACAGCAAAAAGTATCGCCATAGTTTAAACAGTACTAACAAGCTTTTGGGTGATGGTGAATTAAATTTAGTGGGTGGTAAAACCGGATTTTTAGAAGAGTCAGCATTTAATTTTGCCAGTATTGTAAAAGACCAACTTGGGAATGAGTTTATTGTTGTAGTGTTAGGCGCTAAAGATCCTAAAACGCAATTTGGACAAACCAAAAGCTTAGCTTTTCAAGCTACTGCTTTAAAAGTTTTTGGCGGTATGGAGGCTGTGCTTGGGCTTAGTACTTCTACGGCAACTTCGACATTAATTAACCAATAATTATTAAAAAATTTTAAATGAAAAAGACACCTATTATTGTAACTATTTTAGTAATTGCCTTTATGGGCCTTGGGTTTTTACTATATAAAATTTCTCCGCAGCCCGTTTCCGCGCTAGATTTAAAGTATTTTGATTTTAGCCAAGTAAAGAAAACCGAAAAGCCAAGGCCAATTGAGCAGGATGACCATATTTTGGGTAGTACGGATGCGAAAAATGTATTGGTTGCGTACGAAGACTTACAGTGCCCAGCTTGCAGAAATTTTGAACCAATATTAAAGCAATTACCAACAGAACTTGCGGACACAAAATTAGTTTTTAGACATTATCCATTATATCCGCAGCCACACATAAATGCTTTGGCTTCTGCTTATGCGGCTGAGGCTGCTGCTGCGCAAGGTAAATTTTGGGAGTTTGCTAATTTAATGTACGAACGGCAAGATGAATGGGCAAATTTAAAAAACCCTTTAGAAAAAATGGCTGAAATTGCCAATGCCGCCGGAGTTACCAATATAGAGCAGTTTAAGTCAGATGTGCTTTCCAGCAAGTACAGCGAGAAAATTCAAAAAGATAATTTTGAGGCTTTGGGTATGGGTGTGGGCGGTACGCCAAGTTTGTACTACAATGGCGTAAAAATAGAAGTTGGTCCCGCAGCTTCCATAAAAGCCCAAATAGAAAAGTTGCCTAAATAGTTAATGACATATAAAAATTTTGCCATAAGCTTAGCTAAAGAAGCGGTTGCGGAAATCCGCAAGAATTTTGGTTTGGCAATGAAGAAAACCTGGAAAGACAATGACACGCCTGTTACCAAAACAGACATAGCTATTAATAAAAAAGTTATTAGCCAAGTAAAAAAATACTTTCCTACCCACGGAATTTTGGGTGAAGAAGAAAGCTATAACCATAAAAACGTAGAGTATTTGTGGGTTTGTGACCCGGTAGATGGAACAATTCCTTTTTCCCATGGAGTACCTATTTGTACTTTTTCTTTAGCGCTAGTTAAAAATGGCAAACCTGTTGTAGGTGCTGTTTATGACCCTTTTTCTGACCGCATGTTTTATGCTGAAGTTGGCAAGGGTGCTTATTTAAATAACAAAAAAATTAGCGTAAGCAAGTTAAATTTAAAAAATTCAGTATTAGCTTGGGAAGCTTTTGATTCAATGGGGGATTTAAGAAAGCAAACCGGTTCCTTGCCCGTAACCTTTTTAAGTTATGTTTATGGAGCAATGATGGTTGCTTCGGGAGAATTTGTGGGCGCTTTGTATAATTGGCGTTATGCACATGATGCCGCCGCCGTGAAAGTAATTGTGGAAGAAGCGGGCGGTAAGGTTACCAGTATGTTTGGAAAAGAACAAAACTATAATGGTAAAATTGAAGGCTGTTTGGCCACTAACGGGATAGTTCATAACCAGCTGTTAAAAATAATAAAAAAACATTACAAAAAAGCCGAATAGAAAAAAAGCAGAATAATCCTTTGTTGCTAAAAAGTCACATATGTGACTTTTTAGCAACAAAACGATGTATAAATAAGATGAGCCCGGCGGATGTTCGATCCGCCGGGCTTTGAGTTTGTTGTGTGGCTCGCTATTTTTTTGTGACGGGCTTTTCGTACTCACGCTGATAGCGTAAGCCCTCTCCCTGGTCGCGGGAGAGGTAGGTTTCTCCATAGGGTTCCGGCTTGCCGCAGTACCAGAGCCGCCAGACGCCTGCTTCGTCCTTCCTGATATCCCCCTTGTCTTTTGTGCCATCTGGGCATGTTCTTGGGGGTCGAGAACCGCGGATTTTGTTGAGCTCTGCCACGTTGTAGTGGGTGGCTTCGGCTGCCGTTGCGACAACGCTGAAATCGTTCTCCCCGTACCGAACAAAGTCTATCAGACTATCCCCGTCGCAATCGGAGATTATAACTCCTTCCGGCTCAACAGTAACTGTCTTTTTCGGGTTATCGGGACAGGGTGGCACTGCCTTGCCCAAAAGAACGGTTTTGTTTGTCGGTATGACCAAAATGACCGACTCCTTGCCGTACCCGAATTCTTGTTTCCAGTACTCCCCAAGTAAGTAGCCTATCCCTATGCCAATTACACCAAATCCAATAAGTAGCGACGCAGACCGAAAATTCATGACCCCTCCTTTCATTCGGACAAGGTATTGTATTTTTTTTGGGGTTTTGTGTCAATATTAAAAAAATGCGGCCGGAGGGGTTAGTTCCGGCCGCGTGTGGCGGTTTAGCGTTTTGGAGGCGGGGATTCAGCCTCCATCTGTAGCTTGTACGTCTCAACGAAGAGACGGTACTGTTGGTCGTAGGGCCTTGCGGCCTCGGACCCACGGAGAATGTAAGTATCATCTCCGCAGACCTTGAGATTGCGGTTATTTGGGTTAGGTACGCAAATGTGAGCGGTGCCATTTTGCGTACCGCGGATGATGTCTTTATCGCTGTCCAAAAAGCCAATGAACGCGCTGGTTTTTAGAAATAACTTGTTTTTTACCCGCGACTCCATTGCTTCTCTTGAACCCATTTGATACAGAGTTTTGGCCTCGCTGTTAAACGAGGCCATGTCCCACTCTCCGTCGTAATCGCAATCCGAATACGAAACGTATCCCGCGTTTGTCTGAGCGGAGTACGAGCTCGCATTTTGTGTCCAGTTTCTGCAGTCTGCCTCAGGATCTCCGGAGGGGATGATCCTTATTGCAGGAGGTTCGTAGAATATCCGCAACTTGGGTTCGGATTGTTTGTTGAGGGTTCGTGGTTGTTGCGAAGGGCCGCCGCAGCCAACAGAAAGAATGCATGCGATCACAAGGATCGCGACTTTGTTTTTCATTTTGCCTCCAAGAGATTGTCGAACAAAACAGTTTAGCATATTGAAAAATACCGGTCAATTAGGTATAATGAGTTGTTATGAAGAGAAAAATAAGAATCCATAAGCCGATAAATCGGCACGCTACATCTACAAAACAAAATAAACGTGTTCTTGTTGCATTATCTGGCGGGATTGATAGCGCGGTTTCGGCGTATTTGCTTTTAAAGCAGGGTTATACGGTAGAGGCTGCTTTTATGAAAAATTGGACTAGCCAGGAAGGTCTTTTAAAGAACGAATGCCCGTGGTTAGAAGATAGAAGAGAGGCTTTAAGAGTAGCAGGGTTTTTAAATATACCGCTACATACCTTAGACTTTGAGAAACAGTACCAAAGTACGGTTATGAAGTATTTTTTTGACGAATACAAAAAAGGCCGCACGCCGAACCCGGACGTAATGTGCAATAAAGAAATAAAGTTTAAACTTTTGTATAACTGGGCTATGAAAAATGGTTTTGAGTATTTGGCTACGGGACACTACGCAAGAATTAGTAGCAAGAAGCAAGTAGCAAGTAGCAAGGAAAGGCAAAAACAATCCACACCACATACTACTCACTACATGCTACAGCGAAGCCGTGACGAATTCAAAGACCAAACTTATTTTATATACAACATAAAAACTGAGCAGTTGCCTCACGTAATGTTTCCAATTGGCGGGTTTAAAAAAGACCAGGTAAGAAAATTGGCAAAAAAAATTGGCCTTCCCAACGCGGAGCGCAAAGAAAGTATGGGCCTGTGTTTTGTGGGCAAAATTAGACTGAAAGATTTTTTGAAGCAAAAATTAAAAGGAAAAAAAGGGGAGATAATGGGTGAAAAGGGAGTAATAGGATATCATGACGGCCTTCATAACTACACCATTGGCCAGCGGCAGGGTATTAAAGTTGGGGGCAGTGGGCCATATTATGTGGTGAGTAAGGATTTAAAAAACAATACTTTGTATGTGACCAATGACCCGGAAGATAATCGTCTTTTTACGAAAGAAGTGCAGCTGCATAGTGTAAGTTGGATAAGCCAGCAAATAAGCCAATCAGCTAGTAAGCTACTAAGCTTGCAAGGACGTTTTCGCCACCAGGGCGAACTCGTACCGCTTACTATATCGCAAATTGATAAAAATCATTATCAGGTAATTTTTAAGAAACCACAAAAAGCTGTTGCGAGTGGGCAGAGTTTGGTATTATATAAAGGTAAGGAGTGTGTGGGTGGAGGAGTAATAGCGTAATTAAGAAAATTAATAACATAAATATGACAAAAATTCCACCAGTTGGCCAACCTGAAAGACCTGATTTAAATTCTGAAAGGCAAAAGTCGCCCGAAGAGAGAGTGGGGGATGTTAAAGAAATAAAAGACAGTGTTAAATTATTAGGCATTGAAGAAATAAGTCTAGAACTTAAAGAAGCAGAAGAAGCTTTAGCTCTTTTGCCAACCAGTGAAACTTTAAACAGAAAAGTTATACTGCTAAAAAGCCGGCTCGAAGAATTAAAAGCAAAGCAAGAATAGTATGGATTTTGACGTACTAATTGAAATTCCTAAGGGTACTAGGAATAATAAATATGAATATGACCACAAAACCGGTAAAATGGTTTTGGATTTTGTGTTTGAAAATTTAACCTATCCATATAATTATGGAGAAATAACTGGCACATTGGGTGGAGACGGAGACGCTTTAGACGCCTTGGTTTTTTCTACTAACCCCTTAGAGCAGTCCGCGGTTGTAAAATGCGTTCCTTTTGGAATAATGAAAATGCTTGACCGGGGCGAGATTGATGACAAACTACTGCTTGTGCCTGTAGGAGACCCGTTTGAAGAAAAATATAAAGACATAACCGATTTTTCTGAAGAAGAAAGAAATCGAGTTAAGGACTTTAACTTAGAAATAGCCAGCCAAAAGAAAAAACAGGTTGAAATTTTAAGCTTCATAGGAAAAAAAGAAGCGCTGCAAGAAATAAAAAACTCCCTTTTATGAAGGGAGTTTTTTTATAAAGAGATTATCCTTTTAGGAACTTAACCAATAAGAGCGCGACAATGTTTATAATTTTTATCATCGGATTGATCGCTGGACCTGCTGTGTCTTTGTACGGGTCGCCTACGGTGTCGCCGGTAACGGCTGCTTTGTGAGCGTCACTGCCTTTACCGCCGTATGAACCTTCTTCAATGTATTTTTTAGCATTGTCCCAGGCAGCACCGCCGGTAGTCATAGAAATACCTACGAATATACCAGTTATAATTGTGCCAACTAACAAGCCGCCTAAGGCTGCAGCGCCAAGAGTTAAACCTACTACAATTGGTACGACAACCGGAATTAATGCCGGAACTATCATTTCTTTTATAGCAGCTTTGGTTACTATGTCTACAGCTCTGGAATAGTCAGGCTTGGCTGTGCCTTCCATAATGCCTTTAATTTCTCTAAACTGTCTGCGCACTTCTTCTACAACAGCCTTTGCAGCATTACCTACAGCAGACATTGCAATACTAGCAAAAAGGTAGGGGAGAAGACCACCAATTAACAAACCTACTAACACACGGCTATCTGACAAATCGAATACAGAAGAAATACCAGCCGCGTTTAATTCTTGGGTGTAAGCGGCAAAAAGTACCATAGCCGCAAGACCGGCAGAAGCAATAGCATAACCTTTGGTTACGGCTTTGGTGGTATTGCCAACTGCGTCGAGCGGGTCAGTTACATCTCTAACAGATTTGTCTAACCCGGCCATTTCCGCAATACCGCCAGCGTTGTCGGTTATAGGACCAAACGCGTCTATAGCAACTACAATGCCGGTTAAGGAAAGCATAGACATAACAGCGAGCGCAATGCCATAAAGTCCGGCTAATTCAAAAGCAACTAAAATTGCAGCAACTATAACTACAATAGGTGCAGCAGTAGACTGCATACCAACAGCCAAACCTTTAATTATGTTTGTGCCATGTCCAGTAGTAGAAGCTTCGGCAATGTCTTTAACCGGGGAAAAGGATTTAGATGTATAGTATTCGGTAATTAAAGTAATTAAACCTGTTACCACTAAACCGATTATTGCGCACCAGAAAAGATTCATAGTTGAATACAAACCGTTTCCTGTCATTAGCATTTTAGTAATAGGATAAAACGCAATGGCTGATAATATTCCGGTTACAGCAAAACCTTTGTACATAGCTCCCATTATGTTTTGGGATTTTCCTAAACGTACAAACCAGGTACCTATAATGGTAGTAATTATAGAAGCGCCGCCAATTAATAGAGGATATATTAAAGCGTTAATAGAATCTGGAAATGTAAAACTTCCAAGCAAAATAACCGCA
This sequence comes from uncultured Candidatus Saccharibacteria bacterium, assembly GCA_964484145.1. Classification (GTDB taxonomy): domain Bacteria; phylum Patescibacteriota; class Doudnabacteria; order UBA920; family UBA920; genus JAEUSF01. The sequence goes on along the minus strand of CAZAED010000015.1, from coordinate 392 downwards.
ATTGTAGAAACCACATAAGTTTCAAACAAGTCAGCAGCCATACCAGCACAGTCACCAACGTTGTCGCCAACATTGTCTGCAATAACGCCTGGGTTTCTTGGGTCGTCTTCCGGAATTCCGGCTTCAACTTTTCCTACCATGTCTGTACCTACGTCCGCGCCTTTAGTAAAAATGCCGCCGCCAAGTCTGGCAAAAACAGAAATTAAGGAAGAACCAAAAGCTAAGCCAGCTAGGGCGGACAAATCTTTAGTTAACCAGTAAAATCCAGTAACAGAAAGAAGGCCAAGTCCGGCTACAAAAAGTCCTGTAACAGCTCCGCCTTCAAATGCGAGCGAGAGTGCCGCGCCCAAACCTTTTTTGGCAGCTTCCGCGGTGCGTACGTTTGCACGAAC
>CAZAED010000014.1:0-31317 GCA_964484145.1 uncultured Candidatus Saccharibacteria bacterium | reverse complement strand
GAGCAACGGTTTTGTAAACCGTAGGTGGTCGGTTCGAGTCCGACAGCCGGCTCCACATTTCGCGAAGCGAAATGTGCCCGACGAAGCTTTATTGTCCGACGAAGTTTTAACGAAGTCGGAAGCGAAGTCGGGCAGGGATAATTATCTGGATCGATAATTCATCTCAAAAATTCCCTGACGCCCAGGGCATTTTAAATCTTCATTCATAATTCATAATTCTTCATTCCTATATGTCCCAAGATCACTTGATAAACATGGAGTGCACGGTTTGCCATAACTTAAATTATCAAACCAAGCGCAACAAAAAAAGCCTTGGCGCCCAAAAGCGCAAAAGACTTGAACTTAAAAAGTTCTGCAAATTCTGCAAAAAAATGCAGCTCCATAAAGAAACTAAGTAGTTTAACTTTTGACCTTTGACAGATGACATTTGACGCCAGTTAATTGTTAATCGTTAAAGGTCAATTGTTTTTCTGGGGGGTTCGTATAATGGCTAGCCCCGCCGCTCGCGAGCGGCGGGGTAAATACTAAGAAGAAACCTAAATAATTATGCAATTTGTATATATACTACAAAGTAGCATTGATAAATCTTTGTATATAGGATGCACTTCAAATACAGAACAAAGATTAATTCAGCATAATGAGGGATTAGTTCAGTCTACTAAACTTAAAAGGCCTTGGAAAATTATTTATTTTGAGGCATACGAGAATCTAGATAGCGCGTTTGAAAGAGAAAGTAAGTTAAAACAATTCGGGTCATCATACACTGGGCTTTTAAAAAGGTTAGGTCTAAAATAAATTCGCCGTCTCGTGATGGGGGCGTCGTATAATGGTAGTACAATGGTCTCCAAAACCATTTGCGTGGGTTCGATTCCTACCGCCCCTGCCATGAAATGGCGAATTTATTTTAGGTCTCCACCCCGCCTCTCGCGAGAGGCGGGGTCAACCCCGCTCTTCGGGAAGGGCGGGGTCCAAAACCGTATACGTGGGTTCGATTCCTACAGCGCCTACCAAAAACACCGCGCAATATTGTGCGGTGTTTTTATTTGGCTACAAACTTTGTATAAGCTGAATAACTTTTTCTTTTATTTCGTCTCTAACTTCCCGTACTTGCTCTAATGAAAGAACTTTTGGATCCCGCAAAGTCCAATCTAGTCGGTTTTTTGTTCTAACATTTCCGCATTCATCACCACACCCCATAGTAACCACATATTCATATTCTATATTAGGAACTTCTAATAGAGACTTAGATTTGTGAGTAGTTAAATCGTAACCAACTTCTTTCATAATCTCTATTGCTTTTGGGTTAATAACACCAGAGGGGCGAGAACCGGCGCTGTAAACATTCACCTTACCCTGGCCATAAATATTGGCAAAAGCATGGGCCATTTGGCTACGCCCGGCGTTTTCTACACAAACAAACAAAATATTTTTTTCCATATTTAAATAATATCAATTACTTACTACCCGTCAAGTTTAAAAAGTTAGTAAATTTTAATATATGTTACAATTAGTTTATGAAACTAAGCACAAAAGCCAAAAGGGATATTGTAATTATTGGAATTAGCATTATAGTTGGGATAGTTTTGCTTAAAACCGGTATTGTTATTAAGCTGCTTTCGCATTCACAGAATTTAGAACTTTTGGGCGTGTTTATTGCGGGAATGCTTTTTACTTCGGTTTTTACCACAGTGCCCGCCACTATAGCACTAGGGGAACTAGCTTTAGTTACAAACATGCCTTTGTTAATTGTAGTTGGTGCCCTAGGCGCTTTAATAGGGGACTTAGTAATGTTTAAATTTTTTGAAAGCGCTATTACCGAAGACTTTGAAGAAATGTTTAGTTTAAGCCCCGAGGGTCGCTGGAAAAAAATATTTAAGTCCAAAATTTTTAAAATTTTTATGGCTATGGTGGGCGGGTTAATTATAGCATCGCCCTTGCCGGACGAGCTCGGCCTAGCGCTAATGGGCGCTGCTAAAACAAGCAGCTTTACCTTTAGCCTTATTTCTATTGTTTGCAACGCGCTTGGAATATTTTTAATTGCAGTAGTTGCTAGGGCATTAGTTTAAAGGGTCAACCCCGCCTCTCGCGAGAAGCGGGGGTTGACAACTTTTTAAACTTCATATATACTTGAATAGTCAATTAATAATCAAGTATATGTATATGAAAATATCTAAAAACTTTAGTTTCTTTATAGCTTTAGCCAAACTTTCTGCGGTACTAACCCGCAAATTTGACCACTCTTTAATGGGCCTAGGCTTTAGCGAGTTTATAATTCTTTACCATTTAGCAGAGGAAAAAGGCGAGAGCATGCGCAGAGTGGACTTGGCAGAAAAGTTAGGCTTAACTGCATCGGGAATTACCAGACTACTTGCTCCCATGGAAAAGGTAGGTTACATAAAACGGGAAGCAAACCCCTTTGACGCCCGCGAAAGTTTAGTAAAACTTGCTTCGGGCGGCAAAAGAAAACTAGAAGAAGCCTTAGAAAGGGCAGAACTGCTTTGCGAAGACCTGCTTAAAAATACAGACCACAAGAATATTCAAAGTCTTTTAGACACAGTTTTAAAAATTGCGTAAACTTAAAACCCTCGTAAAAGCGAGGGTTTTTTGTTATAATTTACATATGATAAAGCAACCTGGATTTGCATTAATAGCCTTAGTTATTGCACTAGCAATAATTGCTATTTTATTTGTTTACTTTTTAAAGCCCGGTGGAGAAAAAGAAAGCGTGGTACAAACCGGACGTAAAGCCGAAGACCAACTAAAAGACTCGAACCAAAAAATGCAGGGTTACCAAGGAGAATTGCAGCAAAATATAGACGTACAAAATGACATAAATACCATTCAATGACATTCCAACATTCTGCAGAATGTTGGAATATATGATACAGTAATTTTATGCCAAAAACTAGCAAACAATTAGAACGCTACTTTAAAGGGGCTGCTAATCACAGTCGGTTGGAAATATTACACATAGTTAAAGGTTCTGAGGGTATTACTCTAGATAAAATTGCATCTCAATTACACAAAAATTTTAAAACTATTTCTGAGCACACAAGAAAATTGGTAAACGCCGGATTGCTAAATAAAAAATATCAGGGGCGGGAGGTTGCGCATTCGCTCTCACCGTATGGTAAAAAGTTTTTAGACTTTATTAAAACATTCTAATATTCTGCAGAATGTGAGAATATAATTTATGAAGCCAGTTGCACTTATTATTTTAGATGGTTGGGGACATAGGGAGGGCACAGAACATAACGCCATTTTAGAGGCTAAGACGCCTTTTTTTGACGCGCTTTGGCACAACTACCCTCACACGCTTTTAAACGCTAGCGAAGAGCATGTGGGTTTACCTGAGGGAACTATTGGTAATAGCGAAATTGGGCATATGACTATGGGTGCGGGTAGGGTTATAGATACTGACTTAGTTAGAATAAGCAAAGCAATCAAAGAAAATAAACTTCATGAAAATGACTCAATAAAAAAACTTTTTGAACATATTAAAAAAAATAATTCGTCTTTGCATTTAATTGGTATGGTAAGTCCGGCTGGGGTACATAGCCACCAGGAACATTTATACGGAATTTTAGAAGCTGCCAAACAAGCGGGCATAAATAAAGTTATTATCCACGCTTTTACCGACGGCCGTGACAGCCCGCCTAAAAGCAATGCCGGGTATTTAAAAGAACTGGAAACTGTGTTAGAAAAAGCGGGAATAGGGCGCATAGCCACAGTCACGGGTAGGTATTTTGGCATGGACCGGGACAAAAATTGGCAGAGAACAGAAAAGGCAGAGAAGGCTTTGTTTGAAGGGGAGGGGAAAAGAGTTCGCGGTATTAAACCATCACAGGCAGTTTCCGATGAATACCAGTCAGGTCAAATAGACGAATACTTAGAGCCAATGGTTTTTTTAGATAGCGACGGTAAGCATTATGCTATAGGCGATAATGATGGTATATTCTTCTTTAACTTTAGAAGCGATCGTCCCCGCCAGTTAAGCTATAAAATAATGGAGCGCGCCAAAAAACAAAATTTGTTTTTTGTAACCATGACACAGTATGACCCAAATATAGAATGCTTAGTTGCCTTTCCGCCCGAGAAGCCGGACACCACTTTAGCCGCGGAAATTAGTAAAGCTGGACTTAAGCAGTCTCATATAGCGGAAACCGAAAAATACGCGCACGTAACTTTCTTTTTTAACGGTGGCAAACAAGACACGCACCCCGGCGAGAGGCATTTTCTTATTGACAGTCAAAAAGTTGCAACTCACGACTTAGCTCCCGAAATGCGCGCAAAAGAAATTGCGGATCAATCTATATCTTCAATAAACGAAGGTGATGACTTCCTAGTTATAAACTTTGCCAACGCCGATATGGTTGGCCACACGGCCAATAAACCGGCAATTATTACAGCCGTTGAAACGGTTGATTCGGAACTAAAGAGGGTAGTTGAGACGGTGTTAGATAAAGGCGGGATTGCTATAGTAACAGCCGACCACGGCAACGCCGAACAAAATATAGACTCTACCACCGGCGAACTCCACACCGCCCACACTTTAAACTTAGTCCCTTTCATAATTGCATCAACTATCAACTATCAACTACCAACTACCAACTCTTTTAACAGCCTTGCCAACATAGCGCCCACAATCTTGCAACTCCTAGAAATAAAAAAACCTGTCTCAATGACAGGGAAAAGTTTGGTAAAATAAAAAGAGCTATCCCCGGCGTTCACCACGCAAGGGATAGCCAGCTAACCTTCATTACAACCGGTGCAGCCCAGGCACTCGCCGGGAGTTCCGATCCTGCTACAGCCCGGTGCGGGAGCCCAAACGGCGTCTTTCTTTGGTGGTTTGTAAACAACCAACATAGATCGACCAGGGCTCTTGTCCGACTCGGCGGGTAACTTCTGTCCGCCCTCATCCTTCGGCACGAACGGCCTCCGTAAGTTTAATTTCACGTTGGGGACGAGTACCAGGCTTTTTAGCCTCTTCAAGGGCTATTTGAGTTTCTGACGACATCGGAGCCATACGAAAAGGCTCCTTAGAAAAGTCCTCATCTATCTCGCTAGTTGGGGCAAGAGGCACCCCGGCCGACTCTATTCTGCTTTGTTTCATCAAACCTCCTTACAAAATTCTACACAAATTTTATAAAATGTCAATAGTAACTTAATGCAAAACTTAACAACAAAAACCCTTAAAATCTTCTGGCAGCACGCTAAAAAATACAAATGGCAGGTGGCTGTTATTATTTTTGGCGTTTTAGGGCATATAGTACTGCAAAACCTTTCGCCTATTTTATATAAACGGCTAATAGATATTTTGGCCCAAGGCGACAAACAAAACATTGCTCCGGCTTTAAATGTAGTATTTTTAATTTTAGGCCTTTCGGTTGTGCGCTTTACCGTGGCTAGGGGTTTTAACTTTGTAAATAACTACTTCCAGCCCAGGGTAATGGCTGACTTAGAAAATACCTGCTTTGAATACTTACAAAAACATTCCTACAGTTTTTTTAGCAACAGTTTTGTGGGAAGCCTAGTTACCAAAGTAAAACGCTACGAAAGAAGTTTTGAAAACATAGCTGACCAGTTAACTTTTGACTTAGGCAGAACTGTAATAGAAACCGCTTTTATTTTTGGTGTACTTATTTACCAAAACAAACAAATTGGCCTTATGGTAGTAGCCTGGGCAATCGTTTACTATATATTTAGCTATTTTTATTCGCTCTACAAATTACCGGTAGACAAAAAACGCGCTGAGGCCGACAGCTTAGTTACAGCCCGCTTAGCCGACACCATTACTAACAACTTTAATGTTAAAATATTTTCCGCTTACGAAAAAGAGAACAAAAATTTTACAAAAGTCACGAACGAACAATTTAAAATTCGTAAAAAAAGCTGGGACCTTGGCACCATTGCCGACTTAATTCAAGCGGCAAGCATGGTAGCTTTGGAAGTTTTGGTTATGTACACAGCGGTAAAAATGTGGCAAAGAGGGGAAATAACCATAGGCACAGTAGCTTTGGTCCAAAGCTACTTTTACAGGCTATTCGACAAATTCTGGGGCATAGGCAAACAAATACGCAGTATGTACGAAGCTTTAGCCGATGCCAATGAAATGACAGAAATTTTACTTACAGAGCACGAAGTAAAAGACGCCCAAAACGCCAAAAAATTAAAAGTGACTAAAGGCGAAATAGTTTATGAGAACGTTAACTTTACCTACAAAGACGGCTCTAAAGTTTTTAAAAACTTTAATATTCGTATTGCCCCGGGCGAGCGTGTGGCGCTAATAGGCCCTTCGGGCGGGGGCAAAACTTCGCTTATTAAACTTTTATACCGCTTTTACGACATAAATTCCGGCAAAATTTTAATAGACGGGCAAGATATTTCAAAACTCACCCAAGACAGTTTGCGCGAAAATTTATCACTCGTACCTCAGGAACCAATACTATTTCACCGAAGCCTTCTAGAAAACATTCGTTACGGAAAACCAACTGCGAGCGAAACCGAAGTTATTGAAGCGGCCAAAAAAGCCCATGCTCACGAATTTATTTCCGGCTTTAAAGAAGGCTACGACACTTTGGTAGGGGAGAGGGGTATAAAACTTTCCGGGGGCGAAAGACAAAGAGTGGCCAGTGCCCGCGCAATTCTAAAAGACGCGCCTATACTTGTTATGGACGAAGCAACTTCCAGTTTAGATAGCGAGAGCGAAATGCTAATACAAGACGCGATGGTTAAGTTAATGGCAAATAAAACCGTAATAGTTATAGCTCACAGGCTTTCTACTATTATGCAAATGAACAGGATAGTAGTTATAGACAAAGGCAGTATTGCCGAAGAAGGCCAGCATGAAGAACTACTTAAGGCGAAACAGGGTATATACCAAAAGCTGTGGAAAATCCAGGCCGGCGGTTTTACTGCTTAAGTATGGTATAATAAATAAATGAACATTCGCCCTAATCACGAAATAACCAGGCGCGAGGCTTTTGAAAAAATTGGAACAGGAATTTTTATCGGAATAGCATCATTAATCTATGGTATTATAATAAATAAATTAACAGTCGCCCTAATAACTTAATAACCAGGCTCTAGGCTTTTGAAAAAATTGGAACAGGAATTTTTATCGGAATTGCATCATTTCTCTTTGGTAGTAGAATAAAAAATACGCTTGAAAAAAAGACAAAAAACCCAACCCCACAAGAAAATATCTCTTTAGACACGCTTGAAAGAATGTCAAACCAACTTAGCGTGCCTGCTGAACAATTAAGACCATTGCTGGAAAAACTAAAAAAAATGCCTGCGGGAGCAGCTGAATTTGTAAACGGAACTGACGGCAACCGTTATAAAATAGAAAGAGTGGAAAAAGGTTTTACCACTTTTCTTGAAATAAATAAAAATAATCAGAAAAGATCTGCTTAAAAAAATGCAAAAACAAAAAATAAAAAGCGAAGCTGGGTTTACCCTTTTAGAACTTTTAGTAGTTTTAGCTATAATTGGCATGTTAGCGGGAGTTGTGGGACTAGCAGTAAATCAAGCCAGAGTAAAGGGGCGTGATGCAAAACGAACAGGCGATATGCGGCAATTTATAACCGCTTTAGACCAATACTACATTGCTCATGGCACCTACCCAACCGGCACAGCATCAACTGTTGGCAGCGGTAGCATGCTTTCTGACCCAGGAACTTTTGATTCCGCTGAAGAACCCATGATACCAGCATTCGTCCCAATGATGCCGGTTTCACCAATCCCTGGAGACGGCAGCTGTAATCCTACTGGTCCTGGAGGAAATGACTACTGGTATGAAGCCACAATGGACGGCTTAACTTACACCATGACCTTTTGTTTGGGTAAAGGGACAGAAAGCTGGCCAGCGGGCACGCGGTACGCTACCCCTGAAGGGGTAAAGTAATTATTTAACTGATTATTTTAATTTATAATTGATAACTAAAAAACAGGCTTATGAATAGACATAAAGCCTGTTTTTTGATATAATCTTGTTTATGTCAAATGACTCTGTAATATTAAGATTCTCAAATGTTAGTTTTGAATACGACATCCACAAGCAAACGCTTGATGCCGTAAGTTTTTCTGTGCGCACTGGCAGCAAATTCGCGCTTATGGGACAAAATGGCGCTGGTAAAAGCACTTTATTTAGCCTCATAACCAAAGAAAAACAACCAACCGAAGGCGAAGTGCATATAACCCCGCGAGACGTAAGCATAGCTATCGCAAGACAGGTTATGCCTGAAGATATGAAAGAACTAACAGTTAGAGAATATTTTGCCACGGCTTTTTCTGAAAAAAAATACAATTTGGATAAATTAATAGCTGAAATTTTAGAAGTAGTTAATTTAAAAGCCCCTTTGGACAAAATTGTAAAAGCTTTTTCGGGCGGACAACAAGCCAGGCTTTTACTTGCTCACGCGCTTATACAAAACCCTGACATTTTATTGCTCGATGAGCCTACAAACAACTTAGACCAAGCTGGAATAGAACATTTAACCGCGTTTTTAATAATGTATGAAAAAACGGTTTTAGTAATTTCTCACGACGCGGACTTTTTAAACGCTTTTACGGACGGAGTTTTGTATTTAGACGTACATACTCATAAAGTAGAGCAGTACGCGGGCAACTATTTTGACGTAGTTGAAGAAATTAAAGCTAGAGTAGAGAGAGAAAATTTACAAAATGCGCGCATGCAAGCCCAAATAAAAGAAAAACGCGCCCAAGCCGAAGTTTTTGCCCACAAGGGGGGTAAACTTAGAGCTGTAGCAAAAAGAATGCGCGAGTCAGCCGAAGATGCGGAAGAAAACATTGTAGAAGTAAGACGGGAAGATAAAACCATTCGCGAATTTGAAATCCCTTGCCAAGAGTACGATCAATTTTTTGACGGGAAAATTTTATCACTTTCCTCAATTACCGCTTTTATAGACCATGAACCGGTAGAAAAAACAATTGAAATGGTAGTTAGAAAAAATCAACACCTTTTAATTTCAGGCCCAAACGGTATAGGCAAAAGTACATTCATAAATAATTTAGCCACCGGCCAAGCTAAAGGAGCTAGCATTGCCAAGGACATTATTGTTGGCTACTACAGACAAGATTTCTCCGGCCTAAATTATGAACAGAAAGCTATAGATGCTTTGCTTGATGTAATGCAAAAAAGAGACGAGCACTTGCTTCGGTCTGTTGCCGCCGGTTTTTTACTCGACGGAAAACTTCTTGAACAACAAATTAAATTTTTGTCCGAAGGGCAAAAAGGCTTGCTTGCCTTTTGCCAGTTAGTACTTATGAAACCCGGGCTGTTAATTCTAGACGAGCCGACAAACCACATAAATTTCCGCCATTTACCGATTATCGCAAAAGCCCTAAGCGACTACCAAGGCGCACTGGTAATGGTCAGCCATATTCCGGACTTTGTCAGCCAAATACGCATAGACACCAACCTAGACCTAAGCTCGCTGTAAATAGCGAGCTTTTTTGTTTGACGACAAAATCAAAAGGCGATAATATAAATAGGTAGACAATCGTATACTATAATAGTATGATGTGTTTTAATTCTTGTCATTCTAACTATGGAGCCGCTTGCTAATAAAATTCGTCCCACATCGCTGGACACTTATATAGGCCAGGAGCATTTGGTAGGGAAAGACAAACCCTTGCGGCTTGCTATAGAAAACAAGCATCTTTTTAGTTTTATTCTGTGGGGACCGCCCGGGGTAGGGAAGACCACCTTGGCACGAATATATGCTAAGGCGGTTAATGCTGAATATCACGAACTATCAGCAGTATCGGCAGGAAAAGATGATATACGCGCGATTACCGATAAACCCAGTATGCTTGGTCAGCCAAAAATTTTATTCCTAGACGAAATTCATAGGTTTAACAAAGCCCAGCAGGACTTTTTGCTACCCTTTGTAGAAAAAGGTCAGTTAACTTTAATTGGCGCAACTACGGAAAATCCCTCTTTCGAAGTTATTCCGGCCTTGCTTTCGCGCTGCCGGGTATTTGTGCTAAATGAACTAGCAGATGAAGAAATAAAAAAAGTAATAGATTCGAGCGGCTTAAAGCTAGACAAAAAAGCAAAAGAATGGCTTATAAGTATGGCTAATGGCGACGCGCGCCAGGCACTTACAATGCTTGACAATTGCCGGGAACTTTACGGGGAAATAACTTTAGATAATTTAAAAAACACTCTTCAGTCAAAATTTTTACGCTACGACAAGGCAGGGGAGGAGCACTACAACACAATATCCGCGTTTATAAAAAGTATGCGTGCAAGCCAAGCCAATGCGGCTTTGTATTATTTAGCACGAATGGTAGAGGCAGGGGAAGACCCTTTGTTTATAGCCCGAAGAATGGTAGTATTTGCAAGCGAAGACATTGGCCTTGCCCAGCCCACAGCCCTAGTCGTGGCCAACGCGGTGTTTGAAGCCTGTGAAAAAATTGGCTACCCTGAGTGCGCCATAAATTTAGCCCACGGCGTTTCCTACCTTGCAAACTGCAAAAAAGACCGCTCGTCATACGATGCCTATTTTATGGCTGTTGAGGATGTAAAAAAATTCGGGAATCTACCCGTGCCGATGCAAATACGAAACGCGTCCACAAAACTTATGAAAGACCTGGGTTATGGCAAAGACTATGAGAAATACCCTTCCCGCCCTTCCTCCCCCTTGAGTGAGGAGGGTACAGGAGAGGGTGATCTGACTAATAACAACAACGACTTCCTGCCCGAAAAACTAAAGGGTAAAAAATATTTATAATCTTTTTCAATACAATACCCGTGTATTAAATGAAAATATATGCTACAATTAATTTTGTTAAACAAAATAATTAATTATTAAAAAATATGTCTGAAAAAAATCCTCATTATCCCGAGATCCATAATCCCTACCCTAAAAAGAATATTCTTGAACCTGATCGGGCTAATGAGCCCAAAATTAATGAGCTGGTAAAATCCGGGGAGCCAAATATTTCTGAAACACAACCAGGCAAAGTAGACAAATTTACAAATCATTAATTCAACGAAGTAAAAATTCCACGGCTTCAACACAAATTTTTTAGTCAGAGGTCAATAATTTAAAACACCCTTTTTATGCTCTAGACATAAAGGGTGTTTTGCTGTTTTAATCCGGACTAAAAATTTTCCGGGGTGAGGTTATAAATAAACTTACAACCTCACCCCAGCCCCTCTTTATTTTTAAAAGAGGGGTATTTAGTTTTAGCCTCTGGGTTCTAATAAGGGCATAGGCTGACCCGGGTCTATTACTGAAGGATCTTTAATTAATTCTTTAATTAAAGGCACAACAACCGAGGAACGGTAAGAAGGGAAGTTTGCCGGAGCATCCATAATCGGAAATACTAAAGCCGGAACTAAAATTTCATAGCTTTCCTTACCCAATTCGTTTTTCCACATTTTTACCAGATCTGTTTTGGGCGTGCCTAGTTTTAGAATGGTACCGGGCGCAGAATTTTCGTAGTAAGGATAATAAATATTATTACCTCCGGCTTCCGCGACTTTTAATATTCTTTCCCAGCTGGTTTCCGCCGGATATTCCGAAGATTCATAAACCTGATTATATAGCTCGTTAACACCAGAGACTTTTTTTACTCTGGCATTTACGCTTACCATAAGCCCGCTTATATTACCCGACTGGTCATACACGGTTTGGCCGTTTACTACGACAGGGTACACAACCGTTAATACATCGGGTACCCAGGCCACAGACTTATCCGGGGCGATTTGGTAATCCCTAAACCACTGCTTTTGCACTACTGGTGCTCCGTAGCCGCTTTTGCTAATACCATACCCACTTAAAAAACTGTCAGAAATGGCTATAACTTCCTCGTCTGAAGGCAGGTCGGAAACAGTAAGACGGTAACGGTTATAACAAGCTTCGTCCTGGCACATTCTGTCCGGAGTCTGCCACCTAAACCAATTTTCGTTAATGCTAACACTGCCTTCTTTGAAATTTATATTTACCATATACCCGAAATCCCTGTCTTCGGTTAAAGTCAGCATTTCTACATACGGGCTTTGCAAATTTTTAAGGCTAAATGTTGGCACGGAAAAATTCTTTACAATGGAAGCTAAATTAGGATTTGAGCCAAAACCTTTTACTCGGCGCATTACTGATAAATTTTCATCAGCTAGGTCAACTTTTTCACCCGCGTAGACAAATTTAAAATTATCGTACACCGGTAAAATGGAGAAGTCTCCACCCCCGCCGCTTTGGGGCCTAGCTTTCATAACTTCGTCGGTTACAGCCGCAGTATTTTGCGCGGATCCACCTCCGCCCACACCGCCGCCACCTAAGCCTTCGCGGCCTCCGCCGGGAACCAATTCAGCTAAAGATCCAAAAGCCAATGGCTGTAATTTAGATTCCTTTATACTGGCAATTTGAGTATTGTTTAAATTTTTCCAATAGTTAGTACCGGCTAAAACAGCAATGGCTATAACCGCAAAAGCGGGAAGCGCAAACTGCCACATTGGCCTGTGTTTAGCAGACACAGCTTCGGAAGATATTTCTCCAGCCCTAATTAAGATTTTTTTCCTTAAGCTTTCCGCAAACAACGGGTCAAACTTAGTGTTTGGCGCGCTTTCTAACATCTGGTTTAAAATTTCTTTTAGTTCCTTTTCGTGCTTCATAAATTCAGAATCGTATTTATACAATTCCTGCAAAATTTGATTAATTTTGTCGTTCATAAAATTGTTTAGTTATTTTGAATTATAAAACCCATGACTTCTTGATTTTAACCACTCCGAACGGAGTGAGGAGTCCCTTACAAAAGCGATTCTTCGCTTCGCTCTGAATGGTTTTATGATTAAATTTAAATTAATATTTAGATTGTCGGTTTTAATAGCAATAAATAAAGTAAGGCCATTGGTACTCGAGCCTGCAAAAGTTTTAAAGTTCTTCCAAACTGCATTTTGCTCGCAGCTTCACTTTTGCCCAAAATTTCGGCAATTTCCTTAAAACTTAGTCCGTCCCAAACCCGCATAATAACTAAGTCCCTTTGTTCTGAATCGAGCTTATTTAAAAGCTGCTGAACTTTTTCCACTTCCATTTTAACCCCGACTTCTTTAACAACATTTTGGTCGGAGGAATGTTCCAAAGCCTCGTCTATGGGGGACTGGTCTTTATGAGAGCGAAAGTGGTCAAATAAGGTATTGCGCGCTATGGTGTAAAGCCAGGTATTAAACGCGCTCTTGTCTTGATTGTAGCTTTGAATTTTCTCCAAAGCTTTCATAAAAACCGCGCTGGTTAAGTCTTCGGCTGTTTCCTTGTGCCTTAAGCGGTAATAAAGAAAGTCATAAATTTTCTTTACATAAGCATCATATAGTACCGCGAATTCTTCTAACTGACCCTTTTGGCAACTACTAATTGCTGATTCTAATGTTTTTTCCATATTTTGAGTAAATTTTACTTGCAAGTATTATAACTCACTTTGCTTGTAGGGACATAATATTATACGGTAGAATTACTAAAAGGTAACAATTATATGAACGAAACCCTGGAATTTTTAAATACTAACAATATTGCTTACAAACTCTTTGAGCACGAAGCAGTTTTTACTAACGAGGAGTCAGGCAAAATAAATATACCCGAAGTCCAAAATAATGCTAAAAATCTATTTTTACGCAACCATAACAAAACTAAATACTATTTAGTCAGCCTTATGCACAACAAACGGGCGGACTTAAAAAGCTTTGCGCAAAAAATAGGGGAGAAGAAGCTAAGTTTTGGCTCAGAAGAAGATTTACTGAGCATATTAAACCTTACCCCCGGCTCTGTTTCGCCTTTAGGGCTTATAAATGACCAGGACAAAAAAGTTAATTTTTACTTAGACAAGGACTTTTTAACAGCTCCTAATATTTGTATACACCCAAACATAAACACCGGCACAGTTGTAATTCCAATTGAAGATTTTAAACGTTTGCTTGGAATTTTAGATTACCAAATTAATGAGTTTTAAAATCTGATATAATAGTTTTATGGATATTTTTGGCATAATTTTAACCATTTTAGGACTTTGTTTATTTGAAACCGTTTCTTCTATAGACAATGCTATAATCAACGCCGAGGTTTTAAGCACTATGGGGCAAAAAGCCAGGCGGTGGTTTTTGGTTTGGGGCATGCTATTTGCGGTATTTGCTATACGCGGACTTTTACCCTGGCTAATAGTTTGGCTTTCAACACCCGGACTAGGCCCTTGGCAAGCCGTAACCGCGGCCTTTTCTTCTGACCCAAGCGTAATTGCGGCTGTGGAAAAATCCGCCCCGCTTCTTCTTATGGCAGGCGGAATATTTTTAGTGTTTTTATTTTTTCACTGGCTGTTTTTAGAACCAAAAAACTACGGCGTTTGGGGAGAAAAGTTCTTTCATAAACAAGGCGTATGGTTTTATGCGGTTGTTTCTATAATTTTATCCGTTGTTGTTTGGCAGTCTTTAAAAATTGACCCTTTCTTAGCTTTTTCCGCTGTAGTTGGCTCCACTGCCTTTTTTATTACTCACGGCTTTAAAGAAAACGCGGCGAGCAGAGAAAAAGAACTTCTCTCTGGCTCTGGCAACCTTTCTGACATTAGTAAAATTTTATATCTAGAAGTTATTGACGCGACCTTTTCCATAGACGGGGTTTTAGGCGCTTTTGCTTTTACGCTTTCTGTACCGTTAATTTTGCTGGGTAATTCCTTAGGTGCTTTTGTGGTTAGAGAATTTACCTTACACAATATAGACAGAATCAAAAAGTATGCGTTTATAAAAAATGGGGCTATGTATTCTATTTTAGCCTTAGGTGGTATAATGGTGGCCGATGCTTTTGGTATGCACATTCCGCATTGGGTTTCCCCAGTTACTACTTTTGCCATTGTCGGCTACTTTTTCTTTAAATCTGTAAAATTAAATACGAATGGGGCAACAGTTATTTAACATACTAAAAGATTATGATTACTCTTTACCGGGGGAGCTAATTGCCCAAACACCGGCCGTGCCTCGCGACAGCGCGAGGCTTTTGGTGTATAGCAGGATTTCCAATGAAATAAACTTTGATACTTTTTTAAACCTGCCAAAATACTTACCCAAAAGAGCGGTTTTGGTGTTTAACCAAACTCGAGTTATTCCGGCTCGCTTACCTTTGTATAAAAAAACCGGTGGAAAGGTAGAGGTTTTATATGTAGGACAATCGGGTGGGTTAATAAAAGTATTAGCCAATAAAAAACTCTTAAAAAATCAGGAGTTTCTCTTAGCTCACGGCCGTGAGCTAAGAGAAACTTTCAAGATGGTAAAAAAGAATAATAGCATTTACTATTTAAAGCCCAATTTCCCAATATCTAATCTCCAATATCTAATATCTAAATACGGACTTACTCCGCTGCCGCCGTATATGAAAAATTCGCCTTTGAGCGAAAAACAAAGGCGTCTTAACTACCAAACTATATTTGCCAAAACAGGGGAGTCAGTGGCAGCGCCCACGGCAAGTTTACATTTTACAAAACGGCTGTTAAATAAATTGCGTAAAAAAGGCGTTACAATAAAATTTGTGCGTTTAGATGTTAACTTAGGCACTTTTGCCAAACTAACAGAAGAACAAATAAAAACAGGCAAGCTTCACAAAGAAAACTATTTTATAGACACTTCTACAGCAAAATTTTTAGCTCGTGCAAAAAACCAAGGCAGACCAATAATTGCAGTTGGCACAACAGTTACCAGAACCCTAGAAAGTTTTGGTAAAACAAAAAAACTTTCAGGAAATACAGATTTATTCATACAGCCGGGTTTTAAATTTAAAATTATTGACGGAATGGTTACAAATTTCCACGTGCCAAAAAGCAGCTTAATGATGCTAGTTGCAAGTTTAATTGGCAAAGAAGAATTATTTGCTGTTTATAAAACCGCAATAAATAAAGAGTTTAGATTTTTTTCTTTTGGGGATGGAATGCTAATTATTTAAATAATCTGTTTTAAATAAGCCAACTTTTCTAATTTCCTAATTTCTAATTTTCAAATATCTTTCATATCCTTGACATCTGTGTAAAAACTACTTGATTTTATTGGCTTTTTTGATATTATTAACTTAAGACTTAAGTAAAAATAATCTATCACCATTAAATTCTTTATTGGTGAAAAAGGAAATCAAACAATGACAAAGTCAGAAATCCTACAGGGCTTAGCCGACAAACTTGGCAAAACCCGCAAAGAAGTAACTGAATTCATGGATGCCTTGGTAGACATGGCATACACAGTTACCAAAAAAGAAGGCGAATTCACTATTCCTGGCCTTGGCAAACTTTTAAAAAAGCACCGCGATGCTAGAATGGGCCGAAACCCAGCAACCGGCGAAAGTATACACATTGCCGCTAAAACTGTTATTAAATTCCGTGTATTAAAAGCTGCTAAAGACGCTATCCTGTAAATCGCAGATTACTCGCGGACATCCGCCAGTTGGCGGAACGCGGATTTCACGCTGAAACAAAATCTACCCCATTAATTTGGGGTAGATTTTAATTTGTGGTATAATATATGAAATGAAAATCTTCAGCCTTGAAACAAAAATGCTTTTGGTAGGATGGGGTATTGGGGTTGGGCTATTAATAAACCTTTTTTCAGGTTTTTTCCCTGTTTCATTTACAATACCCAATAAAGGACAAGACAGTTTTGAAGGCACAATATATTTTTCTGGCTTTCCACTATTTCACCCAGTGGGTCGAATAGGAACCTGCCTTTGTATAAACCCTTTTATAAATGAACGTCCTGATAAATCTATAAAAAATGTTGTTGTAAATAAGTATTTTCTACCAAATGTCTTTTTAAGCGCAGGAATAATTTTTCTTTTACTATCAATAGTCCGTCACTTTAAATACAAAAAGTTTTAGTATTAAAAATCCGTATATCAGTAAATATCCGTAATCCGTAAAGTCTATGAAGGTATATCAAAAAAAACTCCAAATAGAAACAAAAAAACAGTTTGAAATGTTAGATATAACCACGCATGTTCGGACTGCGGTTGTTGAAAGCGGTATAAAAGAGGGTATGCTAACGGTTTTTAGCCCGCATACGACCGCCTCGGTTAAAATAAACCACAACGAGCCGCTTTTAATGCAGGACTTTATGAAAACCCTGTATAGGCTTATACCGCTCGACACAAGCTATAGCCACGACCTCTTTGAAGTTAGGCAAAGCGTCGCACCTAACGAAAGAAGTAATGGCCATGCTCATGTAAAAGCGTTCTTTTTAGGCGCGTCGGAAAATTTACTCGTTCAAAGAAGCGAACTTTTACTAGGTGTAAAACAAAGCGTATTTTTTGTAGAAATGGATGGCGGGAGAAGCAGAGAAGTGTGGGTAAAAATAATAGGGGAATAAATATATTAGATATTAGGATATTGGATATTGAGTTAAATATTAAAACCGGGAGGTCGATACCGGAAATCTCGAAACAAATATAACAATAAAAATTAATTTCACGGATCACAATGACACAAAATCTGTGTCATCTGTGTTATCCGTACATCTGTGAATATAATGACATATCAAACAACTGTATTTAGTTCGCTTAGCAATCTATACGAACGCGTAATTTGGTTTTTACCGAATTTCTTGGCTTCGTTAATTGTTCTTATTTTAGGCTGGCTCTTAGGCAGTTTACTTTCTAGCTTTGTGGAAAAGATTTTAAATGCCATAAAAATAGACCAGTTAGCCAATTCCTTAGGTCTTTCTACTTTAGGGGAACGCGTAGGAAAAAAATTAAGTCTTTCAGCTTTTGGCGGCTGGATAGTTAAATGGTTCTTTTTCTTAGGTAGCTTTATTGCCGCTGCTGAAATATTAGGCTTAAACGAAGTTAGCAGGTTCTTCTACGAAAAAGTCTTAACTTTCGGTGGGCAAGTTATTGTTGCCATGGCTATTTTACTGTTAGGCATACTAGCAGCTAACTTTTTTTCAGGGCTTGTTGGCTCTTCAGTTAAAGCCAGCGGACTTAACGCTTCGGCTTCCGCGCTTGCTTCAATAACTAAGTGGGCAATAGTAATTTTCGCAGTTATTGCGGCATTGTCTCAATTACAAATTGCGACAGACTTCTTAATAGATTTATTCCGCGCTATTGTTGCTATGCTGGCCATTGCCGGAGGTATTGCTTTTGGCCTTGGCGGCAAAGAGCACGCTAAAAAGATTCTAGACGAAGTTGAGGAAGGTTTAACAAAGAAAAATTAGATCACTGTTACGCAAATCAACAAAGATCACACAAATACCTTTATAACAAGCTAGCTAATAATTTTAGCAAGTGATACGTATCTGTGTTATTTGTGAAATCCGTGTATCTGCGAAGTTAATATGGTATAATCAACTGGTATATTAAACCAGTATTTAAAAATGTCCAAAAAATTTATAATTGTATTATTAATTGCCGCATTTGGTTTTTTTGGCAGTTTTTATGTAATTTCCAAATTACAAGCTAGAAAAGTAAGACAGCAACAGTATTTGGACGCCCAAAATAAAAAAGCTGAGGAAATTAATTTAACTATTTTAGAGGGCTGGAATAATAAAAATATTGGTGAATATTTGGAAAAGCAAGGCGTAGTAACTTCGGCTGATTTCCAAAAAGCAATTATAGATTTTGATATAACGATCTACACATTTTTACCCATTCAGGCCAAAGGAAGTTTGCAAGGTTTTTTGTACCCTGACACCTACCGTTTCTTTAAAGTAATTACCGACCGGTCTAAAACTACAGCAAAAGAAGCCAGTGAGACAATAATAAAAAAAATGTTGTCTAATTTTGAAACCAAATTTCCCATTGGCGCGGAAGCTTTAGCTAAAAAACAAGACCTAAGTCTTTACGATGCAATTATTTTAGCCTCAATTGTAGAAAAAGAAGCCAACAACTTTGAAGGTGAAAAAGCCACCATTGCCGGCATTTTTTTAAACAGGCTAAACATTGGTATGCCGCTTCAAAGCGACGCTACAGTAAACTACGCAACCGGCAAAAGCGAAGCTAGTCCCAGCTTAGACGACCTGGAAATTAGCTCTCCTTACAACACTTATAAACACAAAGGTCTGCCACCAGCGCCTATTTCTAACCCCTCCGTTAACTCTATAAACGCGGTATTAAACCCAATTTCTACGGAATATTTATATTACTTACACGACCAAAAAACCGGGCAACCGTATTATGCTAAAACTTACGAAGAACATTTAATTAATAAACAAAAGTATTTAAAATAAATTATATGAATAATTTAAATAAACATAGTGGTCCTGAATTAGGACATGAGCAAATAGAGCATTCATACCAGGAATTACTGGAAAAATATGAAAGCCAAAAATATTTAACCAAAGAACAAGTTAATAATGCTGCCAAAGCGTTTGGTGAACGCAATGGGGAACATTTAATTTCTATGATCGAAGAATTTTTAAGAAACAAAAACCAAACTCTTAAAAACTAATTATTTAATATCTATTTCAAAGCACTACCAATAAATTCCTTCTGTCCGTTTAAAAAATCCTTAATACCAACTTCCTTTTTTCCCTCCATTTGGAGGGTTTTTATTTGCAAAAAGGTATTTTTTGCGCAAACAACCACGCCATTTTCCAAAACAACACCGCCATTTTGCACAAGCGGAGATTCGATCGCATTGGGAATTACTGATATATCGGTAATTTTTAAAATTTTTCCCTGCCAGGTAGTCCAAAGCCCGGGCCAGGGGTAAAATGCGCGGAATTGGTTGTAAATTTCCCCGGCAGTTTTACTCCAAGTAATTTTGCCGTCTGCTTTTTCTATATGCGTTGTGTACGTGGCTGCACTTTCGTCCTGGGGCAGGGGAGTAATTTTACCTGTTACGTAGTCGTCTATAACTATGTTAATTACTGCGGCGGACTTATAGGCTAATTTTTGCGACAAAGTTAAGGAGTTGTCGTCGCTATCTATTTTTACAATTTCGGTCGCCAAAAGCGGTCCATGGTCGACTTTTTCGTCTAGTATAAAAATAGATGCGCCTGTGTACTGCTCGCCATTAAGTAGCGCTGACTGAATAGGGGAGGCCCCTCGGTATTTTGGCAGTACCGAAAAATGCACGTTTATGGTTTTAAACTTTGGCATGTTTATAATTTCCAGTGGCATAATTTGCCCATAAGAAACTACAACAAAAATATCTGCTGCAAGGTTCTTAAGTTCATCGTAAAACTGTGTATTGCCCCTAACCTTTTGCGGCTTTAAAATTTTTAATTTCATTTCCGTAGCTAAAACACTAACAGGAGACTCCTGTATTTCCTGCTTCCTGCCAACTTTGGCATCGGGCTGCGTAACAACAGCCAAAATTTCATGCTGCTTAGATAAAGCCTCAAGAATTGGAAGCGCTACATTAGATGTACCAAAAAAAATTATTTTCATATCTACAAAACTACAAATTATACGAATCTACAGATACCTACAAAAACTCTATAGACATCTGTAGTGAAGTATACATATTCTACAGATGATTGACAAAACTCTCTCTCTCTGATATTTTTCTTTAGTCCGAAATGAAAGAGGGAAAATGCGATTTCAATATAAAAAACTGGACCAACCGTCAGGAGGAAGCCCCGACGCGTCACTTCAGCCATTTATGGATGATCTAAACAAGCTTGGCAAAAAGGGCTGGGACCTTGTGACAGTACTTAGAGCTGGGAGCTATCACTCGGCTTTTCTGAAGCGCGAGCTGAAAGCTGGAAACAGCAACAAAAAGCCGAAGTGAGTCACGTCTCCTAAACAAGGTGTCTCAAAATTTCCGCTTCAATCCTGCAGTCCTCCAGCCCGT
Source organism: uncultured Candidatus Saccharibacteria bacterium (assembly GCA_964484145.1). Taxonomy (GTDB): domain Bacteria; phylum Patescibacteriota; class Doudnabacteria; order UBA920; family UBA920; genus JAEUSF01. The sequence continues at coordinate 10,536 of CAZAED010000014.1, read as the reverse complement.
CATGGCGGCTGGGGGATTTTATTTTAAATTTTTTCATTAAGTCTTCTAAACTAAAACCGGTAAATTTCTTTTTATTTTTTAGTTGATTTTTAGCTGCTAAATGGGCGTAAAAATATGCCCACAAGTTAAAATAGTGGTAGTCAAACTGCCATTTAATATTGTGTTTATAGTAGGCAGCTCGTAAAAAGTCCATATCAACGGGCCCACCGTAGTAACTTAGAATAACTTCCGAAGGTTTAAACTTTTTATGAAATTCTTGCAACACAGTTTTAAGCGGGGGAGCGGCATCTAACCATTCTTTTTTTATACCGTTTATTTTCATTGACTCCAAATTCCGCTGTGCCCATTTAACCGGCTTTGCGTAAGCATTAAAAAAACTTTTTTCTTTTAAAGTTTTTTTGTCGAGTAGTATTGCCGACAGCTGAATAATTTCCTGGCGACTAGCATCAAGCCCGGTGGTTTCAAGATCAATAAGTAATAGGTCTTTGTTAAAATTCATAAACTTTACTAAATACTAATTAATACTAATATACTAATCTTAAATTTCAGCATTAGTATATTAGTACGGATTCGTATTTAGTAAATTTACACTTCTTTAATTATTTTTCTAAATATTTCCGCCTCAAGCCTTGCTTTTTCAAGGGCGTCGGAAACATGCTTTTGCTTTAATTTAAAATACTCGACAAAAGTATGTAAACTTGGCATTTTTTTAAGGCCGTAATTTAAAGTATAAATATAGCCCAAAGTCCACAAATCCACTGAGTGTGGGTTGTAATCGAAAGGGATTAATGCTTTTTTAAAAGCAGCCTTTAAAAACAAAATATTGCTGGTACTGTGGGTTGCCAGTAAAATTTGAGCAGAATTAAATTTGCTATGAAAAGCTTTTAAAGCCTCCGGCGGCTTTGGACTTTTTTTCATAACTTCATAATCTATATTAAGCAGTTTAGAATGAGCGAGTAGCAAGCTGTCCAAATAACTTATACGAATATAAGAATTAAAAAAATCCTTCTCTAAAAGGTTGTCTTTGTCAATTAAAACCCCGGAAAGCTGAATTATACTGTCTTTGTCTAAATCCGGGCCCGTTGTGCCAATTTCAAAAAATAATAGGTCTTTAATAAACTTCATAAATTTACGGATTACGGATTTTTACCGATATACGGAAGTTTTACAGATATCCGTATATCCGTACTTTTCCGTAATCAGTAAAGTCAAACAAGATCTTCTCCCTTAGTATACTTCTTAATCAAATCAATAATTAATATGCCGTTAATATGGTCTATTTCATGCTGAGCAACTCTGCTTACCCAGCCGTCATCGCGTATTAAAATTTTCTCACCCAAGTGGTTTTGCGCTTCAATAATAACTTTTTTTGGCCGTTTAACCATTCCGTATATACCAGGGAGTGAGAGGCAGCCTTCTTCTATTTCTACTTTTCTAAAACCTTTAGACTTAATACGCGGGTTATATAGCGCAAACAAAGGTACTTCGGACTTTTCTAAATTCACCACAATTAATTTTACACTTTTTCCAACCTGCGGGGCTGCAAGACCTATGCCGTCCGCGGCCTTTACTGTGTCAAACATATCTTTGGTTAGCTTTTTTATTTCCGCAGACAAAGGAAAAGTCACGGGCTCTGTTTTAGCTCGCAGGACTGGGTCTGGATGTTTTTTAATTGGTAATATCATTAGTGTCTAACATCTCTTTCAAGGGTATCAAAAGGGTCAACTGTTTCCAGGTCTTCTGTGTCTGGATCAAAAATGTTTGGCTTCGCTTCATTTCCGATACCCGTTTCTTTATTGTGATTACTTTTATATTCAAATTTATCTAATTTTTCCATAAATTTATTTCTTTTCCAAATTGTTTTTCTTTATTAAATAAGCGAACAGCCTGCCCGGGGTTTTTACTGTGGAGGACTCCATAATTTGACCGGCCAAACCCCGCAAGTAATTGTGGTCATAAAGTGTGGCCATTTTTAAATAAAAGCCAAAATGCCTTTTGTCATTTAATTTTTGACAAAGCTCGTCAGCTAGTAAATGAGCAGGGGAGTGAAGGTGGCTATTGGGCTTTGCTTTAACAGATGTTTTTTTGCTAAATTTAGCAATATTTCCTAAACTTTCCATATATAGATTATATAATATTTGTCTAAAAAAAGCTATTAAAACAGCCTTTTTTAAGGTATAATTGCTTTATGCAAAAATTAGATGTTGCGGGTTTAAGAATCGATGGTTTGACCAAAAATGAACTGATCGATGAATTAAAAAAACGAATACTGTCCGGGCAGCAAACATGGGTAACTACTGTTTACTCGGAATTTTTATATGCGGCTTTAAAAGACCCAAAGGTTATGGCAATGCTAAATAAGGCCGATATCGCTCTGCCAGACGGCATTGGCATTTTTTGGGCGTATAAATTTTTAAATTTACCACTTACTGCCAAGTCATACTTTGGAAAAATTATACAAAGTTTTTGGCAAGTTAAATTAACTTTGTTTAAACTTTTATTTACAAAAAAGGATTTTCAAACAATACCCGGCTCGAAAATCATTTGGGACATAGCCAAAATGGCCGCAGAAAACAATCTATCACTATATCTTTTAGGCGGGTACGGAAATACCCCCGAACTTGTGGCAAAAAAACTAGCGTCTTACAAAAATGACGGCCGTCATTTAAATAAGTCTTTAGAAATTACCGGTTATTCTTCTAAAAATCCTAGCGATCCTACAATCATCGAAGACATAAATAAATCAGGCGCTGATATTCTTTTTGTTGCCTTTGGCCCTATTAAACAAGAGCAGTGGATTTTAAAAAATCGCAATCAGTTGCAGACAGTAAAACTGTTTATTGGCCTAGGCGGCACGTTTGACTATATTTCAGGTAAACGTATTTCTCCGCCCTCTGTAATTCGAAAAATTGGCCTAGAATGGTTATTTAGGCTTATAACCCAGCCCCACAGAATTAAACGTATTTGGAATGCGACTTTTGGGCTAATTACTATGCTTGTTAGATATAAAGTATTTCACAGCTACCCGCTTAGGCAAAATGTTGCGGCCGTAATATTAAATAAGGAAAATAAAATTTTAATTGGTGAAAGGAACCCGAAAGATTTTTATATAGACATTATAAATTCCGAAGAAAGACTAAAAACAAAAAACTACTGGCAACTACCCCAAGGTGGAGTAGATGCAGGTGAGAGTACAGAAACCGCGGCCAAGCGCGAAGCAACCGAAGAAACAGGTTTAAAAAACTTGCAAGTAATAAAAATTTCAGACAAAGTATACAACTACTATTGGAATAACGCTCTTAGAAAGCTTTGGAAAAATCGCCGCCATAAAAATGTGGGACAAAAACAAAGCTTTGTGTATTTTAAATTTTTAGGTTCAGATGCTGAAATAAAAATGGATCAAAAAGAATTTATAAATTTTAAATGGGCAAGCATTAGCGAACTAAGCACCTCTGTCCATCCAGAGCGTAAACCCATGGCAGAACTCGTGACAATAGATTTGAAAGAAATGCAAGAAAAGGCTATAATTTAAAGGCTAAATAAGTAAAAATCATTTCCAGCTAAGACTTTTTATTGGCTTTATATAGATTTTGCCCCGGCAATAAATCTTACATCTTATATCCTAAATCCTAAATTTCTATGGTTCGTACTCGCTTCGCTCCATCTCCAACCGGTTTTGTGCACATTGGTTCTTTAAGAACTGCGCTTTTTAGTTTTCTGTACGCGAGGCACAATGGGGGAGTGCATGTGCTTAGAATCGAAGATACGGACCAAAGCAGGCAAGTAGAAGGCGCGGTTGAAAATTTACTTAAAGTAATGAAGGAAGTCAGTATTGAGTTTGATGAAGGTTTTTATTTAAAACCTGATGGTACGACTGAAGAAAGGGGAGAGTTTGGACCTTACTTGCAATCTAAGCGCTTAGAAAAATATCATCAAGCCGCGCAAAAATTAATTTCCGAGAAAAAAGCCTACTACTGTTTTTGCACCCAAGAGCGTTTAGACGAACTTCGCAAAGAACAAACCGCATTAAAAAAACCGCCAATGTACGACAGGCACTGCAGAAATTTGAGCGAGGAAGAGATAAAAAAACAAACCGACGAATTTAACGCCGCAGGAAAAAAGCCAGTTGTACGTTTTGCCATACCCCTTGAAGGCGAGACTATAGTTTATGACTTAATTTACGGCGAGGTAAAATACGAACATAAAATTTTAGACGACCAGGTTATTATAAAGTCTGACGGCTTTCCAACTTACCATTTAGCAGTAGTAGTGGACGACCATAATATGGAAATAAGTCATGTTATACGTGGCGAGGAATGGCTGCCGTCCACACCCAAACATATACTTATTTACAAAGCCTTAGGCTGGGAACCAACCGCCTTTGCGCATTTACCGTTAATTTTAAACCCCGACAAATCTAAGCTTTCCAAGCGCCAAGGCGACGTTAGCGTTGAAGACTTTTTAAAAAAAGGCTACTTAAAAGAAGCTCTTTTAAATTTTGTTGCTTTCTTAGGCTGGAACCCAAAAACTGAACAAGAAATTTTTAGTTTGGAAGATTTAATTAAACAATTTGACTTAAAGCACGTAAACAAATCGGGTGCGGTTTTTGACACAGCTAAACTCGACTGGCTTAATGGGCAGTACATAAAAAACTTAACCGGTGAAGTTCTAGCAAAAAACTTGTTGCCTTACTGGCAAGAAGCAAAGGTGGAAGTAAAAAAATATAACGACAAATATTTTGAAGCCATAGCAAACTTAGAAAAAGAACGTTTAAAAAAGCTTTCAGAAATAGGGGAGAGGACGGCTTACTTTTTTAAAGAGCCTGATTATTCCCCAGAGTTGTTAATTTGGAAAAAGTCAGACGCACAAAAAACCAAAGCTATATTATTAGACTTGGCCGAGCTAATAAGCTCTTTTTCAGACGAAGATTTTAACCTAGCAAACGCAGAAGCAAAAATAAAGCAGTTTATTTTAGACAAAAATTACGACAACGGCTCAGTTTTATGGCCGCTTCGCACTGCTTTAACAGGAATGGAAAAAAGCCCTAGCCCTTTTGAGGTTTTAAGCACAATATTTATTGGCTTAGGCAAAGAAGAAATAATAAAAAGACTTAAAATTGCAGCAGAGAAACTTTAAAATATAATTTTTGAATTTAAAAGCACCCAACTTAAAAAGGGTGCTTTTTGTTAATAAACCTGATATAATAAAATTAATGATTTTTACCCAAAGAAACAAAAATACAAAGTCAGCGGTTTTGGCAATTGTTTTTTTGCTGTCCGCAAACTTTGTATTTGCCCAAACTCCTTCCAGTACCAACGAAACAACTAAAACCCCAGCTCTACAAGGCAAAGCCGAAGTGGATCAGTTAAACACAAAAAAAACAGAAACACAAAAAAAATTAGAGCTTATTAACTCGCAAATAAAAAGTTTTACCTCGCAAATTGCCGATGCTCGAAGCAAGTCTAATACGCTCAAAAGTGAAATTGCTATTTTTGAAAAAGAAATTGCCCAAACCGAACTCCAAATAGAGGCGAAGCAAACACAAATAGAAGATACTCAAACTCAAATTGATATTTTACAAAAATTAATTGAACAAAAAATTAAAGAAATTGCGGACAATAAAAAAATTCTGTCTGAGCTAATTAGGCAGTTAAACGAATTTGATAATGAATATTTCTTAAAAACAACTGTGGGAGCCGACAGCTTTTCAAACTTTTTAGACCAAGTTCAGTATACACAAAGTTACAACGACAAAGTGTATCAAATAGTTCAAAAAATAAAACAACTACGGGCAAGACTGGAGTCGCAGCAAAAAGACTTGCAAGCTCAATTAACAAGTTTAAATGAACTAAAAGCCGAATTACAGCAAACACAAGAATCCCTAAACCAACAAAAAAACGACAAACAAAAACTTTTAAACCAAACCAGAGGTATTGAAAGCAACTATCAAAAACTTTTATCAGCAAGTAAAAATGAGGAAGACAAGCTTCAAAAAGAAATTGAGGATTTAGATTCGCAAATAAGGGCCAAAATTGGCAATAAAACTATTGCCGCGAAGAAAGGCGTACTTGCCTGGCCACTGGACGGTATATTAACACAAGGCTATGGCAATACAGGTTTTAGGGCTTTGGGCTATAACTTCCATAACGGCATAGACATAGCCGCTCCGGCCGGATCCCCAATTTATGCGGCGGCTGACGGCGAAGTCCTATATACAGACCGCTCCGACTCCTCCTATGGCAACTGGGTAGCAGTAAAACACAGCATAACAACTAAAACCGGTTCGGCGGGAATTATTACTTTATATTGTCATTTGAGAACTATAAAAGTTAGCCCGGGTCAAAAGTTAAGCCAAGGGGACCTAGTTGGCTATGAAGGCAACACCGGCAACACCACAAAAAAACTTTACGGTCCTGAAAGGGGATACCACTTGCATTTTGGCGTTTACGACCAAGAAGGTTTTGGTGTTAAAGACGGTGCCTACCAAAATATTTATGGGCCTTACAGACTTCCTTTTGGTTACACTTATGATCCAAGAAATTTTTTGGAGTAAATTAAAATTTAAATGCCAAAAAAACTTTTCATTATCTCAATCTTTATTTATTTGACTACGGGCTTTTTAAATCTTGCCTTTGCTCAAAATACCACCTCTGGTAGTTACGACTACACAACAGCCGGAGTTGGAACTGAAATTAAAAAATATTTATGTGCTCCTTCTGACCCGGATCCAAAACAGACAAATTATTTTGGTAGCCAAGTTGAGTATTCAGCCAATAACAACAAAGCCAGTGGTGACCTCTACAACTGCATAAACAGACTATACCGGTTTGCTATTGTAACAGCAGCTGTAGTTGGTGTTTTCTTTATAGTTATTGCAGGATACTTATATATTGGAGCCGGAGGTAACCAGGAGTCTATAGACAAAGCTAAAAGCATACTTGCCAGCACTGTGACTTCTTTAGTTATTTTATTTGCAGGATATATACTGCTTAAAACTCTAAACCCAGATCTTGTCGTGTTTAGACCTATTCAGCCGCCGAGTGTGGTTTTAGAAGCTGCAGAGCCACCGGAAGCACAAAGCGGTGAACCCCCGGCATCCGAAATTCCTCCTTCGGCTTTAATTACAACACCTATAACCGGCTCAAGTGGCGGAAGTATTAGCCAGCTTGAAGCCGCGGGCTGTACTATAACCAACGAAGCAAGACCAAGAAATGAGCTCCCTAATTTAGCCGCTCCAATGTGGCAAAAACTTTTACAAATTTGTTCTATTGCCTCACAAAGCGGAAACAAACCCCAAGTTAGTTCTACTGTACGAAGAGAATCTACGGGTTCACAACATAAAATAGGCTGCGCTGTTGATTTTAGTGACAAATTGGGGAATGGGTTTTATGATATTAAAACACACACAGGACGCGCTGTTGGCGTTGCTATTTATAACGCTGCAAAACAAGCAGGTATTACCGAGGATCGTATAAACCCTGGTACAGACAGAGATCAAAGCTTTCATTTACATATTGACTTAAGGGGTAAATGCCCATAATTGATTTTGGGGTATCAGATATCACACAAATACGAGCCAGTTACTAAATCAAAAATTCGAATACGAATATCGAAATTCGAAAAATAAAAATATCCAGTATCTTAATATCCAATATTTGATTATTTAAATGCCAAAAAAACTTTTCATTATCTCAATCTTTATTTATTTGACTACGGGCTTTTTAAATCTTGCCTTTGCTCAAAATACCACCTCTGGTAGTTACGACTACACAACAGCCGGAGTTGGAACTGAAATTAAAAAATATTTATGTGCTCCTTCTGACCCGGATCCAAAACAGACAAATTATTTTGGTAGCCAAGTTGAGTATTCAGCCAATAACAACAAAGCCAGTGGTGACCTCTACAACTGCATAAACAGACTATACCGGTTTGCTATTGTAACAGCAGCTGTAGTTGGTGTTTTCTTTATAGTTATTGCAGGATACTTATATATTGGAGCCGGAGGTAACCAGGAGTCTATAGACAAAGCTAAAAGCATACTTGCCAGCACTGTGACTTCTTTAGTTATTTTATTTGCAGGATATATACTGCTTAAAACTCTAAACCCAGATCTTGTCGTGTTTAGACCTATTCAGCCGCCGAGTGTAACACTTCAGCCAAGTTATACTCCTGGGTTTATACCAATTTCAAACTTGCCTGGAGCAAACGGAAACAATGGTACTCCATTTATTATAGCTGGCTACAATATTCGTCGTTATGCTTCGGATGCTAACCATGAAAATCTGGTTAAAGATAGATATAATAACTTATTAAGACAAGATTTAAGCACGGCAGAAAAAGTAAAAAATTATATGGACAGATCTGCCCAAATTCTAAAAGGTGGTAGCATTAGAAGCCCGCTGACTGGTGAAATGGTTGTTAATGCGGCTAGAGGTTCTAACATAGATATAAAAATCCTTATGGCGATTCTGGAAGTTGACAGCCACTACGGAGTCGATGGAGTTGCTGTTGCAACATGTAATCCCGGAAATTACGGGAATACTGGTACACAAACTCGCAGCTTTTGTCCGAACTGGGCTGCCGGCGTTGAAGCTGTGGCTAATTGGCTAAGTAATAATAGAGCCTAAAAATATATGAACCAAAATAAAATAATTATATACTCGCTGGTTGGTTTAATAGTCATGGGGCTTGGCTGGATATTTTACTTTTTAACATCTGCGCCAAAAAATACTGCTCCCGCCACAACCCTTACGCCCGCTGAAGTTGAAGCCTCGGATTTTTATTTTATATCCTTAACCGAACTAAGCGGAAATATTTATTCAAAGGCAATGGTAGGGGATAAAACCATAGATTTAGATCAAGGTAATATAAATCAGTATGTTATAGTCGGATTTACAAATACCAACGAACGACTAGGTGTAATTTGTCCGAATGAACGGTATATTAAAAACGCGGTTAGTCCAACTAATAATAATGTTGCAATTGAAATCGGCGACACAAGTGCCAGCATGAATCTAAATAAAGGACAACAAAACAGCATAAGCTTTATTTGCAGTAAAACGCCACCGAACTAAGATTTAGATATAATCAATGTCGCATAAGACACATTGTGCGACATAGTAGATATTTCAAAAACCACTGCTCCCCAGTGGTTTTTGTATACTTATATAGTTTTAGCTTTTCTTAAAATACTTACTGCCCTAGTTATAACTTTTACTGTGTAATCTAAATCTTTTTTATTTGTAGTTTTGCCTAAAGTGATTCTAATGGCAGATTCTGACAACTTGGTATTTAGGCCTATTGCCCTAAGGACATGAGATTCTTGTCCTGAACTCGAATCACACGAGCTGCCGGTACTAACATATACCCCTTGGACGTCTAAGTATAGAAGTAAGGCTTCGCCTTCAACACCCAAAACACTTATATTAAGGTTGTTGGCCAAACGTTTTGCTGACTTAAGGCTCGGGCCATTTAAACTAATTTTAGAAATATGTTTATTTAGCTGTTCAAAAAAATAATCGCGCAGGGCTACAAGCCTTTTACTTTCTTTTAATTTATTTTCTTGAGCCAATTTGAGAGCTGTGGCAAAACCTACAATATTAGCTACGTTTTCAGTACCGCTGCGCAAAGATTTTTCCTGCCCCCCACCATATATTAAAGGCTTTATATTCAAGCCGTTCCTTATAAATAAAAAGCCTGACTGTTTTGGGCCATATATTTTACTACCATTTACCGTCATTAAGTCTACCCCCAGTTGTTGTACGTTAATATCCAAAAGACCGGCTGCTTGGCAAGCATCGGTATGAAAATAAATTACTGGTAAATTTTTAGCCACTCGCTTTTGGTTCTCGAGCTTTATAAACTTCCCTATTTCGGCTATAGACTCTATGGTTCCAATTTCGTTATTGGCATACATTACAGAAATTAAAATAGTTTCCGGCCTAATTTGTTTTTTTAAATTTTCTAAGTCTACAATACCCTCAGAATTTACATTTACAAAACTTGCGCCAAAGCCTTCTTCCTGCAAAGCCTCAATGGGCTCTAAAACAGAAGCGTGCTCAATTTTGGTTGTAATTATATGTGGAAACTTTTTCTTAAACTGTCCGCGCGCTGCTCTGGCAATACCAAAAATAGCCAGGTTGTTGCTTTCCGTTCCGCCCGCGGTAAAAATTATTTCCTCCGACCTGCTGCCTATTAAACTAGCTATGCTTTTCCTAGAACTTTCAACAGCTTGTTTGGCCTCTCTCCCCTTTTTATACAAAGCGGAAGGATTGCCAAAAGCGCTGCCTAAATATGGCAGCATTGAGGCTTTAACTTTTTCATCAAGAGGGGTTGTGGCCGCAAAATCTAAATAAATTTCTTTTTGCATATTACAGGGATTATAGCTAAAATATTCTACTAAAACAAATAAAAAAGACCGGCTGTACCACCGGCCCGGCCAAGGAGGACAAAAGTCAAAACAAGAGGCTGCAAATAGTCTCAGGTTTGTAAGCAAGCTCGCGCGTGCTCTAGACAGTTCCTCCTTGGGTAACAAAC
>CAZAED010000013.1:0-33466 GCA_964484145.1 uncultured Candidatus Saccharibacteria bacterium | reverse complement strand
GTAAGTGCGTAGTTAAATATGGAAAAGATGTTGTAATGGATTTGGACTTGAACTTTTTACACAACGGAATGCCGAGGAAACATTTGAAATCGTCTGCTCCGGGTAGTCAGCCGATTCATCGGCTCAATTCGCAGCCCATAAACCTGTCCTCGACCCCGATCGAGGATGGGCTAACTACAAAACAGACACTTATCAATCTCCTAAAATCTTCCAATATTACGTCGACCGCCTTCTTAGCAAACCAATACGACCACGAAGTACAAGGCACATCTGTTACCAAACCTCTACAAGGTAGAGGTAGGGTTAATGCGGACGCAACTGTAACCCGCCCTCTTCTAACATCAAACAAAGGTGTAGTACTCTCCTCTTGCCTGTACCCTGAATACTCGGAAAGCCACCCCTATTACATGGCCGGCCTTTGCATAGACAGCGCAATTAGGCAAGCTGTATGCGCTGGCGCGAACCCAAAAAAAATTGCACTACTCGATAACTTTTGCTGGTGCAGCCCCCAGGAAGGAGAAAGACTTTGGCAATTAAAAGAAGCAGCCAGAGGCTGCTTTGATTTTGCCGTCTCCTACGGCACACCTTTTATTTCCGGCAAAGACAGTATGTACAATGACTTTAAAGGTTACGGCAGTAACGGCAAACAAATAAAAATTTCCATACCTCCAACTCTTTTAATTTCCGCCATTGGGATTATAGACGAAGTGCAAAAATCTATTTCACTAGATGCCAAAATGCCGGGTGATGTAATTTATTTGTTGGGAGAGGTAAATGAAAAAATTAACGCGCAAAAAAACCTTGCCCTTTACCGCGCTTTTCACAAGGCAACTTCTAAAGATTTAATATCATCGGCAATTTCCGTAGGACGAGGCGGTATTGCGGTAGCGCTTTGTAAAATGTCAATTGCGGGACAATTTGGGCTCGATTGTAGTCAGCCGATTCATCGGCTCAATTCGCAGCCCATAAATGGGCTAACTACACCTTTTAACCCAATCCCAGGCTTAATTCTTGCCACGGTATCTCCAAGCAATGTTTCAAAATTCGAAAAGCAGATGAAAGAGTATCAATTTTCTAAAATCGGCGCAGTAACAAAAGAGCCAACCATTAAAATTACAATCAATAGTAAAAAAATCTCTGTGTCCTTAAAAGAAGCAACAGCAGTCTATAACTCAACTTTTAAAAACTTTTAAGTATGACTTTTACAGAAACTTCTTCAGAAATAATTGCCGAGGGGGGCGAAAAAATTATCCGGACAGACCCTAATTATCCGAGCAAGGTTATTGGGGAATTTAAAGATACCGAAGCAGTTTACAGTCCTAACCAAATAAAAGGGTCCTATTATTTAAATAAATTAATGAATTTGCTTTTTCCACAAAACATTCCAAACGTGGATTTCGCTGCCACTTTAAACAAAAAAATTATTAGGGCGGAAAAAGTCGAGGTTGACAAGTTACATGAACAAATTAGAAAAATAATTACGGACCTACAAAATCGCAAAGGCAACCAAAAGTTGTTAGAAAGGCAGCTAGAACTTCTGGAAAATGAAATAGAGACCAACGAAAATGTAGGCGAACTTATTAGTCAAACCCAAAGAGCGGGCCTCTATATAGAACAACAAGGACGAAATTTTACAATTGAAAAAAATGGCACAGTAAAATATTTAGACACTATTATACCCTGGGAGCTAGACCGGTTTGGCAGGATTACCCAAAAAAATTTTAACCCTGATTTACTATTAAAAGCTATAGAAAAACTACCCGCCCAACAACGCGATCAGGCAATGCAGTACTTTACCAGACTTCTTGACCTAGAAAAGCAAGAAAAACCTGGCTTAAATAATTATGTACACTAAACCAAAAATTCTTGTTCTTTCCGGCTACGGACTAAACTGCGAAGAAGAAACTGCGCTGGCTTTTACTTTGGCGGGTGGTGATTCTACAGTTGTTCATATTAACGATGTAGTTGCAAATAAAAATGTGATGGATAAATATCAAATTCTCGCTATCCCCGGGGGCTTTAGTTATGGGGACGACACGGGCTCGGGCCGCGCTTATGCTAACAAACTTAATAATCATTTAAGCGATGCGCTTAAAAAATTTGCCGCATCGGACAAATTAATTATTAGCATATGTAATGGCTTTCAAATTCTAACTCAAATTGGCCTCTTGCCAGGCGCGCTTTTACACAACAAAAATCCTAGATATTTAGACAGGTGGGTTGATTTAAAAATAAATTCAAAAAGCCCCTGGCTAAAAGAAATTTCAGGCATGTCTGTGCCCATAGCCCACGGCGAAGGCAATTTTTATGCTTCAAAACAAGACCTTGCTATAATACAAAAACAGAGGCAAATAGCTGGTGTTTACACCAAGGGCGAAATTTGTAAACTACAAAATTTAGAGGCAAACCCCAACGGTTCAAAGCTTAATGTGGCAATAGTCACATCTGCAAACGGTCGCATATTAGGCTCTATGCCCCACCCAGAACGCGCTATGTTCTTTACCCAACTTCCCCACTGGACACTGTTAAAAGAGCAGTTTATGAGGGAAGGTAAAAAAATCCCTACCTACGGTCCGGGGCTGGAAATATTTAAAAATGGAGTAGAATACTTCATATAAATAGTAGTAAGTTGTAAGTTAGTAAGTAGTAAGCAACTTACAACCCTACAACTTACAACCCTACAACTTTATGCGGTCACTAAATGAAAAATGTGCAGTGTTTGGAATTTACGGTAAAAAACTAGACGTTTCTCGCCTTACGTTTTTTGGCTTGTTCGCGCTTCAGCACAGAGGACAAGAAAGTAGCGGCATAAGCGTAAGCAATGGCTATGGCATAGAAACTTACAAAAACGTAGGTTTAGTTGCGCAAGTCTATAACGAAGAAACCATTAAACACTTACAAGGTTTTGCGGCCATTGGCCATAACCGCTACTCCACTTCGGAAGGCACTGGGGTAAAGCACGCCCAGCCATGCAATATAAAATACGGACTGCTTTCTTTAGCTCATAATGGCAATTTACCCTCTGTTACAAAACTAAAAGAATTTTTAGAAGGTAAAGATATTGCTACAGAAAATTCCAGCGACAGTGAACTTATGGCCAAAGCGCTTGGCTACTACTTAGAACACGGCCATTCTATAAAAGAAGCGGTACAAAAATGCTGGCCGTTATTTACTGGCGCTTTTTGCTTAACTATTTTAACTAAAGACACGTTAGTTGCCGTGCGCGACGCTTACGGCATAAGACCGCTTTCTATGGGCAGTTTAGGAAAAAATACCACGGTCTTTGCCAGTGAAACCTGCGCCTTTAACACCATTGGCGCCAAATTTGAACGCGAAGTACTGCCTGGCGAAATGGTAATAGTAAACGACCAAGGCATTGAGTCCGTAATTTTAGAAGAACCAAAACTTAAATTCGATATTTTTGAATTTGTATATTTCTCCCGTCCCGACAGCAACTTACTTGGCAAGTCCGTATACGAAGTTAGACATAACTGCGGCATTAAACTTTTTGAAGAATGTAAAATAGAGGCGGACCTTATTGTCCCCGTGCCTGAAACAGCCATCCCGGTTGCTACGGGCTATGCCAGAGCAAGCGGCATTCCCCTTGAAATGGCGCTTATAAAAAACCGCTACATTCACCGAACTTTTATTCAACCCGACCAACATAGTAGAGAGCTGGGTGTTAAAATGAAACTTACTCCCCTGCCCGAAGTTTTAAAAGGTAAACGCGTTATAGTAATGGACGACTCAATTGTAAGGGGTACAACTTCCAGACAGCTGGTAAAAATGCTGTTTGATGCCGGCTGCACACAGGTACATATGCTTATTTCTTCCCCGCCGGTAAAATTCCCGGACTTTTACGGCATAGACACGCCCAAGCAAAAAGACTTAATTGCCGCACACAAAACCGTGGAAGAAATAAGAAAATATTTAGGCGCAACCTCGCTCTATTTTTTGTCTTTAGATGGTTTAATAAATTCTACCAACCTGCCTAAAGAAAATTTCTGTCTCTCCTGCTTTAACGGCGAGTATCCAATAGACCTTGGCGAAAAATGGAAGGAAATAAAGCAGCCGGAAATTGTGGAAACAAGGCCAAAGGGAACGCTATTTTAAACTCTACAAAATACGAAAAGGACGAAATACGAAACGAAAAAACACAGCCACAAAATATTAATGTTTTAATTTCGTATTTCGAAACTTTCGTATTTCGTAGAAATTTATGAAAATTGTTATTCTCATTTCCAACGCCGGAACCGGCACTAACTTAAAAGCTATTATAGACGCTGTTAATAGTGGAAAAATAAACGCTACTATTACTTCGGTTGTTTGTGACAAACCAGATGCCTTAGGACTAAAACATGCTCGCGACAATAATTTACCAATAGAAATTTGCGCAAAAAAAGAAGAGCTCTTACCTTTGTTAAATAAATTAAATCCAGATTTCATTTGCTTAGCTGGCTGGAAACAAATAATTTTAGATGAAGTTATAAATGCTTTTCCAAATAAAATTTTAAATTTACACCCTGGGCTCATACCAGATACCATCGATGGAACTGTTACCAATCCCGATGGCAGCATAGGTCTTTGGAACAAAGGCATGTTAACTACTAAAGCTATACAAAATTTTCTAGACCAAAAAGCCGCCTACGCCGGCTCTAGTATTCACTTTCTTACCCTAAACTTTGACTTTGGCCCGGTGTTAGGCAGATGCTTTGAACATATTAAACCTGATGATACCGTGGAATCTCTTTACTCACGATTAAAAATAAAAGAGAATCAATTATATATAGAAGTTTTAAATAAATTAACTGCATCGTAAATCTTGTCAATCATTTAAATCTTGTTCAATCATGGTCAATCTATTAATCATCGGTTCCGGAGGACGCGAACATGCCCTTGCCTGGAAACTAAAACAATCCTCCAAAGTTTCTAAAATTTTTATAGCGCCTGGAAATGCCGGCACTGCTGAATTGGGAGAGAATGTAAATATAAAAGCGACAGACGTTTTAGCTTTAGCCGACTTTGCGGAAAAAAATAACATAGGCTTTACAGTTGTAGGTCCGGACGACTCACTTGCATTAGGCGTGGTGGACGAATTTCAAAAACGAGGGCTTAAAATTTGGGGCCCCACGCAAAAATCCGCGCAAGTAGAAAGCAGTAAAGCTTTTGCAAAAGAATTAATGCAAAAAAATAATATTCCAACTGCGGAATACAAGACTTTTCAAGATTATAATCAGGCTCTCGAATATATAGAACAAAAAGGTGCGCCAATTGTTATAAAAGCCTCGGGTCTTGCCCTAGGCAAAGGCGTAAGCATTTGTAATACGCTCGCTGAAGCAAAAAAATTCTTAGCAGACATAATGGTCAAAAAAATCTTTGGCGATTCAGGAAATGAAGTCGTTATAGAAGAATTTCTACAAGGAATTGAATTTTCCACCCACGCTTTTTCAGACGGTGTTAATTTTAAAATGCTGCCACCGTCACAGGATCATAAAGCAATATTCAATGGAGACACAGGTCCTAACACCGGCGGTATGGGCACCATAGCTCCGTTGCCTTGGGTTAGTAAAGAAATGATGGACGATGTATCATCAAAAATTGTAAAACCTGCTTTAGATGGCTTAAAAAATATTGGCTCGCCGTTTATGGGTCTGTTATACCCGGGACTAATGGCAATCCAGAACGCCGATGAATCCACCGTCGCCAAGGCTATGGCGGACAGGTCGGTACGCTACACATTAAAAACCATAGAATTTAACTCACGTTTTGGCGACCCGGAAACTCAAAGCTATATACGGCTTTTAAAAACCGACTTGTACGATATTCTAGAGGCCTGCATTAATGGCACTCTAAATGAAATTACTATAGAATGGGAAAATAAATATGCTTGCTGTATTGTTTTAGCTAGTGGCGGCTACCCTGGCGAATATAAAAAGGGTTTGCCTATAACCGGGGTTAATGAGGCAAATAAAATGGAAGATGTTGTAGTTTTTCACGCCGGCACACAGTTTCTGAACAAAGAACCTGCGTCGGACGGCTTGCCCGCCAAAGCCTTGGCGACGGCGGGCGGCAGAGTCTTGGGGGTTACTGCAGTTGCGGATGATTTACAAGGAGCATTAAACAAAGCATACGAGGCAGTTAAGCTAATAAACTTTGAAGGCATGTATTACAGAACAGACATTGGAAAAAAATCTTTGTCTCTACTAAATACGAAAGGAACTAAATACTAAATCTAAACACATCATTTTTCGTATTTCGTAATTTTAGTATTTAGTAGAAAAATTTTATGGCAATAAAATTAATTGCTTTTGACTGGAACGGAACACTTCTCTCTGACACGGTCGCTGCTTGGAAAGCTAGCGACAAACTTTTTTTAATGTACGGGCTTAAAGCTACATCTATAACTAAATTTAGGCAAACCTTTACCATACCTATAAGAGACATGTGGCTGGCAAACGGCCTAACTAAAGAGATTAATTTTCAAAAACAAAGCGAAGCTTACCATCCGCTTTATGAAAAATATGCAACTAAGTCAAGAACTCGTTCGGGCACTAAACAAGTCTTAGCTTGGCTAAAGACAAGCCATATTACCAGAATGATATTTAGTAACCACATTGCGCCCGACATAATTAAGCAACTACTACGACTAAATATATTTGAATATTTTGATGAAATACTAGCAAGGCCAGCTGGCGACCATTCACATGTTAAAACCAGAGGCAAAGAACAAAAATTACTCGACTACGTAAAATTAAAAAAGTTTAAACCCCACGAAGTAATTTCCGTGGGCGACACCGAAGAAGAAATTGAAATTGGAAAAAAACACGGCTTTTACACAGTTGCCATAACCGGCGGTTACAACACCACAAGTCGCCTAAAAAAACATAAACCCGACTTTTTAATACACAATATGTTAGAATTAAAAAACATAGTAAAAAAGCTAAATAAATTATTCTAATTAACCTAATTGTTCTAATTATTCTAAATAAATCCCAATGCCCAATGCTCAAATGTCCCAAGCCTTATACATTAGAAATTAGTTATTAGACATTATTTAGGGTACTTAGGTTAATTAGTATAATTAGAATAATTTCAAAAAATTATGAACACTCCCCTAGTTGGCATTGTTATGGGCTCGGACTCTGACCTAAAAGTTATGGCCGAAGCCGCGAAAGTTTTAGAAGAATTTGGAATTGGGTACGAAATAACAGTTTGCTCTGCTCATAGGACTCCGGAGCGAGCGCACAAATACGCAACCACCGCAGTAGAACGTGGCCTAAAAGTAATAATTGCCGGCGCGGGCGGAGCCGCTCATTTAGCCGGAGTTATGGCTGCTAACACTACTCTGCCGGTAATAGGCGTGCCCATAGCTTCTTCTTCCCTAAACGGACTTGATAGTTTGCTTAGCACAGCGCAAATGCCGCCGGGAATACCCGTTGCCACAGTCGGCACCGACGCCGGCAAAAACGCAGGGCTTTTAGCCGTACAAATTTTAGGAACTTCCGATGTTGAAATAAGTAAAAAAATAGTTGACTACAAAAAAAATATGGCCGAAGCAGTAAACGCCAAGGCCAAAAAGCTGGAAGAAATGGGTTATAAAAAGTATTTAGAAAAATAAAAAGTGCGAAAGGGTCGGTAGGCAAAGGACAATTCAGTCCTTACCCACCTTCCCTTCCACGGTTAGTCGTTACGCCATCCGTCACGCGCAAGATCTTCACGTACGCTGATCGGAAAAGTATGCTACTTCTCCCCCCGCAATTCCCGGACCACCTGGTCAACGTCATTCAACGAATAGACGACGTTGTCCAGTGCTCCGACCACTCGGCTCCGCTGTTGCGGGTCGAGTCCAAAACATTTTTTAAGGCGCTCCAAAGCGCTCTGTGCCTTAGAAAGCGAGCCTTGTGCCTCGACAGCTTTCGCCAACTGTTCACTAATGTCCATTTCGAACCTCCTTCGTTGCATAATTTTATATAATTCATTCAATAAAATCAAGTATGAATTCTGAATACGCTAAATCCGGAGTTAACTACCAAATTATGGAGCCATTTAAAATGGCTATTATAGAAGCCGGCAAAAAAACTTTGCGCTTTCCGGAAAAGCGTGGGGTGTTTATTAATGCTAATGTTGTGCATTCCCATGGCGCAGTGTTTGAATATAGAGGAAACGAAAAACATATTTGGTGCCAAACACAGGAAGGCCTAGGCAATAAAAACTGGGTGGCGGAATGGATGTACGAAAAAACTGGTAAAAGCTTTCACGGCAACATTGCTATAGATGTAGCTCTTATGGCCGCAAACGACTGCTTAGCCCAAGGCGCGCTTCCAGTAGTTTTTACCGACCACATAGAAGCAAATAGTAGTGAGTGGTTTGCGGACGAAGTTAGAGCCAAAGATTTTGCCAATGGCCTTGTTAAAATTTGCGAAGAAGTGGGTATGGCACTTCCCGCCGGCGAATCCGCCCCCCTAACCTATTTAGTAAACCCAAAACTTCCCGTTAAAAACGCGGCAAGTTTTTCCGGAGCTGTAACTGGCATAATTGCGCCGACTGATAATTTAATAACAGGAAAAGATTTACAGACCGGGGACGTTATTGTAGGTGTTGCATCATCGGGAGTTCACAGCAACGGTATATCGCTAGTCATAAAAAAAGCCTTAGAATTGCCTGAGCAATTTTTAACAAAGCTTACAGACGGGCAAACACTTGGCGAGCATACGCTAATACCTACCCGCTCTTACGTAAAACTCATAGAAACTCTTTTAAACAATAAAATAAAAATTCACGCGCTGCTTCCCGGCACCGGTGACGGCGTAGGCAAAATTGCTTTTGACAAACGACCTTTTACCTATCGCATTCATGATTGGCTTACCGTACCTCCGCTTATGCAATATTTTAAAGATGAATTAAAAATCCCAACTCAAGATTGCTTAAAAACCTTTAATTGGGGTGTTGGTTACTATATTTTTACTTCGGCCAATGAAGCTGATAAAATATTAAAGCTTGGCAAAGAAACTGGGTATGACTTAGCAGTTATAGGCAGGGTAGAAGAAGGAAAACGCAAAACTATTTTTGAGCCGGAAAATATAACACTAGCCCCACCTGGGGAATAATTTAGTATCTAGTATTTTGTATATAGTATCTTGTATTCTGCAGTATACTAAATACCAAATACTTAATACTAAATACTATTTATGGACAAACAAACAATCGAAAAAAATATTAGCCGAGTATTGGAAAAAACCGACTTTAAAAATTTAGGCGAAAGACGTCAAGGAAAAGTAAGAGATATTTACATTCAGCCTGACAAAATTATTTTAGTTTCTACAGACCGTTACAGCGCATTCGATAGAAACCTAGCTCTAATTCCTTTCAAAGGCCAAGTTTTAACTCAAGTTAGCAAGTGGTGGTTTGAAAAAACGAAGGATATAATACAAAACCATCTTATAGAATCGCCGGACCCGAATGTGGTTGTGGTAAAAAAATGTAAAGTTATACCTATAGAAATGGTTGTTCGCGGCTATATAACCGGCGTAACCGGCACTTCTTTGTGGACTTTATATAGTGGCGGGCAAAGAGATTTTGGAGATTTTGTTTTGCCCGACGGCATGAAAAAAAACCAAAAGCTGGAACAGCCGGTTTTAACCCCAACCACCAAAGACGAAAACCACGACGCGCCGCTTACCACAAAAGAAATAATAGAGCAAAAAATTGTTTCAGAAGATTTGTGGAAGCAGCTTTCTGAAACCGCTATAAAACTTTTTCTGCGCGGACAGGAACTTGCACTTAAGCACGGGCTAATTCTGGTAGACACTAAGTATGAATTCGGGCTTGCGGATGATGGAAAACTAATGTTAATAGACGAAATTCATACGCCCGACTCGTCTAGATATTGGCAGGCAGATTCTTACCAAGCAAGGATAGATGCCGGGCAAGAGCCTATGAATTTTGACAAAGAATTCCTACGCCTGTGGTTTAAACAAAACTGTGACCCTTACAAGGACGAAGTTTTGCCAAAAGCTCCGGCCGATATGACAGCAGAACTTTCCAGCCGCTATATTCAAATTTTTGAACAAATTACCGGAGAAAAATTTGAAACGGATTTACAAACACCGGTTACAGAAAGAATAGAAAAAAATTTAGAGTCTTTTAATCTTAAATCTTAAATCTTATATTTCATATGCTTTCTTCTCTCTCCCCGTTAGACGGCCGTTATGAAAACTTTACCAAAGCCCTTTCGCCCTATTTTAGCGAAATGGCTTTAATGCGTTATAGAATTACAGTGGAAGGTGAATACCTTATTGCGCTATCTGACGCAAAAATAATGCGTAAATTTTCTGACAAAGAAAAAAAGTTAATTCGGTCGCTTTACGAACTTTCACCAAGTGATGCGCAAATAATTTCCGACATAGAAAAAAAGGGCTACAAAAACATAAAAGCAACTGACCACGACGTAAAAGCTGTGGAATATTATATTAAAGACAAACTTAGCAACACATCGCTAAAAGACGTTTTGGAATGGGTACACTTTGCTCTAACTTCCGAAGACACTAACAACTTAAGTTATGGATTAATGCTTCGCGAAGGCTTAAGTACGGTTATAATTCCTAAAATAGAAGAAATAATTACTCATTTAGAAAAACTTAGCATAAAGCACGAAAAGCTCCCAATGCTCGCCCGCACTCACGGACAGTCAGCCTCCCCCACAACCTTTGGCAAAGAATTTAAAGTCTTTGCAGAACGCCTAAAAAAACATTCCAACATTCTGCAGAATGTTGGAATATCGTGCAAACTAAACGGTGCCACAGGAAATTATAATGCCCACATCGCAGCGTTTCCTAAAGTGGACTGGGTAAAGTTTTCCCAAAAATTTATTACAAATTTGAATTCCCAACTTGTCACTCGTCACTTACCACTCGTCACTAATATCCATACTACTCAAATAGAACCCCATGACTCCTACGTTGAGGTTTTTGATTCTTTAAGACACATCAATACCATTCTAATAGGCCTAAACCAAGACATTTGGCGCTATGTGAGCGATGAATGGATAGTTCAAAAACCTACAGATGGAGCGGTTGGATCTTCTACAATGCCCCATAAGGTTAATCCTATAAAATTTGAAAATAGCGAAGGAAACCTAGGAATTGCCAATTCTCTATTTGAATTCTTTGCCCGCAAGCTTCCAATCTCTCGTCTGCAACGTGACCTTTCTGACTCCACTGTCCAAAGGAATTTTGGGTCTGCTTTTGGCTACAGCTTAATAGCTTATGAATATTTACTTAAAGGGCTTGCGTCAATTTCGGTAAACGAACACAAAGTCACCGAAGTTTTAAACAACCACCCGGAAGTAATAGCCGAAGCAATTCAAACTATATTAAGAAGAGAGGGAGAAAAAATGCCGTATGAAAAACTCAAAGAGCTTACCCGTGGTAAAAAAGTTACACTAGAAGATATTTATAAATTTATTGATGGCTTAAGTATTTCAGATAAACTAAAAAAAGAATTAAAAAATATTACCCCACAAAACTATACCGGCCTTGCGTCCAAATTAGCTACATTTTAAAATTTATTTAACGGGTTTTATTTTGGACCGAACTGGCAAAAAGTTTATTCGTGCCCGAAATATGTTTGCCTTTTACTTTTACTATTTCTCCGCCCAAAAACGAATTTATAGTTACTGTGTTGCCATTTTTATTTAAAAGTTTAGCCCCGGTAATATCTACCCCATAAATAACCGTGCCATTCGCCACCACAGTCATACCACTTGGACTAAACATTGTTAAATTTCCCTCTATTTCAATATTAACCAGCCTATACTTAGCCATGACTTCTTTTGCGTAAATTTGCGTTCTGTCCCGCTCCCACAAGCCTTTTACCGTAACGCTTACGCCTAACTCTAACTCTAGCAGCCCTGAACCTTGGCTGTTCTTTTTAAACATTGTAAAACCGTCGGTTTTTACCGCAACCAACCCATAACTGGAAGTCTGCATGACAAAACTTAAATTACTTACATTTAAACTCTCAATCTTTCCCGTTAAAGTCCCAGAGTGCGGGTAAAGCGACAAGTCTCTTACCTGATCGGCGAGTATACTATTATCTGGCCAGACAAGTCCTTTTACTTCTACCTTGTCCCCAACAAAAATTTCACCAAATTTCATATCTGCCCCATACTTTTTTATAAACTTTGCCTGGGGTGTCTGAACTGTGTAAATAGCAGCGCTTGTTGTTTTAAAGACTAAAATATTTTCGTAGGCTTTTGTCACCACACCAGTTAAGGTCTTATTCTTAGGTGTAAATTGAGCCGCGAAACAAAGAGTTGGAATTATAAGGCTTGCGGTTAGTATAAAACTATACTTAAAAACTTTTAGCATAAATTAATAATTTAAGCTTATTTTTTATATAGTATACCCTCGTACACCCATAGTCAAGGAAGGTATGTGGATAATTATTTGGCACATTTTATTGGTATTGAATATATAAAGGTTTTGGCGAAAGCTTAAGCAGTCGCTCTGGGCTTAAGAGGCTATTTCCTTTGGCTGAATCGTTCTTATAAAAAATTTTGAAGCCGGTGAACTGTACGGGTTCTTTAACAACGTATTGCTGGTAAGTATTTATTTTGTTTCCGCCCGCACCAAAACCGTCCATATTAATAACTATTTGTACTTCGGGCAAAGGCGTAATATTTTTATAATTAGTTAGCATAGGTTTAGTAAACCTATGAACAACTAAAATTTTTGGGGGTAAATTATTTTCTTTAACAATTTTAGCTAAATATTCAGCTGTAAAATTTACATCTGCGGCATCAAGTGTGCCTATTTTAGTACCAGGCCTAGCCCCGTTATGCATAGCGAATTCCGGGTCAATACCTAAATGTACATTCGGAAGTTTTAAATATTTTTCTAAAAGTGGAACTTCTGCCTGCAAGTTACTTAAACCCACCTGTATGTCTAAAAACACAATGGCGTCTATTTTTTTAGCCATTTCCAAAACTTTGTCTATTTCTTTGTCCGGCATACGCGCTTTATATTTACCGTCTCTACCGGACCCTGCCTGCGCCACTACCGCAATATAGTGAAGAGCGGGTACTACCGGAGTAAAAGGGTCTGCTTCCTGCCATTTTTTTGTTTGAGCTGTTAATTTTTCTAAAACCACATCTTGCGAATACTCCCCCAAAATACCCATACCTTTTGAATATAAATTGCCGTAATAAGCGACTATTCGATTAAAAGGTAGTAGTGCCCCGTAGTTTGGATACACAGTTTTAACCGGCCATAAATTTGCTAAGCTAGATGTTGCGGAAGAAGACGCGGTTTGAATATTGGCAATTTCAAAAAGTTTTTTGTCGTATGCGGCAAAATCTAAAGTAGGTTTTGTTTCCTGATTTTTATTTTCAATTTCCGCCGACTTTACTTTGGAATTATTTTCAACCACTTCAGACTTGTAAAATTTTTTAAAATAAAAAAACCCTAAAGCCAAAACAGCTAAGGCTAAAATAAAAAAAGTAGCTTTATGTTTTGGTTTTCCAGGGTTTTGCCAAGACCTATTGTCCATGCTTTAAGTATAGCAAATATATACTATATTCAAACTATATGATTTTAATGTACAACCCCATATGTGATAAAATATATTTATATGTTTTTAGGGCACTATGCCGCGGCCTTTGCGGCAAAAAAATTTGCTCCTTCGGTTTCTTTGGGAACTTTAATCCTAGCCGGTCAGCTACTCGATTTAGTTTGGCCTATTTTTTTACTTTTAGGCTTAGAGCATGTAAAAATAGACCCGGGCAATACAAAGGTTACTCCCCTAGACTTTTACGATTACCCTTTTACCCACAGTCTATTTGCGGTAATATTGTGGGCAATTGGTTTTGCATTATTTTATTTGTATTTTAAAAGAAAAAAGAAAGAGGCTTTAGTATTAGGCGTTTTAGTCATAAGTCACTGGGTTTTAGATTTAGTAGTTCACAGACCGGACCTGCCTTTAACTTTAAACAGTAAAATTTTCTTAGGCGCCGGCTTATGGAACTCCTTACCTATTACTTTAGTGCTTGAATTTGGACTATTTATTTTAGGAATAATTTTGTATTTAAAAACCACCCAAAACAGCGACCGTAAAGGGACTTATAGCTTATGGGGATTAGTTTTATTTTTAATAGAAATTTATATTACAAATATTTTAAGTCCTCCGCCTCCTAGTGAAATCGCTATTGGGTTTGCGGGATTAGCCACCTGGCTATTTGTACCGTGGGGCTATTATATAGACAAGCACAGAAAAATAATTTAAAAATACTATAGCCTAGGCTATAGTATTTTTAAAACTTTACCAAACCTGAAAAATTTCACGGCTGCCGGTTAAATACATTTCTGTGTAACCTTGCATTTTGGCGTACTGCTGTTTTTGTTCGTCTGTGGGGTTTTTGTAACCTTCCATCATTTTTTCGTATGCTGTTAAATTTTCAAACTGGCTAACCATAATTACGCGGTTATACTGGCCGGTTACATCGGTTAAAATATTAACCACTTCTTTATTTCCGGCCATAACTTCCTTAAACATTTTAGCCACCTTAGAAGCATTGCCCGGCTTACAGACAAAAATGTCGTGAACTATTATCATAACTAACCTTTCTTGCTCTAAAATAGAGCTTAATAAAAAAACAAAAAACTAGCCCGTTGTTATGCGGGAAATTATTTTAAGAAATATTAAAATACCACCATACCGCTAAGGGCCTGGCCAATATAGTAAGGCCAAATTACCACAGCTATCACGCCTTTCCAAAAAGAAAGGTGTAAAAAACCTATGGTAAAAAGCCAGCATATAAACCAAATAGACCCGGCAAAAGTATGGTTTTCTATTTTAATTTTTTCCATACAAAAGTAAATTACTTTTCAATTAATTATTAATGTATAAATTCTAGGCCTCTTCTAACATTTTAATATCTATTTTTTTCATTTTAAGCATTGCCTGCATAGCGCGACCTGACTTTTCACTGTCTTTTCCCGCAATCCACTGGTCCATATTTTTAGGCGCTATCTGCCAGGAAAAACCAAACTTGTCTTTGGTCCAGCCGCATTGCCCGCCGTTTATGTCAGCCGAAAGTTTTTCCCAAAAATAATCTATTTCTTTTTGGTCTTCGCAAACCACAAGCAAAGACACGGCTTCGCTGAATTTAAACATTGGGCCGCCATCTATGCACATATACTCTTGTCCTTCCAAACTAAACACACCGGTTAAAACTTTACCGCCCATGTTAGGCACGGGTCCTAGTTGCATATCTTTAGGGTAACGCTTAATGGTTATAATTTTTGACTCCGTAGTTTTGTAAGGCGCGTTGTTAAAAGTTTGTACATAATAGTTCATGGCTTCTTCGGCTTGAGTATCAAACCATAAAAATGGGGTAATTTTTTGTGACATAATTTGTAATTAATTTATAAATTCTCCACTTTCCGTCTTTTTCCACCGCCTCTCTTACTCTAAACGTTGTTATTTTTTTAATTAATAATATTGGCAAAGGTTTGTCTAATGGAAACTGGATCGATCCTGTTGCAGTTTTAAATTTTACCAGTTGTTTTTTAAACGCTTTTATAGCCGAAGGCGTTGGATAAAAACCAATATGATGCTTAAAAGCAGCAAATGTTACTAAAATTCTTTTATATGAAAAACTAGGCATACTCCATTTAAGTCCCTCAAGAGAACCTGGCGCAGCTAAACGGATAGTTTTAAGCATTTGCTTTAACTTGCCTTGCGCTTCTTTTGGCGCCAAATTTATATACTCTGCTATAGTTTTCGCTTTCATTTAGTTTTTCCTCTCTACTACTATTGTGCACTTAGTAAGTAACGCGGCCATGGCGCCAACCGCTGCCAGCATGGGTGCCAACACAGCTCCGACCACGGCAAAAGTAAGTGGGATTTCTAGCAAAACTTTGTCTTTGTCGTTTTTTAAAATTATTCTTCGAACATTGCCGGCTTTAATTATTTGCTTAATTTTAGCCACTACTTCTTCGCCGGAAACTTTAAACTCTTCTTTTTTTGGTGCTTTTGGCATATATGCTCCTTATTATAGACCAAACCGCTCGGAGGCGATTTGTCTGTTAATACCATTTATTAAATTTGTAAAACCCATAGACTTAAAAATTTGTATGGCCAATCCGCTGCGGCTACCGGTTTTGCAGTAAACAATTATTGGCGCGTCTTTTGAAATACCATTTAACTCCGGCGCCCCGTTCATTAAACTTTCCGAAGGCACATTTATGGCATTTGCAATATGTCCCAAGCCGAATTCAAACGGTTCGCGCACGTCTATTACAATGTACTCTGCGCTGTTCATAAAACTATTTTAATTCCCCCATTAAACTTTCTAAATCAAGCGGTTCCGTAACCATTATTATTTCGCCGTTAAAGTCTTTTTTCCATTCAGCTTTGGGCCTATCTACATATAGTTCTACCCCGTTGTTGTCCGGGTCACGCAAATATATGGCTTCGCTTACACCATGATCAGCCGCGCCTTCTAGAGGATAGTTTGCATCGCCAAGTTTTTTTACTGCTTTTGCTAGTTCTTTGCGGCTTGGGTACAAAATAGCAAAATGGTAAAGCCCGGTATGACCAAACGGCGCAGGCTTTGCTCCTTTTCCTGCCCAGGTATTTAGAGCAATGTGGTGATGATACCCGCCGGCTGACAAAAACACAGCCGAGTCGCCAATTTTTGTAGTTACTTCAAAACCTAAAAGGTCTCTATAGAATTTTAAAGACCTATCTAAATCCGAAACAGTTAAATGGGCATGTCCAATTTTTACTTCCGGGTGTATTGCCATAATTTATTTACTTTCTTTTTTTCCCCATTGCCATTTTGGTTTTTCACCAGTTTTATAACAAATTTTTATTAAAGTCGCGGTTAGTAAAACTATTGGAAAAATAAATGTAAAAAATACTTCTCTGGTAGGCGAATTATTATTGAGGGTTAAAGCAAAGCCAAGTACTAAAATTAAATACACAAAAATAACCGCCCAGCCTTGCCATTTTACCGGCGTCCAACCCCAGCCATAAAGCTTTCGCTTAAACCAGTAGCCTTGTGGGTTGTCTTTTAAGTAGTCAAAATATTCTTTAAACATATAAGGGGTCTTTTGCCAAATATGCTTTTGTTACGAAATTTCAAAATTTCGACTTAAGCTGGCACTGGCAGAGCCAGATGCCATTAAGAACTAGCAGATTGGCGCAAATAAATTTTGATGTTTAACCGAAGGTTAAGCGGATAAATTTTTTGAGTCAAGATGCCGAAATTTTGAAATTGCAGTCAAAATGATATTTGGCAACAGACCCATAAAGTAAGTTTAGCAAAAAAGACTAGTTTAGTTAAATTTCCACTCTACAACATCGCCCGCTTTGGGAAGGACTTTACTACAGCCCACAGAAGAGCTTTTAGCATTTGAGCTAAGTATCCAGTTATTTTTATAGCCGTTAATTTCATACACATACAAACTGCCCATACTCTCTAGATATGTGTCTTTAATGGTTAGTGATTTTATTTTGCCTTCGGCTTTTGCCTCGTACAAATTGTCGCATGCATTCTGTCCGCTTATTAATTTCACACTAAAATTACTCTCGCCCTCCGGCGTAATAATTTTCATATTTACCAAACTGCTTGGCAAAGTTTCTGCTGTAGATGCTTGCCCGCCTAAACTTCCCGAGAAAGTTTGTGCGGGTGAAGGAACCGGCGATGTTGTAATAATATTTTTTACCTGTGTTTTAACTGCTTTGGAAACTTGCTTAAGTGTTTTTTCTGTTGAGCTAGCTTTCTCTACAATTTCACTAACTTTTTCTAAGCTTGGCAAAACCGCCTGGCTATTTTGCACTTGCTGATTATTAAAGCTGCAAGAATTTGCCAGCAAACAAAGGCTTAAAATTGTTAGTAACTTCTTCATAGTAAAAACATTGTACACTTTTTTTAGATTTTAGTCTTTTGTACCAGTGTGTCATCCCGGCCGAATGCATCTGACTTGTCCGCCATAGCCTTGGCGAAGGAGGAGAGCCGGGATCCAGACCAAAAGAACTGGATCCCGGATAACCCTCAGCCGCATTCGGGTTTCCGGGATGACAGTATTTTGTATAAATTTTACTCTAAATTTGACGAGTTATAAAAAAGGTATATAATTCCTTTACTTTTAAAAATCAAATAGTTTATTTGGGGAAGTCCGGTTCGATTCCGGTGCTGTGCCGCAACTGTAAAAGATAGTTGGTAGTTAGTAGTTGGTAGTGGTTGGCAAAACCGCTAACACCTAACAACTAAAATCTAACAACTATTCTGAGTCAGATTACCAATTAAACTTAATGGGAACCCATCTCAAAATTCTTTTTGGTGGAAATTCCATAATTTTGGCATCTTGATCTTAAAAATTTTTCCGCTTACCCTCCGGGTAAACATCAAAATTTGTTAAAGATCAATCTGTTCAAAATTCTGTAATTTCCTCACAAAAATTATTTTTCAATTGGTTCCGTTCTTCCCGAGCAGGAAATACCTTTTTGGTATTTTTTAACCGCCCGGGAAAGGCGGTTTTCGTTTTATTTCTTTTTGTATGCATCAAAAAGAAATAAAACGCCCTCCGAAGCCTTGGCGAAGGAGGGTAAGCTTATAATCAATAATCAATCAACATGAAAATACCAAAACTATTTTTCCTTATTCTATCGGCAGCATTCATAATCAGCATTGCCCCACCCCTTTCACAAGCTGACAATGACCCATCGCCTGTAAATATTAATTTTCAAGTTGAAGGCCCGACCTCAAGTATTTATAATCAAAACCTTACTGTCCCTGCCTGCGTAACACCCAATAACGCAAGTTCTACGGTAAATGGTTTTTGCGCTTTTAACGCAAGCGGTCTTACGGCCGATGTTACCTGGCTTTCCTTTGGCGGTCTGGTTAATTCCATAAACGGAATTTCCGGCGACAGTAGCAACTTTTGGCTTTGGTTTTTAAATGGAGAACCTGCTTCTATTGGAATGGACAGCTATATGCTGCAGCCAAATGACAAAATACTTTGGGCATTAGGCAGACAACCTTTAAAAGTCAGTCTTTCTACAGCATCGCCAAAAGTTAACGCTACCAGCACAGTTACAGTTTTGGGTTTTAATCCAAACAGTTTTGCTTTTGAGCCGGTTGGCGGAGCCAGCATAATTGGCACGGACTTAATTACTAGTGCAAATGGCACGGCCGATATTGTGGCAACATCTACTAACCCGTTAATTATTTCAGTTAATGCAAGCGGATACATTCCAAGCGAGCAGTTTAGCCTAACTCCAAAACCACAAAGCGTTAATGTAGTTATTCGAAATAATTTAGCAACAGCCTTTTCCGGTAGTGTAGATTTACCAGGGGGAGACGAGTCAGATATTTTAGTAACGCCAACCAGCGGCACCACGTCACCAGTCGCGATATCCCCCAGAAGCGTACTGGGTGTTTTAGAAAATTTACAAACAACATCATCTACTTTTAAAATTACCGACCTCGCCTACTTTAGCAGTTTTAATTCTTTTTTAGTTAACTGTGTGGCTATACCCGCAAGTTTAACCACACCTGACTGCTATAACTGGACTTATGCTATAAATAATTCTTTTCCGCAAATGGGTATAGACCAAGCAATGGTTAAAGACGGCGACACTATATATTTTTTCTTTGGCTCTCCCCATAAAACCACTCTTTCAAAAACCACTGTCTCCGTAGGCGAAACTTTTACCGCTACGGCTCAAATGTATGATTTAAGTACCGGAACTTATGTTCCGCTAACCGGAGTGACTTTAGGAATTGGTAATTTTAATCCCGATTTTTCTTTTTCTGAAATTGCAACATCAACTGTAAATAGCTTAGGCCAAGCAAGCTTTAGTCTAAACGCAACCGGCACAATGGAAGTTGGCATAAAAGAAGATTTTTATTTCCCAACCACGCAAATAACTATTGCTGAAGCCGCCCCTGCTCCTCCTTCTGGCGGCGGAGGTGGTGGAAGCGCGCCACTTACTTTTAATATTCCAAGCGCACTTAGCTATATATCTTTGCAACAAACTTCTGACGGCTCTTTTGACTCAAGCTTAACTACCGACTGGACTGCAATTGCTTTTGCGTCCGCAGACCCAGGCAATGCAAAACTTAAACTTAAAACCTATTTACAAAATTATAATTACCAACCCTCCAGTATAACCGACTACGAACGCCACGCAATGGCTTTGCAGGCTTTAGGTATTAATCCGTACTCCGGAACACAAACCGATTACATAACTCCAATAGTAAATGCGTTCGATGGAAACCAAATTGGTGACACTAGCTTAGAAACCGACGACATATTTGCAATTTTTCCACTCACCCACGCAGGCTATACAGGCAATGACGAGATTATAAAAAAAGAAATTGCTTACATAATTTCTAAACAAAAACCTAACGGTTCTTGGAATGACAGTGTAGACGTAACCGCTGCCGCTGTTATGGCTATTGGCCCTTTCTTTCAAACTCCTGGGTATGTACAAGCTACAGGCAAAGCGTTTGGATATTTAGCTTCCACCCAAAACCAAAATGGCGGCTGGGGCAATGTAGATTCCACTTCCTGGGTGGTTACTATGCTAAATTCTGTAAGAGAAGGTGACCCAAGTCATTTTAAAAATATTGTAAATTCTTCCGGCCTTTCCGGTATGGACTATTTAGCCAAAAACCAAAATGCAGATGGCTCAGTAACTAGCGCAAACAAAACTTGGAGTACAAGTTACGCGGTAACCGCAGCTTCAGGTAAAAGCTGGCTTAGTGTGTTAAATAATTTTTCAAAACCCACTACAAATAATCAGCCCAGTGGAAACACTAACGCTGGTGGCACCGTACTCGGCACTTCTACTTTAGTTACTCTGCCCCTTACAACTTCTACATCTACTCCGGCCACTACAACTCCCTCTACTATTAGTACCACCACTCCTACTATAATAGAAGTTATCACCCCCACAACAACACCCGAAGTATTGCCACTGCCTAAGCCAAAAGTAAATAAAGTAAAAACTGCCATAAAGCCAAAAGTTGTAGTTATATCACCCACTCCTACTCCGCCAGCTACCGAATCAATGCCTGTTGCCAAAGATGAAACCCAGTCACCGCTCCACAAACCCAATTGGTTTATAAGAGCTCTAACTTCCATAAGTTCTTTCTTCTACAAATTGTTCTAAACAAAAAAAGTATATACCCCGGTATATACTTTTTTAGTTTTTTACTGCTATTAATAGCGCAGTGTTCATTTTAAGAAGTTTTATAATTACTTGTTTGAAACCTGCATTTTTTAACCAAGCAATTTGATTTTCTATTGGAGCTAAATCATTTAAATATTGGTGATGATATGCCCATTCTTCCAAAGTTTTTTTATCTGTTGATTTTTCCACCAAGTGATGGTAATGCAAGGCATTATTGTAAGCAGCTTCATATTTGTTTTTGTAAGTTACTAAATCACCAAAAATAAATATACCTTTAAGCTTAAGTAATTTAAAAATTTTTTTAAATAACTTTTTCTTACCCAGAGTATTCTGATGATGAATTCCAATTACCGAAACAGCGATGTCGTATTTACTCTTGAATTTTAATTTGGAGTAATCTCCAAAAATATAACTTACATTTTTTTTATCTAATTTTTTCTTTGCCCCTTTCAACATTTGTTTAGAAAAATCAACAACATCTAAATGAATGCGGGGCAATAAATCTTTTATAAGCCTGCTGGTAATACCGGTTCCAACGCCCAAATCTAACACTTCATAAATGTCTTTTTTCTCGAAATTCTGTAAAATAAATTCTTCAATTTTTCTATGAAGTTCTTTATGAAATGGAATGGAATTTATTATATCCCTATCGTATTTGCTTGTTTTATATTTATCGTAGTTTAGTTGGTTAGGTTTTACGTTGGTTGTCATATTGAAAAGTAAATTGGGGGGGTGTCAATCTGCCTCCTCCCATGCTTTTATCTATGTGGGCAGCCTACCCAGCAACAAGGACGGCGCATGCCGCCGGAGAGTTTGGAAATGCCTTTTTGTATGCGAATGTTTCTGGTTTCTTGTAATTTGCCCGAAGTAACCCAGCATATCCATTCGTTCTTGGCTAAGGGGGTTACAGTATCCCAAACTTTCTTAGCTTTAGGCGAAGCAAAAATAGCTTTTTTAAAATCTGCTGGAAGTTTATGTAGGTTTTCTTCTTTCATAATTAATTAAGGTAATTACTTTAATAATAACGGCAAAACCGACAAAAGTACAATGTCTGCGGTAAAGTGGGCTACCATAGCATACTCTAAACCTTTTTTCCAAAATAGCCAGCCAAATACCACTCCCCCAATGCCGTTTAAAACTATTGCCCGCGCAACAACCAGCGGGGTTATGGCCGCAAGGGCGGAAGTTATGGGTAAATGCCCCAGACCAAATAGCGCAGATGAAATTATAATTGCGGCCCACATAATATAATTGTTTTTAATTACTTCCAATTGTCTGAAGATTTTACTAAGAAGCCAAGCCAAAAGCGACATAACAAAAAGGCGCAAAAGTATTTCCTCTACTATTCCCCCGTACAAAGAAGCAAGCAAAGTTTTCCACACTGCCACTTGGCTGTTAACTACCGAAAGCTTAGGTAGATAAATTCCAAAAATTTTATCACCCGAAACTATTAGTACGCCGGTAATAATGCCCCACAAAATAGTGGTTTTAAAGAATGACGATAATTTTTCTTTTAACGGGAACTCTAAGACCGGTAAATTTAACCGCGCAGATATTTTTAAGCCAAAGAAAACCGCAATGGCTATAAGCACTGCGGTTTGCGCTATGGAGGCTAAGACTAAAACCAGCATAGGCTGCTCCACTTTTTCTATAATGTCCCTTTGCAAAGTAAAAGCATAAGGCAAAACCGCGGCCGCGCCTACTATTCCTAATAGCCATAAGGTAATAAACTTATATTTCATAAATTTAAAATTAATTACCTATATTATACTCCTATTGTCAATTGAAAAAAACCACCACGCTCCCGTTAAAGGAGCGGTGGTGATTTAAATTAATAAACGAAGATGACTTTTGTAAGACTACATCATCCACTTAAAAATAACAGCAATTATTTCTACGCAGGCTAGGCTGGCGCCAATGGAAATGGCAATTTTTGCAAGCATCCATTCAGGTTTAGTTCCACCAAATATAACTGCTGCTGCTTGGGTCGGCATCATAAACCCGAGCCAGTATAAAAACGCTAAGGAGTAAATATTCCAGTTTGGTAAGACGCCGGTTACTAAGACCGCAAACACCACAGTAGTTACAAGCGTTAATATAAACTGCACTACTAACCACTTCCACATACCCTTCATCATCTCTTTCTGCTGTTCCGGCGACACTAGGTCAAAGCCGTGAATTTTGCCCCATACTTTACCAAAAATTGGCGTATACCAAATTGCGCCAAAAATAAATTGCGCAATAGCGGCTATTACAATAGCCTTATAATTTAGTTCCATAGTTTTTACCCTTCAAAACTTTTTAATAATAATGTTTATTATATTTTAGCATAACTAAGGGCTCTGTCTATTACTCCCCTATATTCCCGGTCTTAACTTTTCCCGCTCTTTGGTAGTAAGCAAAAATAACGCCTGTGGTAGTAACTTTACTCTTGGCTAATTTAAATGCTTGCGGCATAACTCCTTCATCAAAAAGTTTTTTTCCTTTCCCTAACACAACAGGGTGAATTTTAAGCCAGAGTTCGTCTATTAAATTATTCTTTAAGAACAAGTGAACCAATTTGCTGCTTCCCCATATTTTTATATCCGTGCCAGTAGAATTTTTAAGTTTTTTTATTTCACCTAAATTTTTCAAAAATACACAGTTTTGCCAAGTAGACTTACTTCTGCTTGTAGAAAGCACATATTTAGTAACCTGATTTATTTTAGGCCACATATCTTCATGCTTTGGCCAAAAATTTTCCCATATGTCAAAAGTTTTTCTGCCTAAAAGCAGATCTGCTGGCTTCATTTCTTCTTGTAAAAGTTTATTAGCAACCTTGTCGCCATAAGGAGCCGTCCAACCCCCATACTTAAAACCACCGCTTGGGTCCTCTTTCCGTCCGCCGGGAGCCTGTATAACCCCGTCTAAACTTATAAATTCTTGAACAATTATTTTTCTCATTTTCACCCCCCAAAACTTTTTAGCGTTTGCTCGAGCATCTTTTTCACATGATTATAACCGAAACCGGTTTTAAACCACTTTTCTCTTGCAAAGGCATCAGTTTTATTAATAAATGATTTATAAAAGATTAATTTAAAGGTCTTCGGTATTTAGTTGAAGTTAGTTTACCGTCATTATGCCCTAGCAAACGGCGCTTTAAGTCATTTGTACAGCCGTAATATAGTTTACCGTCTTTTTCGCTTCACAAAATATATACGTAATACATACTAAAAAGTTTGGGGGGTTAACTTTTCTTACGACTCACTGCAAGCTTTATAATTTTTTCCAGTTCTTTAACATTAACGTCTGAAAGCTTGTTTATATAAAGGCAGCCGCCGCCTTCTTTGTACTTGCCTAATTTTAAAAGAAAATTATTTTCCTTACTATTTACTTGTATACCATCTGCCTTCATTTGAAAAATTTTCAAACCATAAAGTGCTATGTTCTGCGCGCGCGGAGAAAAACCTATCATCATCCATTCTGCCTCTTTGCCACTGGCGTACTTGTATCTCATACGACCAAAACCAACTATACTAGCTCCCCACATCTCGCCTTTAGATTTTGTGGCTTTCTCCATTAATTTACAAATGGTAGAGCAGTCTGCGCGTTTTTCGGGATTTTTAATTGTACTCAAAAATTTTTCTACACTCGCTTTATTTACCTTAGTTTTAATTTCCGCCATAGAATTTTATTCTATTAAACTTTTTCTTTGCTTAGGTTTATTTTGATTGAATGTTGTAAGTCTTTCATAACATACAGTATAGCAAAAACCACCATTCGACAAGCTCATGGTGGTTTTTGTTTAGATTATATAGCAGGGGGTGCTTTTTTCCTGGACTTTGGTTTTAAGCTCTTTTTAAGTATAAAGTAGTTGGTCCAGCCAAGTATACAGAGTATGGTAAGCAGCAAAATTATAACATTGGAAACCGTAAGCAGACTGCTTAAGAATTTAAAGACTGCGCCGGCCTTGGTTACGGCGGAAGGCAAAACAGTTGTTTGAACTTGGGGTGAAGAAATTCCTAAACTGCCATCCGGCAACTGGGCCTGAGCCCAAATTTTGTAATTGCCAACTCCGGAAATAGGTTCGGTTTGCAAACTAAACTCCCCGCTTTCCAAAGAAGCCACGGTGTAACTGCGCTGCGGACCGCCTTCCGGCAACAGCTGAATAACTATTTTGGAATTTTTTGGCCCAAGACCTTTTAGGTTTATGCGGTCGCCTTCGTAAACAGTTTTAGGAAATTCAACTAAAGCAACATTTAACAATTGTTTAAATTCCGCCTGCGCGGTAGTCACCGCAAAATTGCCGGCTTTGTCGTAAGCCGTAACTTTTACTTCGTGCATACCTGCGCTCACGCTTGGCAAGTTAAGTAAAGTTTCCGCGCCTGTAGCTAAAACTTTTACTGCCGGAGCTTTGTCAACCTCTACTAAATAGTAGTCGAGTCCCGAAAGGGCGTCGCTACCGCTAAGTACAGGTCCGTTGCTACCGGCTTTAACGCTAAGGTTTTCGGGAACTTGAGTATCGATCTGAATTTTATAACTAAAAACTTTAGACCAGCCATTACGGGTTTGCACCCGGGCGTTAAAATACCAAACACCGTCCGAAGTATTTTCCAACGAAAGTGTACTTACGGGGGGCTTTCTTAAAACTCTCGGAATAGTCCCCACGGTTTTGTCTAAAGAAGTTTGGGTAGCAAGCGCTCCCGCGGGCAATTTCCAGGAAAAGGTTGCGTTAGGTTTGTTATACCAAATCAAAGGGTCAGGGTGCGTAACTGAAGTTATAGTTAAGCCCGAAGCCTGGTTTACTTCCGGACTTATGGGCGTTTCGGTAACAGGTGTAGGGGTGGGCGCAGTTTGCTCGCTTATAGTTATTACTCCGCCGCTTTGGCCGGTTAAGACGTTCGTACCCAGCCCATCGTTTTCGCGAATAGCTGCAGAACTTACAGTAAACTGGGCTGTACCCGCGGCCTTAGCTTTAAAACTAACCGAAAGTATATGACCACCCGAGCCGGAATAGCCAGGGTTAGGTACTCCCCCGTTAAAAGTTACAGTCCCGGCACTATTAGAAAAGCTAGGCTGCTCAACCCACAAAGTAAATATAGAGCCGCCATAATTTATGGCCGTAGCTTCCACTAAATCCGGTGGAAAAGATACCACAGCTTCGGCATTGTTAATAGTTTTACCTTGAGGGTTTAAATCTATACTCAAAGTAAAAGTCCCACCGGCATTAACTTGAGTAGATAAAGGCCTGGCGCTTAAAGTTGCAGCCCAAAGTTTAAATGGTAGCAACAAATAAAAAGCTATAACCAACATTCCCAAAAAAGCCTGGAACTTTTGTTTTGTTTTTGATTTCATTGCTTAGTTTTTGGTATTTTTTCTGCGCCTTCTTATATAGACTATATATAGTATAGCAGAAAATATTAAAATTATTATTCCAATCAAAATAATTTTGAAATTTCCAGAAACACTTGGGGTCCAAACTGCTGTTTTTATATTGCCGGCTTTGTCGTAAGCTCTAACCGTAACCTTAGAACGCCCGGTTTGATCTTTTAAAATGTAAGGGCTGGTGCTTCTTACGCCTGGGTCGTTGCCTTCTATAACTTCGTAAAAGTCTACACCTGAGCCCGCGTCAGTTGTTTCAAAACTTAAAAACTTTTTGCCTTGGTAAACTGTACTGTCCTGGCCCAAAGTTATAGTAAAATCCGCGGGCGGAGTTTTATCTTCCGAAACTAAAGCTTGCCATTCGTTGTTTTTAGTAGAACCAGAAGCAGCGGTTTTGACTTTTATAATTGTGGTTTTTAAAACAGGTTTTAGGGCTGTACCTTTTCCGTCGTTTTCGTAAGCGGTTACACCTTGGGGCTTTACTTCTACCTCACCTGGAGTTTGAGCAGTTAAAGCTATACTAAATAGCAGAGCGTTTGTTTGGTTAAACCCTCCCACAGCGCCGCCGGTAAAAACTATAGAAGAATTTTTTACTTCCGGCGAAACAGGCCATAAAGACATTACCGAACCTCCTAAACTAATTTCTGAAACACTGGCGCCGGAAATTCCTATACTCCCTTCCACCACGTTCAAACTTTTGCCTTCTGTATCTACAAACACTCGCACAATAAAAGTGTCGCCGCTACCCACTGAATTTTCCGGCCCCACACCGTATAGACTAGCGGCCCAAGCCCAGTTGGGCAGTAAAATTAAAGCTAGGCTAATTTTTATAAATACTGAAAGATTTTTTATATTGTTCATAAAATTTATTCTTTACGTTTCCATTGGAACAAGAGGATGGAAAAATCTATGGAGTCCACCCGCCCGTCTTTATTTATATCTACCCACTCATTTTTAAAGGGTGGCGGGGTTTTCCAAAACGCAAGCATGATAGAAAAGTCTACCGAGTCTACTATGCCGTCGCCGTTTAAGTCAGAGGTAAACTTCCTAGCCGGTAAAGTAGTTGTTTGTGGAATAGTAACAGGACTAGACGGTCCACCGCCTCCGCCTCCTCCGCCCCCACCACCACCTCCGCCACCCGAAGGCGTTGGAGTGGGAGTCGGGGTTGGAGTAGGCGTTGGAGTGGGCGTAGCGGAAACTGCGGTAAAGGACTGGTTTGCTTCGGAAGAATCGGAACCAAAATTTACGCGAATATGGAAAGAATAATCTCCTTCAGATGAGACGGTTGAATTGAGTGTTGTGTCAAAATTTTCTCCGGGGTTAATAAGTTTCGCGGCAGTTGAGCTAAATACATCATCTCCCCCTCCACACAAATTTGAACTTGAGTTAGTTACACACCAAGTATATTGATATTCATAAGGAATACTACCTTCGTTAGTTATACGGATATCCGCACCAATAGTGGGAATAACTGCATCGCTTATAGACTGAATAATAACTTGAGCCGGAGCGCCGGGAGTTGCGCTAACCTCACCGGAGGCCAAACCGGTCCCAATAACATTCTTTGCGTAAACTCTAAAGTCGTAAGAATTATCGTTAGATAAACTAGTTACAGTAGTTGCAGGTGTAGTACCTACGCCGTCGCTAAAAACCGACCATGTCCCACCACTGGTTAACTTGTACTCTATTACATAGTCAGTAATAGCCGAACCCCCGCTGGAAGCTGGCGCTGACCAAGAAAGGTCTATACTGCTATCCTGTACAGTAGCAGCTAAGTTAGTTGGTGCCCCCGGCACACTAGCCGGCACAACCGAATTACTTGTCCCCGAAGAACCGCCGGTTCCTAAAATGTTAGTTGCGGTAACCGTAAATGTATATGTCACGCCATTTGTCAGTCCAGTCATAACCAAAGAAGTTCCGCTGGTGGTGGCGGTATGCCCACCGGTGTTTGAAGTTACAGTGTAATACAAAATGCTCGAACCGCCATTGCTAGCCGGCGCAGACCACGAAACACCAGCGCTTAAGTCGCCTACCGCAGCAGCAACGTTAGTTGGTGCGTCCGGAACAGTTGCCGGAGTTACCGCACTGCTTGCGCTAGAAGCAGCGCTAGTACCGACTGCATTTGTGGCGGTCACGGTAAATGTATAGCTAACTCCATTGGTTAGTCCAGTTATGGTAATAGGTGAATTTCCGCCGCTGGCCGTAACACCTCCGGGACTCGACGTTACAGTATAACCGGTAATTGCCGAACCGCCGTTTGAAGCAGGAACGGTGAAAGTTATAGTTGCCTCGCCATTTCCACGAACCGCAGTTACACTAGTAGGTGCGTCCGGAACAGTTGCCGGAGTAACTGTATTACTTGCGCTGGAAGGAGAACTCGTACCCATTGCGTTAGTTGCGGTCACTGTAAAACTATATGCCGTGCCGTTTGAAAGTCCGGTTATGGTAATTGGTGAACCTCCGCCCGTTGCAGTAAACCCACCGGTGCTTGAATACACCGTATAACTTGTAATAGTAGAACTGCCGTTACTTGTCGGCGGAGTAAATGTTATGGTTGCTTCACCATTTCCTCTGGTAGCAGTGCCAATTGTTGGCGCATCCGGAGCTGTTGCCGGGACTACCGAATTGCTGGTTCCGGAAGGGGTGCTGGTTCCCAAAGCGTTTATTGCCGAAACAGTAAATGTATATGTTACACCGTTGGAAAGTCCGGTAATTATAATAGGTGAATTTCCACCTGTTGCGCTAAAACCACCGACATTAGAATTTACAATATAGCTGGTAATTGCCGAACCGCCGTCTGAAACAGGAGCGGTAAACGAAACAGTAGCTTGAGCATTTCCCGCAACCGCAGTCACACTCGTCGGAGCATCAGGCGTAGTTGCCGGAGTTACCGCGCTACTGGGACTAGAAGTAGAACTTGTTCCCACACCGTTCGTAGCAGTCACCGTAAAGGTATAGCTAACTCCATTGGTTAACCCTGTTAAAGTAATTGGCGAACTGCCACCTGAGGCGCTAAAACCGCCAACATTTGAACTGACCGTATAGCTGGTAATTGCCAAACCGCCGTTTGAAACAGGAGCAGTAAACGAAACAGTCGCTTGACCATTTCCTCTGGTGGCGCTCACGCCGGTAGGAGCATCGGGTACGGTAGCAGGAACAACCGAATTACTGGTTCCGGAAGGGGTACTTGTGCCAGCAGAATTCGTCGCAGTCACTGTAAAAGTATAAGTAACACCGTTAGTTAATCCTGTTACAGTAATTGGCGAACTGCCACCGGTTGCTGTAAAGCCGCCAACATTCGAGCTGGCTGTGTAATATAAAATACTCGAACCACCATTATTTACCGGCGGAGTAAATGTTATGGTTGCTTCACCGTTTCCTCTGGTAGCGGTTCCAATAGTTGGTGCGTCCGGACTTGTTTTTGGGGTTACGGAATTACTGGTACTAGACGGCGAACTTGTTCCAACACCATTGGTGGCAGTTACGGTAAATGTATAGCTAACTCCATTGGTTAAACCGGTAATGGTAATAGGAGAAGACCCACCGGTTGCGGTAAACCCGCCGGTGTTTGAACTTACTGTGTAACTAGTAATTGCCGAATAACCGTTGTTGACGGGAGCTGTGAAAGTGACAGTGGCTTCACCATTTCCGGCTGTGGCGCTTACACTCGTAGGAGCGTCCGGGACAGTAGCCGGCGAAACACTGTTGCTTGCGCTCGAAGGCGAGCTAGTTCCCACGGCATTTGTTGCTATCACAGTAAATGAGTACGCTGTACCGTTTGAAAGCCCGGTCACAGTAATAGAAGACGAGCTGCTGGTAGCAGTAAATCCGCCAACGTTAGAAGTGGCCGTATAATACAAAATACTTGAACCTCCGTCTGACGAAGGCGCACTAAAGGTAACCACCGCTTCACCATTTCCTCTGGTAGCGGTGCCAATGGTAGGCGCATCCGGTACAGTTGCCGGGACAACTGCGTTACTGGCGCTCGAAGGCGAACTAGTACCAACACCGTTTGTGGCAGTTACCGTAAAGGTATAGCTGACTCCGTTGGTTAAACCGGTTACTGTGAGCGGAGAACCCGCTCCGCTCGCGGTGAAACCACCAACGCTCGAGGTAACGGTATAACTAATAATAGTTGAACTACCATTCTCTGCGGGTGGAGTAAATGTTATTGTCGCCTGACCATTACCCCTTGTAGCGGTTCCAATAGTTGGTGCGTCCGGAACAGTTGCCGGAACAACGGAATTACTTACACTCGAAGCCGTACTCGTTCCAACATCGTTACTAGCTGTAACAGTGAAGGTATATGTTACACCATTGGAAAGTCCGGTAATTACTATGGGCGAAGACCCACCGGTTGCGGTAAACCCGCCCGTGTTGGAATAGACAGTATATATGGTAATAGCCGAGCCCCCATCTGATACGGGCGCAGTAAAAGAAACAGTCGCCTGGCCGTTTCCACGAACTGCCACCGGACTCGTCGGAGCCCCCGGCACGGTAGCCGGCACAACTGAATTACTTGTTGACGAAGGTGTGCTTGTGCCTGCAGAATTTATAGCTACAACTGTAAATGTATATGTAGCTCCATTTGAAAGTCCGGTAATTACTATGGGCGAAGACCCACCGGTTGCGGTAAACCCGCCCGTGTTGGAACTTACCAAATAACCGGTTATTGCCGAGCCCCCATCTGATACCGGCGCAGTAAAAGAAACAGTCGCCTGGCCGTTTCCACGAACCGCAGTAACTCCGGTTGGGGATCCCGGTACCGTTGCCGGGACCACAGCATTGCTTGTTGATGAAGGGGTACTGGTACCTGAAATATTTGTCGCGGTTACGGTAAACGTATACGTTGTACCATTTACTAAACCAGTTATCGTAATAGGTGAAGCCCCGCCGGTTGCGGTAAACCCGCCCGTGTTGGAAGTTACTGTATAACTAGTAATTGCAGAGCCGCCAGTATTTGCCGGCGGAGTAAATGAAATAGTCGCTTGTCCATTACCGGCAACTGCTGTTACATTTGTCGGGGCATCTGACGCAACTTGATAATTAAAATAAGGTGTGGTTGTAGCTTCAGTAATTTTCCATACCGGCAATACTGTAAAATCCCAGTTCGAAAATGTTGTTTGCTGCTTCATTTGCGTTGTATTTTTCCCGCTTGTGTTAGAAGGCGTTGTTGCGTTACCGGCGCCATCTGTTTTTCCGGAAAGAGTGGTGTCCCAATAACTAGACGCCCAAGTTCCGCTTACCGGGTTTCCGACTATACCACCGGCGTACTGAAGAGCGGCCGAGGCTCCGACTGAACCATTTGACCCCGCACTCCCACCAGTTCCACCTGTACCAGCACTACCTGCTGTACCACCGGAAGCTCCGGAAGTTTTTGCCGCAGTCGGTACTCCTAAAGAGTACGTGTTTGTAACAAGTGATGTCGCCTGACTTCCTAAAAGTCCTCCAGCGTAAGCACTTGCACCAGCACCACCCGCGCCACCATTGGCACCGTTTCCATTTGTACCCGCACTAGCACCACCTGCTGCGCCACCGTTTCCTCCGGCACCACCAGTCCCGCCGTTACCAGAAGTTCCAGCAGTTGCTGTTACATTACCGAGCGCGTATGCGTTTGTAATTATTCCTGTGTTGTCTCCTACTAAACCACCACCGGTAACCGCACCACCGACACCACCGACACCACCGACTAATCCAACTGAACCCGCACCACCGTTTCCTGCAGAACCACCGACACCACCATTACCTCCTTTTCCGCCCGTACCGCCCGCGCCACCAGCCCCACCAACCATAGTCACAGTTGTAGATGTATAACTCGTATTAAAAGATCCTGTTGTAATATTAGAACCTATAAGTCCGCCCGCATTACTTGCGCCACCGGCGCCACCAGCCCCTCCGGCTATTCCCGCGCCTCCGGCACCACCAGCACCACTTCCACCGTTTCCTCCTGTTCCTGAAATTCCTCGCACGCCTCCGTTACCACCGGCACCTCCGGTAGTTGTCACAGTACCTGCAGTCCAAGAACCGGAGATGACTCCAGCGGTAAAGTTGTATCCGACAAGTCCCCCAGCATGAAGCGCACCACCGGCGCCTCCTGCCGCAGTCGCACCCTGCGCACCTCCAACACCACCCGCGCCAGTTGGTCCACCATTTCCTCCCATTCCTCCATTACCCCCGTTACCACCAACACCGCCGGATGCACCAGTGACTGTAACTGACCCAACAAAATACACAGTATTTATTGTTCCAAGATTGTAGCCAGCAAACCCTCCACCATACTTCACTCCACCAACAGTACCAGCGCCGCTCGCTCCCGCTGCTCCTCCGGTGCCACCAGTACCAGCTGATGCTCCATTACCTCCGTTACCGCCAGTTCCGCCAGTTCCGCCAGCCCCTCCGGCTCCACCAGAAAATGTGAAATTACCTCGCACGAACGCATCACTAATTGTTCTAGCAGTATTATGCCATCCGACAAATCCGCCACCATACCCAATACCACCGGCACCACCAGCAGTTGCTGCGCCTCCCACTCCACCCACTGCTCCCGCACCACTTGTACCATCTGAACCATTTGCGCCATCACCTCCAGTACCCCCCTGTCCGCCACTACCCGCAGTTCCAGTGACCGAAGCTACCGAAGAATATGAATTTGTCTGAATCGTACCGTTGTTAAAACCAACAAACCCTCCTATATACAGAACGCCGCCCGCTCCGGCCGCGCCTGCGGCAGCACCAGCACCTCCGGCAACTGCAGTCCCAGGAGCACCACCATTTCCGCCCGTACCGCCCACTCCGCCAGTTCCTGACGTACCCGTAACAGTCTCACCACCGGCGTAACTCGTAGCAATAGTGTTCGCCGCGTTTACATTGTTTGCAACAAGTCCACCGGCATAAGCTGCGC